>PLLM01000066.1 GCA_003141275.1 Phycisphaerales bacterium
CCGTGGGCCATCCTGTTTAACATTGTGGGATTTGTAATCGCGATAATCGCCCTTCTGGGAAAGCTGGAAAAGGTGCCGTTCGATATACCCGAAGCGGAAACGGAAATCGTCGCGGGGGCGTTTACAGAATACAGCGGACGATTGCTTGCGATGTTCCGATTGGCGATTGATATGGAACTGGTCGTCGGCGCGTCGCTATTGGCAGCGGTGTTCCTGCCCTTCGGTCTGCACTATGGGCCGGCGGCGGGATTCGCCTTATACCTCGTAAAGGTGCTGTTCATAATAGGACTCATCTCGCTGGCTCGCACAATTGTCGCCCGGCTGAGAATCGACCAGATGATTAACTTTTGCTGGAAGATTATCGCGCCTCTGGCGTTTTTGCAGTTCCTCTTGGACCTGATTATTAAGGGAGTTACCAGATAATGTTCAGACCGGGAAAAATGGCAAGCCAGGTTCTGCGGTCGCTTTTCAAAAAGCCGGCGACATCGTCATATCCGTTCGTGAAAAAGCCGATGCCGAAGGATTTTCGCGGCAAACTGCGGTTCTACCAGGAAAGATGTATCGGCTGCAAAATGTGTATGAGGGATTGCCCGTCCGCGGCGATTACGATTAAACCCATCGGCGACAAGAAATTCATCGCCGAGATAGACCTCGCCAAGTGCCTGTACTGCGCCCAGTGCGTCGATACCTGCCCCAAAAAGGCGCTCGAGGCCACACCTGACTTCGAGCTGGCCCAGCTCGAACATGGCAAACTCCTGATAGTTCTCGGTGAAAATGCCGGCAAAGATTCTAAAACAGAAGGTTAGCCACAGAGAGCACAGAGGACACAGAGAACTGAAATTATAAACAGTGTAAATCTGCCTGCCCTGCGTAGCCGCTTCGGCGAAGAAGGGTGTAAATCCGTGTCTGATTTAAATATCCTAAAACAGAAACTTGAAAATGCCAAGCGGGTCGCCGTGCTGGGCATCGGCTCGGAATTGCGCGGCGATGACATCGCGGGTCTTCTGGCGGCACAGCAAATCGAGAAAACAATCACAGAGCAAACTACATTGCCGGAAGTTCGGGTTTTTATAGGCGAGACGGCGCCAGAAAATCTCACGGGCGAGATAAAAAAGTTTCAGCCGACGCATTTGATAATTATTGACGCCGCCGAACTTAATAAAGAGCCGGGACATATCGAGATAATGGAACCCGGCACAATCGGCGGAACGTCATTTTGCACGCACTCACTGCCCCTCAAGATAATAATTGGTTATCTGTTAGAGTCATTCAAGTTTCAGGCGATAATCATCGGCATACAGCCAAAGACGCTAACCTTTGGCGCACAGCCGACGAAAGAGGTTGTCGCCGCCGCCAAACGCATCGCTAAGACCATCACTAAGCTGCTTAAGTAAAACATCGGCGGGGCAAACCCCGCCCTATAAATTAGATTGCTTCGTCGCTCCGCTCCTCGCAATGACAGAATGCACATTTCTGTGTCATTGCGAGCGAAGCGAAGCAATCTCCCCTGCGGCTAAAATATCGAGTTCAGCAAAAAACTTTTTTGCGAAAATGACAAACAAAAAAAATCCTGCCATAAAAAAAGCCCCCGAAAACATTCGGGGGGCTTCAAAAAACCGTGTAAATCCGTGGTTATTAATCCTCGTCTTTAATTCTCATTCCGTAGAAGGAACGGGCGACGAAAAACGCTGAGATGACAAAAAAGACAATCGCCAGGATGATATTGACCCTTCTGCTCAAAACAAGGGCAAGCTCGATAGCCAAAACGCCGAACAGGGTACTAAACTTGATGATGGGGTTCATCGAGACAGAAGATGTGTCCTTGAAAGGGTCGCCAACGGTGTCGCCAATAACGGTTGCGGCGTGCAGCGCGGTGCCCTTTTCCCTGAGGTCAACTTCGACGTACTTCTTGGCGTTATCCCATGCGCCGCCGGCGTTTGCCATAAAGATTGCCTGGTAGAGGCCGAACAAGGCGATTGAAATCAGGTAGCCGATGAAGAAATACGGGTCAAGGCAGGCGAATGCAAGCGTGCTGAAGAATATGACTAAGAACAGGTTTATCATACCCTTCTGGGCAAACTTGGTGCAAATCTCGACGACCTTGTTGCTGTCTTCGCTGGATGCCTTGGTCGAACCTTCGAGCTTGATATTGTCTTTGATGAACTTCACGGCGTGATATGCGCCGGTCGATACGGCCTGAGTTGAAGCGGCCGTGAACCAGTAGATGATCGCGCCGCCGGCCATCAGGCCGAGCAGGAACGGCGGATGCAGAATCGAGAGGTTTGCCAGAAGCTCGGGCTTTAGGCCCTGAGTGAGAATTATGATGATTGAGAAAATCATCGTGGTCGCACCGACGACCGCGGTACCAATGAGCACGGGCTTTGCGGTCGCTTTGAAGGTATTGCCAGCTCCGTCCGCCTCTTCTAGAAATCTCTTGGCCTTGTCGAAATTCGGCTCGAACCCAAATTCCTTTTTGATATCCGCCTTGATATTCGGAATACTCTCAATCAGTGAAAGCTCGTAAACGGATTGTGCGTTATCCGCAACGGGCCCGAATGAGTCAACGGCTATTGTTACAGGCCCCATACTGAGGAAGCCGAACGCCACGAGACCGAACGCGAAGACCGACGGGGCAATCATCATTACATCCAGGCCGGTCGTGCTTACGCCATAGGCGATTGCCATCAAACCCATGATGCTCAGGCCCATCCAGTATGCGCTGAAATTGCCCGTGCAGAAGCCCGCGAGAATGGTCAGCGGCGCCCCGCCCTTGCGTGACGCGTTTACTATGTTCTGAACATAGGCCGATTTGACGGCTGTGAACATATTGACTAATTCGGGAATCAATGCGCCCGCGATTGTTCCGCAGGTGATAATCGAGGCGAATTTCCACCACATTGAACCGTCGCCGAGATTCGGTATGACCAGCCACGAAACGAGGTAGGTCAGGCCGATTGAGACAAACGAGGTCAGCCATACAAGCGACAACAACGGCTTCTCAAAATCCATTTTGTCAACGTCCTGGAATCGGGCTTTTGCCGAGATGGCGTTGAGCCAGTAGGACCCGCTGCTTGCGAAAATCATTACAAGCCGCATAACGAAAAGCCAGACAAGCAGTGAGACCTGAGTGGTGCTTGCCTGGGCAGTTGCCGCTGCCATTTGTTCTGTGGTGGCTGCGGCAGTTGTGATACCTGTCGGCAGGAACACCGACGGGTTTACCGCCAGCAGAATGAACGATATCAGCGCGACACCTGTAACGCCGTAGGTTTCGAAACCGTCGGCGGTCGGGCCAACTGAGTCGCCGGCATTGTCGCCCGCGCAGTCGGCTATGACACCCGGGTTGCGTGCGTCGTCTTCCTTGATGTTAAAGACGATTTTCATAAGGTCGGAGCCGATGTCGGCTATTTTGGTGAAGACGCCGCCGGCGATTCTCAGCACGGATGCGCCCAAGGATTCGCCGATGGCAAAACCAATAAAGCAAGAGCCCGCGTATTTGGGGTTGATGAACAGAAGGATGCAGAGCATAACGAACAACTCGATACTGATGAGCAACATACCGATGCTCATACCGGATTTGAGCGGGATTTCGTAAACCGGGAATGGTTTGCCTTTCAAGCTTGCGAAGGCCGAGCGTGAATTGGCAAAGGTATTAATTCTCATACCGAACCACGCGACGGTATAGCTGCCCGCGATACCTACCAAGCTGCATGCGAGGATTATAGCAACCGTGGCATTCGGCATTTCACGCAGCAGGTGGAAATAGACCCATATAATTGCCGCGATGAGCGCCCAGAGGACGATAATGAATTTACCCTGTGTGAACAGGTATGTCTTGCAGGTGCCGTAGATAAGCTCAGAGATTTCGAGCATCGACTTATGCACCTTCATTTTCTTAATATGGGAGTACTGCACCATTCCGAAGACCATACCGAAGGCGCATATCACCAGCCCACCGACTAACAATGACCAGCCGTCAATCCTGTCGCCGAAGAATTTGACTGACCTGAGGTCTGGCAATATCAGATCGGCTTCGCTGGCCATAGCCGCCGGCACACCGCACAACAAGGCGACCACCGAGGCCAAAACCGCCCTCATTGGCGTCAACACACCACTTTTAACCCTCGTTTCCACTATGTTCTCCTTAAAAATTCAGGTAATAAGACGTTACGTCCTGCGAACCATAAAGCCAAGTAGTTTAGCGGGAAAATCAGTAAATGCAAGTGTTTTGCTGACTTATAATAAAAGGGAATTATGCCACAAAATCATAATTTGCCAATGGCATTCAACCTGTTTATCGTCTCTAAGCAAGTTCGGGTGTTATGATACGAACATTTCCATTCCGAGACCTTCGGGTCTGTCAAATTAGGTGTGCCGTCGCGGCTGGTCTTCATAAACCATTCGCCTTTTTTGTGGTCAACAATATAGCGGTCAATGAAATCCCAGCAATTTAAAGCTGCCTTGAAAAATTCCTCCTTGCCTGAGAGCTGATAGGCATTTAGAAATCCGACGACCGCCTCTGCCTGAGGCCACCACTCCTTGTCAGAATTGATTATTTGCCCTCCCCTGCCCTCGTAGAGCAATCCGCCATCTTTATCAAGGCCTTCCCTGAGAACCACTTCCGCCATTTCAAGGGCAATATCGGCGACTGCTTTTTTTATCGCGGGCTTTTCGAGAATTTCCGCCGCCTCATAAAGCAGCCAGCTTCCCTCAATGTCGTGGCCGAAGGTGTAAGAATCTGATTTGGGCCGCCAAAGCTCATCGAAGAAGTGATTAAAGTGAAATGTCTTACGGTCGATGATGTGCCGGGTAAAATTATCTATAAGGCCGAGAATTTTCTCTTCTACTTTCGGCTTTCGCTGGCAGCGATAGAGATTCGTATAGCTCTCGATTATGTGAAGGTGGGTATTCATCGATTTCTTTTCGTTCATATCCTTGTCACTGAGGCGTGCGCCTTCGGCTATCGTCCAGTCGCGGTTACATATCTCGAAATAGCCGGTATTTACTTTGTCGAAGCTATGCCGTTCGATAAGCTCGAACATCTCGTTTGCCCGGTCAAGTGCGCCTGCGTCTTTTGTCGCGAGATAATATTCGGCAAGCGCGTAAATATAAAACGCCTGGCCGTAAATCTTTTTCGAGTCATCAACGCATTGCCCGCGATAGTCAACCTGCCAGAACACCCCGCCGAATTGATTATCCCAGAAATACCTGTTCAAATAATCATACGCCCTTTTAGCCAGTTCGAGATATTTGGGGGCGGCGTCAAAGCGATACATTGCCGCGAACGTCCAGAGAATTCTGGTATTGAGTATCAACCCTTTGCCTGTGTGTTTATCTTTTACCAGGTCACGGCCGACGTGGCCCGCGAAACCGCCGAATTCCTCGTCCACCGCGTGCTTTTGCCAGAACGGGATAATATTCTCGTACAATTCGCTTCTGACCCGCTTTTGAAATGCCTCTAAATCCTTTTTAATCATAGCTGTCCGCATCCTTATTCTTCTAAGTTTCGTTCAGAAACAACCCATGTCAGATACTATCTGCTGACGCCGAATGAAGCAATCGTCTTGCCCCCACCCTTTGCATAAAACCTTGATTCGGAAGGGCGATTTTGGTATTATAATTATGCGGATATCAGCCCTCTGTAGCCGTCCTATTTGAACAAGGCCCACCAAATAGCGTAATGTTTCAGATTAGCTGTTAATTTGGGGAAGATTGACGCAATATAAGTTAAGGGTGAAGCGTCTTATAACGATAGTATCTTAAAAGAGTTATATGTTTTTTTTAGGAATATACCGTGAAGAAGGCAATTTTACTGATAGTTGTGATAGGAATAGGTGCGGCAATAGCGGGCGGATGGTGGTATTTCAACAAGGGCAAGGTTAAAAATGTCTCATTCCGCACCGCCGAGGTAACACGCGGCGACATCCTTTCAACCATAAGCGCGACTGGAACAGTTGAGCCGGAAGAGTTGGTGGACGTCGGCGCACAGGTTGCCGGACAGGTTCTCGCCTTCGGTAAAGACGAAGAAGGCAATGAGGTTGACTACGGCTCACCAGTCGCGGAAGGCACGCTGCTGGCGAAAATTGACGATACGACTTACGCCTCAGATGTCGCCTTGGCCACCGCACAATTGGAACAGGCAAAAGCAGGAGTGGAAAACGCCCAGGCCAATCTTTTGCAATTGAAAGCGAAGCTCGGCCAGGCCCAGTTGGATTGGGAGCGTGCCCAGAAGTTAGGACCTTCTGAGGCACTGGCCAAAAGCAGTTATGATTCGTATAAGGCGGCTTTCGAAGTTGCACAGGCCAACGTGGCGGTAGGCAATGCGTCGATTTTGCAGGCCAAGGCGTCAGTCAACCAGTCCGAGGCGACGCTTCAAAAAGCCAAACGAAATCTCGGATACTGCACAATAAAATCGCCTGTGAAAGGCGTCATTATTGACCGTAGGGTCAACATCGGACAAACGGTGGTGTCGAGCTTGAATACGCCGAGTTTGTTTTTGATTGCCAAGGACCTCAAAAGGATGCAGGTATGGGTTTCCGTCAATGAGGCCGACATCGGGAAAATTTACCAGGGCCAGCTGGTGACATTTACCGTCTCAACATACGAAGGCCATACGTTTAAGGGTGTGGTAGGCAATATTCGACTCAACGCGACTATGACGCAAAACGTCGTAACCTACACAGTCGAGGTCGTCACGAACAACTCAAGCGGCAAATTGCTTCCTTATCTGACCGCGAACGTTAATTTCGAGGTCAGCCGGAGAGACAACGTGCTGGAGGTCGCAAACGCAGCGCTAAGATGGAAACCAAAAACTGAGCAGGTTGCGCCGGAATACCAATCAGTATTAAATGAACCCGCCGAGCAGGGTAAAGGTACTGGGAAAAAGCAGCGTGACCCGAATGCGCCGCAGACACAGACCTCAAATTACAACAAAGCCACTTTATGGGTCAGTGAGAACGGCTTAGTTAAGCCAATCAAGGTGCTCGCGGGCACAAGCGACGGTACGATGACTGAAATTCAAGGCGACGAAATCAAGGAGGGTCTCCAGGTAATCACCGGAGAACAACAGTTGTCTGCGGGCAGTTCGGGGACGGTTAATCCTTTCACGCCGCAAATAGGACGAAGCAGACCGGCAGGACGTTAATAAATTTTGCAGATTCGCTGCGAACACTATGGAATTGATTGAACTGAAAAACATCTGTAAGACATATTATATGGGCGACATTGATGTCCCCGTTCTCAAGGGTATTACGCTTTCAATCGGCAAAGGAGAGTTTGTCGCGCTGATGGGAGCATCGGGGTCGGGTAAAAGCACGCTGATGAATATTTTAGGATGCCTTGACCACCCGACGTCCGGTGAATACTGGCTTGAGCAACGGGAAATATCGAAGGTATCCGCCGACGAACGGGCAAATCTGAGAAATCATAAAATCGGTTTTGTGTTCCAGAATTTCAATCTCCTGCCTCGCACAAGCGCGCTGGAAAACGTGATGATGCCGTTGTCATACACACATGAGCACGTGTCTGATAGCGAAGTGAAGCGCCGCGCCGAAGAGCTTATGAACAGGGTCGGGCTCGGCGACAGGATGCACCACGAGCCATCGGAATTATCAGGCGGTCAGCAGCAGCGAGTCGCAATCGCCCGCGCGCTGATTAACAGGCCCTCGGTTCTTTTTGCCGATGAGCCGACGGGCAACCTCGACTCGAAAACAAGTGAAGAGGTGCTTGCGATGTTTAAGCAGCTCAACGTGGAGGAGGGCATCACGGTTATTATTGTAACGCACGACCCGAACGTCGCCCGACATACTCAGCGGCAGATTCATATTCACGATGGCTTAATCGCGAACGGCCAAACATCGCAGGGAGGTCCGCAATGAGGTTGTTCCGCGTAATGCGAATACTGCGAACGGCGCTTCGGGCGATACGCAAAAATCCTATGCGGACGGCGCTGACGATGTTAGGCATAATCATCGGAGTCGGCGCGGTAATCGCGATGATGGAAATCGGCACCGGCTCATCGGACGCCATAGCTAAAACCATCGCGAAGATGGGTGCAAACACCCTTCTCGTGCTGCCCGGCGCCGCCACAAGCGGAGGCATCGGTTTTGGTGCAGGCAGCAGCATGACGCTTACACCGCAGGATTGCGACGCGATTATCCGGGACTGCCCTGCCGTGAAAAGCGCCGCCCCTCTTGTTCGCGCCAGAGGCCAGGCGGTTTATCAGGACCGCAACTGGGTCCCGATGAGCATTTACGGGACAACAGAGAATTACCTCAATGTGCGGGACTGGACCGATATGGCAGAGGGGGAGATATTCACCGACAAAGATGTTCGTAACTCAACAAAGGTATGTATCATCGGCCAGACGATTGCGCGGGAGCTTTTCCAGGGCAGTTCGCCGATAGGAAAAGAAATGCGGGTCCTGAACATATCATTCAAGGTCGTCGGAGTCCTCAGCAGCAAAGGCGCAAATATGATGGGTATGGACCAGGACGACATAATACTTGCGCCCTGGACGACTATAAAATTCAGGGTCGGCGCTTCGTCTTCAACGTCGAGCAGCACAACGTCAAGCACAACCTCGACGACAAGCTCTCCAAGCCAGTTATATCCTAATTCACAAACGTCTTTATACCCCGTGCCTTCGAATACACAGGCGGCAGACAACCCTCAGCCGGCGCGATTCACCAATGTTGACCAGATTGTGGCCGCCGCGAATTCCACCGTTGAAATTCCTCAGGCGATAAACGAGATAACCGCCCTTTTGCGCGAGCGTCACCGTATTCGTAATCCAAAAGATGATGACTTCAATATCCGCAATATGACGGAGATGACAAACGCGCTGTCTTCCACAACAACGCTTATGACCAAGCTTTTGCTCGCAGTCGCGCTTATTTCGCTGATTGTCGGCGGCGTGGGAATAATGAACATAATGCTGGTATCAGTTACGGAGCGGACGCGGGAAATCGGTTTACGAATGGCGGTTGGCGCAAGGGCGAAGGATATCCTGCGTCAGTTTTTGATAGAAGCCGTGGTCCTGTGTCTTGCAGGCGGGATTTTAGGCATTATCCTGGGTTGCGGTGGGTCATATCTTATAACCCGCTTTTTGCGCTGGCCCACGGAAACATCAGTGCCGGCCATTGTGGCTTCCGTTATCGTCTCGGCAAGCGTTGGAATAGTCTTCGGATATTACCCGGCATGGAAGGCATCTCGTCTGGACCCGATTGAGGCATTGCGATACGAATGAAAAACATACATTACAAAATCATTGTTGTCCCTGTATTTTGTCTTTGCCTGTTGATGCAGGCGGGATGCATGGTTGGCCCCGATTACAAACCACAGGATGCAAACGCCCCTACGAACTGGGTGGGGACGAAAAATGCCGCATCGCCGGATACAACGCTGCTGAAGTGGTGGACTGAATTTAACGACGTCAACCTCACGTCGTTAATCGAACGCGCGATGAAATCGAATCTCGACCTGCGGCAGGCCGAAGAACGAATTCGTCAGGCCCGGGCCGCAAGCGGTGTGGCGGGCGCAGGATTCTGGCCCACCGCGGACGTTACCGGCAGCGCCACTCGCAACAGAAACAGTGCCGGCATTAAGAGCAATTTATTTACCACTGGTCTCGATGCCGCGTGGGAGCTGGATATATTCGGCGGGACAAGGCGTAATATCGAGGCAGCCGAGGCCGACATTCGGGCGTCCATAGAGGACCGACGCGACGTCCTGGTAACTCTTGTATCCGAATTGGCGATTAACTATGTTCAACTTCGCGGCTATCAGCAGGAAATAATCATAGCCCAGAACAACCTCAAGGCACAGCAGCAAAGCGCAGCGGTGGTTCACAGACGGTATGAAGGCGGCTTTGTCAGCGCGCTTGACGTCGCAAACGCCGACGCACAGGTTGCCACGACAATGTCTCAAATTCCTTTGCTGGAAACCTCCGCGCAGCAAACGATTTACAATATCAGCGTGCTGCTCGGACAGGAGCCCGCGTCTTTGCTGGAAGAGCTTTCCCCTGCCTCATCGATACCCCTTACGCCGCCCGAAGTCCCAGCGGGTCTGCCATCTGATATGCTCCGCAGACGTCCAGACATAAGACGTGCCGAAGCACAGATACACGCCGCAACCGCGCAAATAGGCGTTGCGACCGCGGATTTATTCCCGAAGTTCAATCTCGCCGGGTCAATCAATATGCAGGCCGCAAACCTTAATAAACTGCAATGGGGCCAGCGTTCGTGGTCATTTGGACCGTCGGCAAGCTGGGAGATATTCAACGCGGGCCGGGTAAGTTCCAATATCGAGGTACAAAAGGCGCTCCAACAACAGGCGGTGCTTACTTATAGAAAGGCCGTCCTGACTGCCATTCAGGACGTCGAAAACGCCCTTATAGCATATACCAATGAACAGGAGCATCACAAGGCGCTTATCGACGCCGTCGCAGCAAACCGAAAGGCCGTTGACCTTTCCACCCAGCTTTATGTCGAAGGGCAGACCGATTTCCTCAGTGTACTTGTAGCGCAAGGGTCGCTTTATAGTTCCGAAGATGCTCTTGTGCAAAGCACGCGAAATCTCTCTACGGATTTAATCGCTCTTTATAAGGCCTTGGGCGGTGGCTGGGACAGCCAGTCGCCGGACAATGATTAGTCCTATAAAACAACAGCAAGAACCTTTTCTCCCAATTCGCCCATTTTAAGTGAATCCTGTCGCTGAAATTGACGAAAGATAATTATAAGGGGTTTGGAAATCCGGCCCTGTTTGAGCATAATATATAAAGCAACGCTGCTATTTTTCGGCAGTTTGGCAAAAGGAGTGATAAAATGGGAATCCAGGATTTATCGGAAAATACACTTCTTGTTGACGCATCTCCGGAACCGAGCTTAAACGAAGAGCTTGCGAATGTTACCGACGTGGTGCGTGAAAGAGGTGATTGCGACGTTATCATCGACTTCAAACGCGTGGATATCGTCACGTCATCGAGCTTGTCAAAGCTACTTAAACTGCGGAAGCTGCTGATGGATTGCAACCACACGCTGGTGTTGTGCAGTGTGGCGACGGCGACAAAGGGAATCTTTTCAGTAACCGCGCTCGATGGCGTATTCACAATGGTGCTCGACCAGGCGGCGGCACAGGCGGCAATAGACACCCAAACCGCAAACATGCGGTTCTAATGAATATAACTTTTTTTGTTACCAAAGCCCCGTCCAGGCAAACCTGAACCGGGCTTTTTTTATGCCACAGAGAATTACTTTTTTGACACTGATGGACACAGATTGACACGGTTTTTTAATATTGCCACAAAAAAGCACAAAAGATTTAGACGCTGATTGCGTAGATTTATTTTAGACACAGGACTCAAGACAAAAGAAAACGGCCTGCGGCGGATAAGTACAACTGTTAAATCTCAAAACTTTAATGCCGACAATTAAACGGCCTTTGACACCAGCGATTCCACCTGCAATTCCACCACGGTTTGTGATGAGGCCAAGTGCCCGGACTAATTACCCTGATATTGTCAGTGCCAAAGAAATACTGGCCTGTTTTTAATTGGCCGACAACAACAAGTTCGACTTGACCATTATTCGGGATAGCAGCCATTAATTCATCTTTATCGAACGAGGCCAAAATAGTCGTATTCCATGCCCTGCATTTATAATCGAAGTCCCGGCTAATCCACGTCCAATCCGCTTCAATCTGGCCCGGATAGAGTAAAATCGGCTCGTTTGAAGCTATCTGGTCTTTGGTAATACCTCTGGGCAGACGCAGCGTTGCCATTATTCTCGGCATAAAGCTTTTGCTATTAAGCACCTTAGGCGTCACACAAAGATTCGCTTCGACTGGCCCAACTACGGTTATATTTACCTCATTCGGCTCGGAATCGACTATGCCGTCGTTGACAACTAATGAGATAACGTGCTGGCCTACAGGCAGTTCAATCGTCGGCTTTACGCCGTTTGTGTCATAAGTGTTTCCATCGATTATCCAGCTCCACTTGTATGTTAATGTGTCACCATCCGCATCGTAAGAAGCTGAACCATCGAGATTCACATCCGCTATCCCGTCTATCCATGCATAAACCGTCTGGACAGGACCGGCGTTAGCCATGGGAGCGGTATCACCTGCTGCCTGATACGGTTCTTGTGGTATATCGCCGATTTTAACATTGTCCGCCAGTACCGTAGTAGTGTCGCCTCGAGTGGCTATCAACGAATATGTCGCATTCAGATCAGCATTCGGGTTGGCTATTACCTCAATCGTATAGTTTCCGTCCTCAGGGAACGGAATTTCAACGACTTTGTGCGGTGTTGGCGAGTTGGCATCCTCGATTTCTCGATAAGTAGCTAAGAACATGGCGGAATCGCCCTTGGCCATGTATTGCCCACTTGGAGCCGTGACTTTCAAATCAACAGGGCAGTTCAATCGGAAGGTAAGCACTGGATAATCAAGCCCCAGCAACATACCAATGCAATCATCGCCTTCTTCTAAGTGATTCTTATTGCGTTCTATTACTTGAACTTCTCTATTTGTTACATTTGTGAGATTTTGACTGTATGTGCTAACCACTCCATCGCCACCATCTAAAATACTGCCATCGGAATCTCCATTTTCATAATGATCTCCGTCTCTATCGCTGTATCCTAAATACGAATTGTTGCCACCGGGTCTCCACATATCATCATTAATCTCTGTACATCCACCCGCTAGCCAATGTGGTTTTCCAAAAGACTTAACTTCTCCGATAAGACTTACGTACTTGATATTTGGCAAATCGCGATAAATACCAGAAAAAGGATTGCGCAAATCATCCATAAAATCAGAAAAGCACATTACATCTTTCATTAGAGTTTGCCCTTCAAAGTCCCAACCGCCACCTGAATGATAGAAGCATGTTGCACCATTCTCAAGATAATTAACGAAACCTGTTAAATAATCTTCTAATCTTTTTTGATCCCAAAAGTTATCTTCAAAGACTTTTGATCTCCAATTTTCTTTGATGTAACCATGTAATAGAATATCTTTGACTCCCTCAAGTGAATAATTATCCTCGTAGTATTCGTGATCTGGCATAACTCCATTATTTGGCGTTCCTGTTGTTACAAGCCGGACAACATTGTTCGAATATGTAAGCGGTGCTTTTACGCGTTGGATATATGCCCGGCATGTCAAACCGCCCAGCGAATGTCCGATCAGTTGAAAGTTCCCTGCTCCTTGATTGTTAAGCTCGCTCAAAAAGTAGCCAAGTTCGATGCCCTTTTGTTCAATGCCTATTTCATGCGCTGTCTGATTGTCTGTAGGGTCTATCCAATCAGGAACAAAAGGAACAAAAGTAAATACATTGTACTTCGTCACATCTGGAGTGCTGGCAGCCCATGTAACACCCGATGGGATAGTGCCTTTAACGTAAAGAGGACACTGAAGAATGTTTCCGTATGATACAGTTGCTTCTGGTGCGGAAGACCACCCGAGTTCAGAAAAATACTGTTTAAGCGTATCAAAGTGCTTCTGCTCCCCAAGTTTTGAGCCGACACCCGGCACGAGCACTATCGGATTGGCTGGTGCAGGTATTTTATTTTGGTTTACTGGTTTTATAGTTCCTTTTACCGGCTGATCTTTACTTGTAGCAACTTCAATGCCCTCGGAATCAACGGCAGCGACCCAGAACAAATAGTAGGTGCTGCCGCTTTCCAGGTCATTTACAATGGCTTTTGAATTACGAATTTCCTCACCATCTTCATCATAATTTATTATTCTAAGAGTCGTAGAATACAACAACATATGTTTCTCAACATAAATTCTGTAACGGTATTCATCAAATGCACCATAAGCATCCCATTCGAGAAACGCTCTTGTTGAACCCATAATCGGCGTATCAACTTTTATCGTCACGGGCGTGACGGGTTGGGTGCTTTGCGACACAACAACATTGTCGATATTCTCGTAATGCCCCGTATACCAGCCCCAAGCTCTAAAGCCGAGTTGCATGGTTGAGTCCGTCGAGGGCATAATTCCGATGAACTGCTCGCCCAATTTCTGCGAATTTATGTAACATTCCATAATCCCCGTATCCGGCGTGTAAACAATTTTTTCATTGAACCATGTATCCCATAAGACAGCAGAGTACGGTCCGGTGATGGCAGCATTGCTTCGCGCAATCGCATGCGACCACGCGCTATCCGGAGTGCCGATGTTCTGGTCGAGGTAAATTCCAAATCGTTGAAGCCAATTTGTGTTGGTGTAGGAATGATCCGCGTAATCCACCGCAGCCCAAGGAAGTCCCCCAAATCGCACTGCAATATAGCCACAGAAATAATCGTTGGCATGGTGGAGACAAACACTGCGAGTAATGGTGATGACACCACGGGAAGCCAAGTTGAATGGCTGGCTAACCAGCACGCCGCCATTATCCGTGGCAGCAGTCAGGACTCGCATTATGCCGCCGGTTTCTTGAACCTGCACTCCGCTGGT
Organism: Phycisphaerales bacterium; assembly: GCA_003141275.1. GTDB lineage: Bacteria > Planctomycetota > Phycisphaerae > Sedimentisphaerales > Anaerobacaceae > Fen-1362. Next base: position 14,467 of record PLLM01000066.1, read on the forward strand.
CATCCACTTACTCGCGTCGATTGAATTATCACCAAAGTCATCCTGCAGCAGAACAGTGTCGCCGCGGGCCGCGCCAGTGGTCATGGCCTGCGCCACAAGAAGAATTGCCACGAGTGTGATTAGGTGTGTTTTAATCATTTTTCATCCTCTCCAATCCGCCATAGGCGGGCAAGAATACGACATGGTGCATATCCCACAAAGGGATACCTCTCCTGTCGATTATATCACTTTACCTATATACCCTAAATTGTCAAGAGAAATGTCGATTTTTAGGGACACCAAAGAACCTCCGACCGGCCAGTGCCCCACTAAGCATTTAACAGCGAAACCTGCATCTGAATCCTTTTGTGTCTTTTTGTGGCTAAAAATCCTTCGTTCCTTGGTTTTTTTGTGGTAAAATCCCTGCGGTCTATGTGGTAAAGAAAGGTCTGTTATGAAAATTGCGTACTTCGATTGTTTTTCCGGCGCGGCGGGCGATATGATTGTCGGGGCGATGCTCGACGCGGGGCTGGATTTTGAGTTCCTCAAGAGCCAGATTGCGACTTTGGGTTTGAAGGGCCTCAGCCTGAAAGCCGATGAAACGAAACGCGCCGGGCTGCGCGCGACGCACTTTATTCCTCTTATCAAAGAAGAACATCATCATCGCCACCTCAGCGACATAATAAAAATTATCAATGACAGCAAGATAGGCGAAAAACCAAAGCAAACAGCCATCGCCATATTTGAACGTTTGGCAAAAGTGGAAGCAGCGGTGCACGGCAAAGAGCCGAATGATATTCATTTTCACGAGGTCGGCGCATTGGATTCGATTGTCGATATCGTCTCCGCGGCAATTGGATTTGACGCCCTCGGAATAGAAAAGGTTTATTGCTCGACGCTGGCAGTCGGAGGCGGACAGGTCAAGGCGGCCCACGGGATAATGCCGGTGCCGGCACCAGCTACGGCGGAATTGCTGAAGGGTGTGCCGACAGTCGGCGGGCCAATTGACAAGGAACTGCTCACGCCAACCGGCGCGGCAATTCTTACAACGGTCGTAAAAGATTTTGGCGTAATGCCTCCAATGAGAATTGAGGCAACGGGCTATGGCGCTGGAACTTTAGACAGCGAACACGTGCCAAACGTTGTGCGTCTGATTTTGGGCCAGTCGGCGGAAGATTCGGCGACAACAGCCGACACCGTTTGTCTGCTTGAGACAAATATCGACGACATAACAGGCGAGATAATTGCGCACACGATGGACAAACTTCTCTCGGCTGGAGCTTTGGATGTGTTTACAACGCCGATTGTTATGAAGCAGGCCCGCCCTGCCGTCATGCTGACCGTCATCTGCCAGACAACCGATATCACCCGGCTGGAAGAAATGATTTTCGAGGCGGGGATTACATTCGGGATTCGCAGGCAAATCGTCGAGCGAAGCAAATTGGCGAGGGAGTTTGTGACGGTGGCGACACGCTTTGGGAATATAAAAATAAAGGTCGGAAAACGGGGAGGCAAAATTGTTGCTGCCAAGCCCGAATTTGCGGATTGCGACAAGGCGGCACAGGAGCATAACGTGAGCGTCAAGGAGATTATGCAGGCGGCAATCGCGGAATTTAGAAAAACCAAGTAGTTGTAAGGATATTTATCATGACAAAAGGAAAATCTTGCCTGCTTTTGACTTTAGCGATTATCTTATCGCTGACGATTACGGCCATTGCGGCTGAACCTAACAATGTGGGAAACATACTCAAGGAAAACGGTTTCGACTGGATCTTCGGCAAATGGACGGCGATAACCGACGCCAACCAGAAAATCGAAGCCGAGTTCGAGCTGGAAGCCGATGGTTATGCCATTTCAATCGAGGCCAAAGCAGGAAGCAATGAGAATGTCGGCCTTGTCTATTACTCGCCGGCTAAAAAAACGATTCTTTATACAGCCGTCGATAGCACAGGCAGGATCTTTGACGGACACTGGGAAATAAAAGGCGATAAGTTCGTAATAAATCTTGAACAAACCAAACCAGATGGCTTAATCACCCGTTATGTTAGATACATCTCAAAGGTCGATGCCGACACGATGAAATCGATTACATATAGCGTTGTCGATGGCAACCGCTCAGAAGAGCCAATCGGCACACTCGAATTCAAACGCGACAAATAAAACAATAGCCGCTGCTTTTTCCTCAACCCAAAATTCTCCCCGAACGGACAATTGCACCCCCGCGTATTAAAGAGTAGAAGTTATATGAGGATATGAAAATGAAGTTCAAATACGCGGGAATCGTGGTTTTAGGTATTGCGTTGGCTGCAGTGGCTGTGCAGAAGGGAGAAAAACAAATGACTACCAATAAACTGACTCCCGAAGAAGAATATATAATCGTTTACAAGGGCACCGAAGCCCCCTTCTCCGGCAAATACCTCAACAACAAAGAACCGGGCACATACGTCTGCAAGCGATGCGGAGCGGCCCTCTATCGCAGCAGCGACAAATTCGACGGGCATTGCGGCTGGCCATCTTTCGACGACGAAATCGCCGGTGCAGTAAAACGCATCCCGGACCCCGATGGCGAACGCACTGAAATTATGTGCGCCAATTGCGGCGCACACTTAGGTCACGTCTTTACCGGTGAAGGGCTGACCAAGAAAGACATCAGGCATTGCGTCAATTCAATCTCACTTATATTTGTGCCGGCAGCAAAAGCAGACGCCAACGACCCCAACAGTAAACCTTCCACAAAGGCATATTTCGCGGGCGGCTGTTTCTGGGGCGTCGATTATTGGCTCAAGAGCGCTCCTGGCGTCATCTCCGTCACAGCCGGTTATATGGGTGGAACCACAAAACATCCTACCTACGAGCAGGTCTGCACGGGAACAACTGGCCACGCCGAAACCGTCGAAGTCGTCTTCGACCCGAACAAGACCACTTATGAGGACCTCGCCAAATTATTCTTCGAAATCCACGACCCCACTCAGCGTAACCGCCAGGGGCCTGACATCGGCTACCAGTACCGCTCCGCCATTTTCTACGCAGATCAGCAGCAAAAGCAAATCGCGGATAGTTTGATTGAGCGGTTAAAGGAAAAAGGGCTTAAAGTCGTTACATCGGTTGAGCCGGCCTGCGGTGAGCTTGCCTGCCCTGAGCTTGTCGAAGGGGTCGAACCCGCAAAAGAATTCTGGCCCGCCGAGGACTATCACCAGAACTATTACGGCAAGAACGCCGGCCAACCCTATTGCCACATCCGAACTAAGCGTTTCTAACCGTGCATATACTGCCCTTCAGCTTGTCCGCCCGTCGGCGAACAAGCTGAAGGACTCACATGTTACAATTCGTTGTGTGGGTTTACTTGCCTTCTCTCTTTAATCTCTTCTCCATCCGTTTCTCTTTTAACGTTTTTTGCGGCTTCTTTTTCACGGCTTTTTTAGAATCTTGACTGTGAGACATACATTATCCTTTCCTGATTACATCATATTCGATAGTTTCCCAACAACAGGGACAACGGTGTCAATTCTACCCGCACCCGTTTTTTTTTCAACGCCAAAATTATCTGCTATTTTTCGTTATCAGTTATCTGTCTTCCGTAACAGTCCTCCTTGATGAATTACGTCTCGCCGGCTTCGAGGTCTTTTGGCAGCATTTCTAATCTCAGGCCAAACTGCATTTATTGACCCTAATCTTGTTAGTTGGTGACAGTTTGACGAAGGAACAGGGACTATTGCTTATGATTCTAAAGGAGATAACGATGGCAATCTGATTAACGGACCGATTTGGACAACAGGACAGATTGGTAGCGGATTGAGGTCAATTACAGAGTTAAAACTGTCCTTAGTTTTCTCCTACTTGACTACAAATACTATGTCAGTCAAAGCAGTAAAGGTTTGTGGTTTTCCTTTATAATTAAAAGCAATTTTCAAGTCAGAAACCTTTTTCTTAGCAAAATTATCCAAGTAATTATTGATAACCGGTTTCATCAAATCCATGTTTCGCTTTAATTTCCATGAACCCGTGAAATCTTCAGTGTCAACGAGTACCAGGAAAAGCCTGTTTTCAGACCCGAATCGCATTTCACCCTGATTTTCATACAGCCATTTTGCAAGTATGTGTGGATTTTGTTGGGCTTCCTTTAGAATTTGCACCTTTTCATTCTTGAGTGTTTCGATCACATTCTTGCATTCCTCAGTACCCTTGTCTTTCATTTTTTCAATAATTTCATAGTAGATGCCTGTTTGTTTCGCATTCCTGTCAAAGTCAATTTCTAATTCTCTTGCTTTTGCTTTTAAATAGGTAATCTCGACCGGGAACCCAAGTTCATTTCTCTTTGCCTTGATATATTCTGCTGGCAGGTATGTCACCTTCAAATCGAATGGAACATTACTAATAAAGAAATCAACGTGCTTTATTTGGCCCACTGTAGGTAGCACGGCTTCATGGGACTTGAATATATGCTCAATGAGAATACTTGACCAGTGATTGTACCAACTGTTGAGTACATACCCCTGTACTGCCGTGCTTATTTCAGTCTCAAACTTTGATACGAGAGCATCATAAGACTGGAGAGCCTTTACATATCGACTTACAAGATATTTGTCGAGAGAGTTCTGATAATCACCACCCCAATCAAACGTCTTTAGTTTGTAAAGTTCAGATACAAGCTTCTTCGTGTCCAACGCAGCCAAAAGGCTCTTATTCTTCTTTTCGATGTATTTATCCAGGAGGTTATGTGATTGTACTGGATTCATCGAGAGATGATTATAGAGTTCAAGGAATTGCCCATTTAGTGAAGTTTCCTTGAGTTCTATTTTGTTCTCGGACACAAACTCGGAGATTATTTCTTTTCGCACAATCGATTTTACTTTTAGCCAAAGAAGGCCTTGTGTGTCCGAACTGAATTCTTCTAGTTTTTCACTTTCATGCAGATTCTTCCAGTAGTCGAAAGATTTCATTCTTTGTACTCCTATTCCTTTTCCGGGAAACGAGATGACCACCCTGGCATGTTAACAAAAGCTTCTGATAATTGATATTCACCATTGTCTTGACGCTTCTGATATAAGATTACAAAATCGCTCTTCATAGCGCCTTTACGATTATCCTGCACAACAGATGTGGCCGAGTAAAACATAGGGAAACAACCGACAAATTTGAGAGAATCGGATGTCTTTTCAATGCATTTTAGATACTGCCAGCTTTCTTCATCTTTCGCATTAAAATACAGCGATATATAACCATTTTTCTTAAGAACCCGAGATGCCTCTGTAAAGAACTCTGTCATCTCTGCATTGTAGACTGTTTTTGATTTTTGACGTTCCTTTGCATTAGACACGACAATTTCCTTATCGAAATCGACATTGTAGCCCAACAAGGAATTCCACAATTCACTTAACTCAAGATATGGGAGGCGGTCGCTATGAGGGGGATCTGTACAAACAAACGAGACGCTTTCTGTTGGTATCTTCATAAGCGTTAACCTACAATCTGCATTCATAAGCCATGCGTCAAATGCAGAGGAACCAATAGATGAAGGTTCATTAGAGATGGAGTAGGCGGACTGTATTTGTTGCGGAAGAGTCTTTAACAGTTTATTTGCCCGATTCTTGAAGCAATTCCAAACATTGATCTCGAAATGCGTACGGGGTAGCCAGAAACCAATAACCCAGCTACCAACCTCTACCTTGTTCCCATCCCCGTTCCTGCCCCCCTTGCCATTGCCTCTGTTTTTGATAGCAAATACCATGTTTGACATTTGACCAGCCGAAGATGTCAGAGTAAGAAGAAGTGCTCGTTTAAGGCGTAATGGATATTTGGAGATGGCTTCAATTAGCAAGTCAATATTACGTATTGCTCTACCAGTGAATATGTCGCTGACTGACATGGACGGCTTAACATTTATGCGAGAATTCGTGAAGAAACTGAGATCTCTGAAATGCTTCGGCCTATAACTTTGGTACGCCGAGAAAGAATTCAAGTCATTAGGAGAAGGTACAATCTCAATCCTATTTCTACCGGTTTCTGGCTTAATCCATATTGAAACAATTTTGTCCTTTTCCCAGAGGTAATGGGATGCAATGCGGTTATCAGAAGTTTTGTACGCACTATTGATTTTATCGGCTACGCTTTGTTCAATTTCAATCAATGCTTGGTAATACTCTTGAACAGAGGGAAGACTAAGCAAGAAAAGTGTGTGCTCAATAGAGAAAGGATTGATATCAATGCCGATGAATCGCCTATTTCTTTCTAAACACTCTCGAGCAATCAATCCTGATCCAAGAAACGGATCCATCACGATATCGCCTTTGCTGGTGCAATTCTCAATAAGGTAAGACATGCTTTCGGTGGGCTTTTTCCCCCAGTATTTATGAAAACTTGCTAAACCAGTATAGGTTTCAGGGTTCACAAAATCTGCAACACTGGTTAGCGTTGTTGGTGTTGGGAAAAGTCTCATTTGTATTGTTTCTGATGGTTTGGTAAATGTCATTGATGTTTCCCTATTCATTGCTTCTTTGCCCGAAAGCCTCATCTTTTCGCCCAACTGCCTTAAAATTAACGACTTAACCACTTTTTTGCCTGTTTACAACGACGTATTGTAAGCCAACAATGCCATGATGTAAAGTCGCAATGCCTCAATGCAACCTTACTCTGTTCGTTATTCTTCGTTGAGCTTTTCCGAATAAAACATTTCTGATTCCCATTCAGCGTCTGCTCGTCCATCATGGAAAAATAATCGATTTGGTTTGGAACACAACGCTGAGGCCCGCCGTATATCTCTGTTAGACACGGGTTTGGGGTCTGTGAAAAAAAAATAAAAAATTTCATAAAAAATTCTTGACGCACAGTCGATAATCCCATATCCTTGACATGCTAATGCTGGTGTGAGTGGTTTTATATGCCAGTGCGGTGTTATCCGCGTAATGGATGTGGGTGGAAAGAGTAGGTGATTTTGAACAGAATTTTCAGATTGTTGAAAGTTTTGCCTTAGCTGAAGTAGCGGATTAGTATCTGAAAACCGCTGGCAGTAGGCAGCGGTTTTTTTGTTGCTCTTTTTTAAGTGTATAGCTAAACTATTCGACCTCATGTTATTGTCGATTGCTGAATTGCGATTTTCGTTTTTTTACAATCGTCAATCGGCAATCTAAAATCGGCAATGGATACGGGCTCGTAGCTCAGTCGGTTAGAGCGCACGCCTGATAAGCGTGAGGTCGGAAGTTCGATTCTTCCCGGGCCCACTCGGAATTTAAGGTTTGAGGTTTCAAATCTGATATTTCCGCGATAGGAGCTCCGGGGACGTAGCTCAACTGGGAGAGCGTTGGCTTTGCAAGCCAGAGGTTGCCGGTTCGATCCCGGTCGTCTCCATTAGGTTCGCCGATGGCGAATCTGTTGCCCCAGGCGAGACCCAGGTCATCGGGTTGAGTCAAAGGGCAAATCACCCCCCTGCTTACCGGGGGCTTTGGTTAGGCCGCAGGTTAATCCTGCGGGTTAGCAAATAACGTTGTTTGACAAGTTAATATGCGGGTGTAGTAAATTTTTTTAGTCTTTCTTTCTAACGTGGTGTTCCATCTTTCACAAAGTGGAGCGCAATGTCTGGATATTTTTTTGGCGATTACTCATTTGATGACCAATCGAAGATTGATATGGTCAAGTTACTAAGAGTGTATGGGGAATGTCTTGGTGCCGAGAGGCGATGAAGGACGTGGCTGACTGCGATAAGTCCGGGGCAGGTGTCGAGCAACCGTTAATCCCGGAATTTCCGAATGGGGAAACCCGACATGACTGGGCAACCAGTTCTTGTCATCTCCGGCTGAATGTATAGGCCGGCTGAAGCGAACGCAGGGAACTGAAACATCTAAGTACCTGTAGGAAAAGAAATCAACCGAGACTCCGTCAGTAGCGGCGAGCGAAGACGGATATAGCCCAAACCAGGAAGCTTGCTTCTTGGGGTTGCGGGCGCTGATTAGGAGTTACAAAGGTAACG
>PLLM01000015.1 GCA_003141275.1 Phycisphaerales bacterium
CGGCCAAGCCCGCTCGCAAAGTCATCAAGATTCGGCCTGTCAATGCTTTCAAGGATATGGCTAAGTAACTGACTAAGGTTTGATTATGAGATAGCTTCTCAACTGAGCTTGCATTTGAGAAATTAAGGATTAATCCGAGCCATCGATTTGCAACAGACATGCTCGTTTGAGCTACTGTTACGCTTCGGTTGCGCTTCGGTCAGCCTCATAAGTCTTTATTTGACAAGTATAAACCGTTTATTCACAAACACTTACAAACATGGGTTTGGTACTCATAATCCATTGGTCGAAGGTTCGATCCCTTCCGGGCCCAGTCAATTCCAGTATTCCGCAGACATCGATAAAAAGGGTTGCAAATGAGGGCGGGAAGAATATACTCACGGATTGTAAGGTATATTTTGGGGAATGGCTATGTCGGAAAGGAATCCTAAAGTAGTCGTTGTCGGCAGCGCATACGTTGACCTCGCGATAAAATGCGCAGAGACGCCAACGGCAGGCCAGACGACGACAGGCACGGCGCTATCGTTGACGGCGACGGGGCCGGGAGTCAATCAGGCCATCGAGGCGGCACTGTGCGGCTGCGAGGTGCATTTAGTCAGCAAAATCAGCAATTGCCCGCTGGGCGCGACGATAAAAGCCATATTAGAACAATACGACGTAAACACTAAATACGTTTTTACGGCACAGGCGAAAAACACCGGCATCATCCTGACGCTGGTGGATACCAAAGGCGAAAACGCCTGTGTTCAATACGACGGGGCAAACAGCGCGCTTGTGCCGGCGGATATCGAGCTGGCAGAGCGAGCGATAGCCGAGGCGGACGTGTGCCTGATTCACGCACGGCTGCCCAAAGAAGCGATTATCAAAGCAATCGCAATCGCCAAACTTCACGGCAAAAAAGTGATTCTCGACCCGGCGGGCGTGCTGGGACCTTCAAGCCCGGGCGTTGAAACGTCACTGCCCGCGGAATACTTCTCGGTTGATGTGATGATACCTAACCTTTACGAGGCGTCGCTGATTAGCGAGCACTCCAGCGCGAATATACGCACGGCCAAAATGGTCGGCTCTGACCTCGTCGCCCGAGGAGTTGGCGCGGCGGTTATAACAATGGGCAGACGCGGGTGTATGGTCGTTGACAGAGACAACGCCGACCATATACCGGCTTATACAATCGAGCTGGTGGACCATACGGGCACGGGAGACGCATTCGCCGGTGCGCTGGCGGCGGCGCTTGCGGTAGGCGACGATTTGCGGAAGGCCGTCAGATTCGCATCGGCGGCGGGCGCGCTGGCCTGCACTAAATTCGGGTCGGTGGACGCGATGCCCGTCAAATCCGAGATAATCGAGCTGATGCAAAAGCAGGAGCTGGAGTAATCCGACGCTGTCCGCATTTTTCCACAAGAGGCGATAAAAACACGCCCAACCCGGCGATTGTTGAAGTCCTTAAAGTATCGTATTATTTAGGTAGAAGACAATCCAGGCCATTCGCCGCTGTGTTACATCCAGATAACCTGGCCGTAGCACGGCGGCAAAGACGAAGATGCCTTCCGCAAGGCACGACGCAACAGGTCTTGCGTCATCATCCGTTTAGTCCCTACTTGCTCCGGTATATAATAGTGAGGGGCAGACAATGAAATGGAAAATCAAACACAATAAGAGAAACGGCACCGTGGTCGTGAAGACCTCCGGTCTTATCACCTGGGACGATACCCGGCTGATGACACAGGAGGCCTTTGCGGCGGCAATACATCACAACACAAAAAAGGTTCTCGTTGACCACCGGCTGCTGCAGGCCAACTTGACCGTCCTTCAGGTTGACGACCTGCCCAAGTTATTCAAAGAAATCGGCATAGGGCCTGAATACAGGGTGGCAATTTTGTTTGACCCGGCTTCGCCCCGCAGCGGCAACTTCACATTTTTCCAGCACGTCTCAATCATCTCATCGCTTCAATTCAGGGTGTTTTCCGAACTCGCCAAGGCGATTGCCTGGCTGAAAGCGGAAAACGAAGAGAAAAAGCCCGCTAAAAAATAACAGCATCTAATCCGCCGATGTTTTCCATTTGAAGCAATAAAAACAACACCAAATGCGCTTATTGACAATTTCGGGAAGCCATTAGTATCATACTTGGCGATGCAAAACGGTTTCAGGAGGCCCAGACAATGAAATGGACGATTGAATATCTTGAAAAAGATAGAATCTTTGCGGCGAAAATAAACGGCATTATGGACTGGGAAGAGCACAGGAAATTCGCCGAGGAACTATATCCGCTGGCGCGCAAAAAGGGCATCCACAGGATACTTATCGACTTTCGGGAAATGNNACCTCAGGATAGCCGCGATACACGACCCGTCTTCACCTAAAGCCAACGAGCATACTTTCTTCAGGAACGTGGCCACGATTATGTCGCTCCATGTCGAACAGTTTGCCAGCCGGGAAGAGGCGATAAAATGGCTCAAGACAGGTTTGCCCGCCAAATCCAAGAAGTAACTTATCCCCGATTCGTTACCTGCGAAATTGCCATCTTGCTAACCGCTACGTTCACAGTAGAATAAGGCGAATTGTGAACGGTTTGCGCAATAAAGCTATTTCAAGGATGGCACAATGACGCTGAAAATTCGCGTTCTGGTGGTTGATGACGATGAAGTAGATTGCCTGTCGGCTAAAAGGACTCTGACCAACTCGCCGCTTCCCGTTAAATTCGAGATCGAAACCGCCGGCACAATGGCAAAAGGAGTCGATAAGTTAAAGAAGGGACGATTCGACGTGGCGGTCTTCGATTTGGGGCTGCCCGACAGCAATGGGCTTGAGACAGTCAAAGGAGCAGTCTCGGCGGCAGGAAAGATTCCAGTCGTTGTCCTGACAGGATGGGCTGACGACCGGACGGGCATTTCGGCGATAGACCTGGGGGCGACAGATTATCTCGTCAAAGGCCCGGCGATTGAAAATATGCTCGGCAGGACATTGCTTTATGCGCTGGAACGCAAAAAGGTGGAGCTGAAACTCAAAGAGGCACTCGCCGCCAAAGCGGACCTTGTGAATATTGTCTCGCACGACCTGCGAATACCGCTGACGGCAATCAAAGAGGGGATTGATATCGTCGGCAGCGGCGAGGCGGGGGCGGTCAACGCAGAACAGAAAGAGTTCCTCGACCTTGCCAAAAGGAACGTCGAACGGCTGACCCGGCTGATTACCGACTTTCTCGACTTCGAGAAAATAGACGCCGACAAACAGCAATTCAATATCCAGGCCAATAACATAAATGAGCTGGCAATGGACGTCTATAAAACAATGGGGCCGGTCGCCAAACAAAAAGGCCTGGACTTCCGCGTTGAGCTTGAAGAAGGACTGCCGAAAACGGAATTCGATTACGACGGCATCACCCGCGTCGTAACCAATCTCGTCAGTAACGCCCTGAAGTTCACCGCCTCGGGAAGCATCGTCATCCGCACCAGAAAAGGCGAAAACGGCATAAAGGTCGCAATCTCGGACACCGGCTGCGGAATAAGCAAAAACGACCTGGGGGACCTGTTCAAAAAATACGGGCAAATAAAGTCAACAAAAGTAAAAGACATCGAAGGAACCGGACTGGGATTGGCCATCTCAAAACTGATTATCGAGCACCACAAAGGAAAGATTTGGGCCGAATCAGAACCGGGCAAAGGAACAACGTTTTACTTCTATTTACCAAGCTGATTCCCGCTCGCGGCAAAATCGAAGAGTGTCGGCTCCTCCGGCGTGTCTTTCTTTTCGCTGCCCGCTGAACGCTGAACGCCGTCCGCTGTATTATTGAGAATTTTATCTATTGTTTCGAGAAGGACCTGTGAATCGTAGGGCTTTTGCAGATACGCATCGACGCCTTCAGTCAGGACACTTTGTTTAATCAGCTCGTTGGTCATCCCGGTAAGGACAACAATGTGCGTCTTTTTGGTGCTGTCCGAAATTCGCAGTTTCCGCAAAACACTAAGACCATCGCCGGCGGGCAACTGCAAATCCAGCACGATTAAATCGGGAGCTATTTTATGCGCCAACTGCACCGCCTGGTATCCATCGGATGCGCAATGCACCGTGAAGCCCCGGCTGGTCAGCCGCTTGGCGACGACTTTCTGCACATCCAACTCGTCTTCTACTACCAGTATTGTTGCCATAAAAAACCCCTTTTACGGTCGTTTATTCCGGCCTTCCGGCGCAGAACCAAACTGACGGCTATATCGGACTAAAACAGACGCGGCTTAAGCAACCACCCTTAATTTTTCCAGCAAATCCGCTATCACTAAGCAGTCCAGGAAATCGGTAACTTATTTCGCCAAATCTGTCTTCTACGGGATATGAACAAGAGGCCGGCCTTTTCGCGTCCTTATACCCAGAGCGTTGAGGAACCTGCCACGTATCAGCCCTTTAATGCGCAAGTATTTACGCATTGAGCGTTTGGCCGCGAGTAATGATATTTGTCCGCCCGCCATATGCTCGTGTCCGCCGCCTGTGCCGAGCTTATCAACAACCTTACGCGCGACATCGCCGGCATCGAGTGAGCTATCCTGCGTGCGAAAAGAAATAAGAATCCGGCCGCTGCAAACGCCGTAACACATCACCCAGTCAACTTCCTCGTGCCTCAGCAAAAGGTCCGCCACCTCGCCAATCATATCGGCGTTGTCGATGTCGCCGATATCGCAAATCATGCAATGCGAATAAATCCTCGTATTAGACAGCGCAGTCGAGAGCATTTGATAATAATCGGAAGGCACTCGTCCCCGCTGAATCTGGCCGAGCATCCGCTTGTTGGCTAATGGGTACAGCGACTCAATCGCGTCGATGTCCGCCTGAGTGGATTCCCTGCCGAGGTCCTGTGTATCGGAGCGGATACCATAAAGAAGCGCCGTCGCAATCGGCATATCCGGGGTGATTTTGGCCTCGCGAAGATACTCCCACATAATCGTCGAAGTCGCGCCGTAGCTCTCGCGAATGTCCGCGAAGGCAACGCCCCGGCTTGCCTCTATCGCGGGATGATGGTCAATGATAATATCCGGCTGAACACCTTCGGGCAGCGGATTATTTCCCGCGCTCGGCTGAGTATCGACAAGCGCGATAAGGTCGGATTTCTGATGACTTATTTTATCGAAAGGATAAAACGCAAAGCCAAGATAATGAACCAGTTCGCGGTTTTCCGCCCGGCCTATCGTGCCGCCATAGGCGAACCGGCAATTCAGGCCCGCCGTCCTGTTGGCAAGCTGATGAAGGGCGCACGCCGCAGCTATGGCGTCGGGGTCGGGATTATTCTGCATCACTATCAAAAGCGACTCACCCCTCGCCCAAAGTGCCTTGAGTTTTTCCAGCCGGTCTCGTGTCTCGTTTCGCCTGCTCATAATATTATATTAGAACATCTACGCTGCTCGAACCGCAACTGTTTTTCCGCAAATTGACGTTCACAAATTTGGCTTCCTATTCCCCCAGCGAATGCGTTATCATTACGGCATCCAGGAGACAAGAATTAATACAGGGATTTAGAATATGCCGTTACAGGTTGAGAAATTCAAAGCTATAGACATCGGCAGGGTTTGTTCCTGGATAAAATCCGAAGCGGCAATGGTGCTGTGGGCGGGGCCGAGTTTCGAATGGCCTATGACTCAAAAACAGCTCCGTGAGCAGCTTCGAGCAGCCAAAGGCAAAGCGGCGACACTGTTCCCGTTTGGTTTATATCGCGGCAGTGTTTTAATCGGTTACTGCGAACTGGCCCAATATAACCGAAAATCGCAATCGGCAAATCTGTCTCGCGTTATTATATCGCCAAAACATCGCAACAAAGGTTTTGCACAGATTATGATTGGCCATGTTTTGAAGTTCGGATTTGGCGAGCTTGGGCTGAATCGTATCGGGCTTGGCGTTTTCGATTTCAATAAGCTGGCGATTAAATGCTATAAAAATATGGGATTTAAGCTGGAAGGGACATTGAGGGAATCGTACAAAGTCGGCGATTCTTTCTGGAATTGTCACGTGATGAGTATTTTATGCAAAGAATGGCAGGCGAAGCTTTAATGGCGATGAGCTTATTTGACGACAAATCGAAACAGCCGACGGAGCAAATGCTCGCTAAAGCGATTGGAAAGCAATATCAACTGTGGAGCGATATCGCCGAATACGTCGTGGAAAAATATCCCAAGGCAATTAAGGAATGGAAATACCCCGGCGTCAAGTACGGCTGGTCGTTTCGGCTAAAAGACAAAAAACGCAATATAATCTATATGGGCCCGAGAGAAGACCATATAATGGTTGCGTTTGTCTTCGGCGACAAGGGTGTTGACGCCGTGCAGGATAGTAACTTGCCGCAGTCGATAAAGGATGAACTGCGAAACGCAAAGAAATACCCCGAAGGCCGAGGCATCCGCTTACAAGTGCGAAATAAAACCGACGTCGCCAATATCCAAACCTTAGTCGATATCAAACTATCTAACTAAACCATCGCTTGCAACTATTGACAAAACAGCACTTTACGTTATAGTATCAATCCTGAGTTGAGGATACTCAGGGGAATGTAACCATAACGTTACTATTTTAATTAAGGAGAAAAAAATGAAGAGGTTACTGGGGTTAGCTGTGTTGTTTGTGGTTTTGAGCGTATGTGTGCCAACGTCGTATGCGGTACCCACTCATTACCTTATTTATAACATATCCACTACGGTAAAAGGCGCGGACCGCGAAACAGACGCCAAAGTTAATATTCCGATGAAGGGTTATTTGGTGCTGCTTTTTGCTGACGGCTGCGACGCACCTGCGGATGCCAATCTGTTTTTGTATGGCAATGACAGCAATACTCCCAAGAAGAAGGTTTATGTCCAGCTCAACGCCCGTGGCAGCGACAACTTTCTTGCGGCGAGCGCATGGCATATAGGCGATTTGATGTTCGTTGATTTGCAGGGCAATAGTCCTTTTGAGTTTAAAATAATGCTGCAGGGTAAGCTGGCACTGAAAGACATCGGCTTCGGAACACCCGACAAGAGATCGATTGCCAGCAGCATTAAAGGTGTCAATATCGCAGAAGGCAGCTTCCTGCTTGGCCCCATCGGCGGTCAGTGGGTTTCCGGAACGGGGAGCGCTTCAGGGACGCTTTACACCGCGGTAACCAAGGCCGCCAACGCAGACAGCCGGACGCTAGATGAAATCATCGATGAATTAAAATCCATATTGGCAGGTAAAGGATTTATCGCAGCAACACTGCCTGAATGACCAGCAGCAGAAGCGCAAGACAACAAGTTAAACATTTCACCGGCCTGTCGAGAATAATTCGCCAGGCCGGTTTTTTATTTAGATTTTTGAACATTCGTGCTTGTTTAGGATTTAGATATTAGGTTTTAGGATTTCGGAACATACTATGCCCCGCTCTTCGCTTCGTGTCACAGATGGACACCGATTATTCACAACTTAAAACTAACGACTCAAAACTAAAAACTAATATCAGACACAGATTAACACTCAAGAACACTGTTTTAAGACGCTGATTAACGCAGAATAACGCTGATTCTTAGACACGGATTAACACAGTGTAGACACTGTTTATTAGCCGAAAAAACACACAAAAGGTCTTAGCCACAGATTGCACTGATAGACACTGAGCTATTTTATGGCTTGGCCATCCCTTACGGGAGACGCGGATTGCGCAGATTACGCGGATTTTCTACTGTTCAACTGCTCTACTTTCTAATTTCTCGCGGAACTTGACACGGATTTACACAGCTTTTTGCTAAAAAAACAATAACATCCGGGAATTTGAACGCCGATAAATATATATGGGAAGCATTTCCAAAAGGCCTTGGCCTTAACAATAGCTGAATATGGGAGTTAAAATGGAAAAGGTTAGCTGGAAAGATGAATACAGCGTGGGGGTTGCGAAGATCGACCGTCAACATCGGCACCTGTTTGAAATCATCAATAAGCTCATCGACCACTCCGGCACATCTAAGGATTCAGAACTGGTCTCGGAGACGTTGACGGAAATGCTTAACTACGCGAAAGAGCATTTCACGACTGAAGAAGAACTTATGCAGGAATACGGCTACCCGGAGATTGGGTCGCATAAAGAGCAGCACATCTACTTCTTCAAGACAACGGCCGAACTATCCGTAAACGCCCTGAATAAGCAATCAATGGTCGCCAGTGAGATTGTAGAATTCCTTAAAATGTGGCTGACTCTCCACATTCTCAAATGCGATATGAAATACAAGGAGTTCTTCAAGGCAAAAATCCCCGCCGGCGTTTGAGAATATTTTCACCGCAGAGAGCGCGAAGAATACAGAGAAATTTTATGGCTTGGCCATCCCTATGCCGTGAGGCATCCCAAACGGGAACGGGAGACGCTGATTGCGCAAAATAACGCTGTTTCTTAGACACGGATTAACACAGTATAGACACTGTTTATTAGCCGCAAAAACGCACAAAAGGACTTAGCCACTGATTAACACTGATGGACACTGTCTTTTATTTATTCTTCTGTGTAATCTGCGGAATCTGTGGTTAAAACTTGTGCTTTAGGAGGGAAAGAGCCTCGCCTGCCCTCGAATGTCGTAGTCGGGGGCCAGAACGCGAAGGTTTTCTACCTTGCGAAGTCCCGAGCATAGTCGAGGGGAGCAAGCTTAGTTCGAGAGAGTTAAATCTTCCCCGGGCGGGCTTGACAGTTAAGGGCGTTTGACGGAGAATGGGTGAATAGTCATTATTTGAGGATTTATGTCCGTACAGACTATTTCAAAGTATTACACCGAGATTCAAAAATATATAAGATTCGGCGGCACTTCCAAAGAATCTTCGATTCGAAGAGCTTTTGAGAATCTTCTGAACGAATACGCACAGCAGCAAAATCTCCTTCTTATTGCCGAACTTGATTACCGCACTCCCAAAGGGACCACTGTAAGTCCCGACGGCACACTAAAAGATGCTCTGCGTCTTGACTGGGGCTATTGGGAAAGCAAAGATACCGACGATGACCTTGAAGTAGAAATTGAAAAGAAATTTAAAAAAGGATACCCTTCCAGCAACATTCTTTTTGAAGATACTCAAACCGCCATTTTGTATCAAAACGGCGTTGAAGTCGAACGCTGCAAAATCCATGACCCCGAAGCTCTTCATCGTGTCATTTCTCGTTTTACCAACTTTACCCGCGCCGAAGTAAGGAGCTTTCGCGACGCCATTGAAAAATTCAAGGCCGACTTGCCGCAAGTGCTCGATACCCTGCGAGATATGATTGATCAGCAGGCAAAGGATAACAAACCCTTTGTCATCGCACGGGATGCCTTTCTTGAACTATGCAAACATGTCATCAATGAAAATGTTACTCTCGCCGATGTAAGAGAAATGCTCATCCAGCATATTCTGACCGAGGAAATCTTCACCACCGTTTTTGACGACCCCCAGTTCCATCAGGAAAACAATATCTCGAAGGAACTCGGCAAACTTGAGCACACCTTCTTTACCGGCAAAACCAAACATGATACACTCGATAGCATAAAGATTTATTATCAAATGATAAAGGCACGAGCCGGTGAAATTGCAAGCCACACCGAAAAACAGAAATTTCTCAAAGTCGTCTATGAGAATTTCTATAAGGCATACAATCCCAAAGGCGCTGATCGACTTGGAATTATTTATACACCCGATGAAATTGTCCGCTTTATGATTGAAAGCACTGATTTCTTATTACACAAGCATTTTGGGAAACTTCTTGCCAGCAAAAACGTCGAAATCCTCGACCCGGCAACAGGAACAGGTACATTTATTTGCGATATCATAGACCACCTGCCCGAAAGCGACCTCAAGTACAAATATCAAAACGAAATACATTGCAACGAAATCGCCATCCTGCCCTATTACATTGCCAACCTAAATATCGAGGCCACATACAAACAGAAGATGGGCGTCTATGAAGAATTCAAAAATATCTGCTTCGTCGATACCCTCGATAATATGGGGTTTGCGTATGATGCAAAAGACAAAGATGGCAAGATGCTGTTTTCCTTAAGTTCTGAAAACTCAGAACGTATTAAAGCACAGAATAAACGCAAAATCAGCGTCATAATAGGAAATCCTCCGTACAATGCGAACCAAGCCAATGAAAACGATAATAACAAAAATCGCAAATACCCAATTATCGACAAGAGGATAAAGGATACTTTCATAAAGTATAGTCGCGCTCAAAAGACAAAGGCTTATGATCCCTGTTCCCGTTTCTTTCGTTTGGCAATGGACCGCATCGCGAAAAATGGCATAATTGCATTTATCATAAATCGCACATTTTTAGATAGCGCGAGTTACGATGGGTGGCGAAAATGTGTCCGAGATGATTTTTCTGATATTTATGTAATCGATACCAAGAGCGACGTTCGCGATAATCCGAAAATCTCTGGAACTAAACATAATGTATTTGGGATTCAAACTGGCGTGGCCATTATTTTTCTTGTAAAAAAAGAAAATGAAAGCGGAAATGCAAATATCCGTTATTTCAGTCTTACTGATGAACAGACAAGGAAAGAAAAGCTTGATTTCTTCAATGCGACAAAGCTTAAGAACATTGATTTTGAATCCATTCGTCCTGATCGAAACAATAACTGGATTAACCTTTCGGATAACGACTTCGATGACATGATCCCCATAATTGACAAGAAAGCAAAAGCCGGTGTGCACGACCACGCTATTTTAGCCTCATATTCAACAGGGATATCAACTAACAGAGATGAATGGGTTATTGATTTCTCCAAGGCTGGCTTATCTGCAAAAATGCAGTTTTTTGCAGAGTTCTATAATACGTATGAACACTCCGGCAATGTTTTCGATACGACGATTAAATGGTCAAGGAATTTGAAGCGGTGCTTTGAACAAGGCAAGAGAGAAAAGTTCTCAGCCAATCGAATTATTAAGTTTAATTACAGGCCATTTGTGTCAACATTCCTATATAATTCAGATATCTTCGTTGATGAACACGGGCTATCGAATCATATCTTTCAAAATGACAATTTGGTTTTTTGCATTTCGGGCAATGCGGCTTCCAAAGCCTTCCACGTTTTAGCAAGTAGTGGGATTGTTGATTTGCATTATACTGGTGATACTCAATGTCTTGCCCTATACTTCTATGATGAGAATGGAAATCAAATCGACAACATCACTGATTGGGCTTTAACGCAGTTTCAGGCACATTACAAAAATAAAAAAATCACAAAGGAAGATATTTTCTATTACGTATATGCCGTCCTGCACAACCCAGAATACCGCAAAAAATATGAAATGAACTTAAAACGCGAATTCCCTCACATCCCATTCTACGCCGATTTCAAGCAGTGGAGCAAATGGGGCAAAACCTTGATGGATTTGCATATCAATTTCGAGACGGCAGCGCCATTTAATCTTAAACGCATTGAAAAGGTTCCGCCTAAACAAAAGCAACCCAAACTGCTTGATGTTGCGACTACAAACCAATTGCCGGAATCAAAACGGGCTGAACGCTTGCCCAAACCGCGTCTTAAAGCCGACAAGGAACATGGCAGCATTGAACTTGACGACCAGACAACCTTAACCGGCATTCCCAAAGAGGCATGGGAATACAAGCTTGGCAATCGCAGTGCCCTTGAATGGGTCTTGGATCAGTATAAGGAATATAAACCATCCGACCCGACGATTGCCGAAAAATTCAATACATATCGCTTTGCGGATTACAAGGAAAAGGTCATAGACCTTCTCAAACGTGTCTGCACCGTCAGCGCCAAAACAATGGAAATAATTCGCCAGATGAAATAGATGATGAACGTAATCATCCGACACCATCTCCGCCCTCTGGAGTTGAAATAAACCCGTGTAATCAGCGGCGCAAAAAACTGATTAGGACTAAAACAATCTTCAATCCACAGCCATACTTACAAATCTATCTGTATCTTACTATCTTTGGCAGGTTATGTTATGTCTTTCAATCAATTAAGGGCACCAATTGGGGTCGCGCGGATTACCGCAGGTAAGCCATTGGCCGCAGAACAAAGCAAAATCTGTTAAATCAACCTTGCAATCGCCGTTCAGGTCGGCAGTCAGCGATTCGTCGCACTCGAAAATCGTAAAAACATGGTTGCTGGTATCGCTGGCAATCGTGCCATCTTTGTCGCTTATTTTAATCAGGCATTGATTTGAATCTACTACCGGCAGCGGCCGCCAGAGGTATGAGCCACTGTTGGGAAGATTGGCGTCTATCGGTAAATAACCGGCGCCATTGTCGGTCGAATATTCAAGCTTCACATTGCTGCTGCCCAACTCGCTGCTTTCCCACCTTATCGTATATTGTGAACCGGATAGAAGCATCTCGCCGCCGTTGGGGTCAAGGACTGTTATCGTAGAAGGCGCAACCGGCTCAGGAATATATGCGCCATAAATATCGGCGTTCCCATTGCGATAATCCTCCCAAACAACAAAACTGCCGTCTATTGCCGGATTCTTCTGGTCGCCGGGGAGCGTGCAAATCGGAAATACCGTCTGCGTCGAAATTCGATAGCCGTAAATATCGGAATTGCTGCCCCGCTGATCTTCCCAAACTACTATGTCGCCGCTTATTGCAGGATTGATTTGCTCCTTGCCTGCATATTTGCAGATTTCCATTTCCTGCCCCGTAGTAAGGTTCTTGCCGTAAATATCATTGTCCCCATTTCGGTCATCCTGCCAGACAACAACATTACCGCTTATGGCCGCGTTCTGCTTCCAACTGCTGCTTACGCAAACCTCAAACTCCTGTCCCGTACTGATGTTTTTGCGGTAGATATCCATACCGCCATTGCGTGAATCCTGCCAGACCACCATATTTCCACTGATGGCAGAATTCGACTGGCTTGCAGTGTCCGTGCAGATTTCAAATTCACTTCCATTATATCCAAATATGTCGTTATTGCCGTTACGAGAGTCCCTCCAGACAATGATACCGCCGCTGATTGCGGGAACTTCTTGTTTGCCGGTATAAGTGCATACTCCGGCTTCAGGACCAGATGGCAGACTGTAGCGGAAGATGTCGGTATTAATGGTGCTGATGCGGGCATCCTGCCAGACCACCGTGCTGCCGCTGACGGCGGGCAATTTCTGGTCACCGGTCTGCTGGCATATCCAAATGCCATTGACGTCGTTCACATCCGCAGGATTGTTCCGATAAATATCATACGCGCCCGAACGTTTATCCTGCCAGACAACGTAGTTGCCGCTGACTGCCGGATAACTTTGCTCTCCCGCCCATTTGCAGACAGGAAAACTATTTGGCTCGGCGGCTTTTGAAATCGATGGATAGATAATAAAGGTGAGCACAATGAATGTTACGCGAACTTTGGGTGTTGTCATTTTTTTCTCCCGTAAAATCAAGTTAAATAGCGCACTGCCGTCGCAATATTATCCCCGGTTCACTCTTTGGAAATCCGGGCATGTGATTTCTATCCTCAGCAATTATTACCTGTTAATCAAAACCGATATTAACTGTTCTTCACTGCGGCAATTTTAACAATCTCGCAGACAACCGCAACATTAAATCCGGCTCAGAATCAAAAAAGCTGTTTACCCGCCGAAAAGGCATATCAATGTTCCTCTGTTCCGCCTCTGTCCCCGCCGTTTTGCCCCTGCTGCTTAGTTGCACTGAGCAAACTGCTGGGGCAGTGGGGGCTACGGAGGACAGGTCTGCGAAATCTGTGTCTAAGTTAACGCCCGATAAATCTTTTCGGAGATATGTTTTTACCGCGAAGCTCACGAAGGGTCACGAAGTATTTATTATGTATTTATCTTCGTGTCTTTGTGTCTTCGTGGCAAAACCCCCGTTTTTACGCCAAAAACAGCGGTTTACGTATTTGCATCGCGTTTCCGCTCTTAGCAGAATGAATCTACTCTTTGCGGAACGGTTTTCGTCTTAGCAGAATGGTTATCGTCTTACGATATTGAATCCCGTCTTACGAGAATGGATTTGCATACTTGCATCGTCTTTTTCGTCTTACGAGGACGGTGTTCGTCTTGGCAAAAAGGTTTTCGTCTTACGAAAACAGTGTTGCATATTTACATCACGATGATGTAAATTAGATTTACCGGACTACAAATAAGGGGTCGCATATATTCTATAATATATTGTGGATAGCGTAAACCCGCTTAAATCCAGCGTTAATCAGTATCTTACATTGAGTCCCCGCGCAGTGACAATTATTTAAATATTATAAAATTTTATTCAAGTCGTTTTTTTATTTGTCCGATTAGCCCAGCAATAACAGGGACGAAAATTAAGAGAAGCGTAAAAGGAAAAGCTGCACACACCCTTTTATTCCTTCTTGGTATCAGCAGTAAATAGCGAATAACGTGAAGCGCATAGGGTCTATTAATCGCGGATTACGCGGGTAACACGGATTATAAATAAAATCTGCGCAATCTGTGTAATCAGCGTCTAAAAAATTGTTTACCACGAAGTTCACGAAGGCACACGAAGTATTTACATATATATCTTCGCGTTCTCTGTGTGCTCTGTGGTGAAAAAACTTATGTGCCTTTTAGTGGCAATTAAATCTGTGTAAACAGTGTAATCTGTGGCTTAAATTGAAAGGAGAAATACCATGCCCGCATTCCCAAGGACAGAATCGGAAGTAATAGCGCTGGCCGAAGCGATGGTCGCCGGTTACACAGCACACGCCGCCGATTTCCCGTCTGTAACGGTGGCGACGCTCTCTACCGCGCTATCTACCTTCCAGACCAACCGACAGGCGCAAATCAGCGCACGCTCGCAGGCCCAGCTTGCAACCGAGACAAAGGAAGACAAGCTCGATGCCCTCATGGAGCTTATGAAAAACGACCTCAAGAAATCCGAGGTGGACACGGCTGCCGACCCGACGAAACTGGCTGAAATCGGCTGGGCGCCAAGGTCTGTGCCGGTGCCGGTGGACCCGCCGGGCCAGCCGGATAGTTTCCATCCGACAGCCGAAGGGCCGGGCGATATATGGCTCGAGTGGGATACCCCGGCAACAGGCGGGCTTGTAAGAAACTATATCATCGAACGCCGTGAGAAAACCACGGGCGGCGTAGAATTCGGCGACTGGGCCGTAGTCGGTACATCGCTAAATACCGATACTCACCTGCTTGAACAGCCACGCGGAATACAACTGGAATACCGCGTAAAATCGGCCAATGTTTCCGGCGAGAGCATGCCAAGCAATACCGCGGCGGTCGTTCTTTGATAATCGCAATACGGCCCCTGCCACAAGTATCAACAGGGGCCTGCAATTATAATACGATATTCGTATTACACACGACGCGATACAATTTCCATTCTGCATTTCGGTATCGCGGCGAGAAAATTTCTGCCGTATGATTTGCTCAATATGCGTGAATCCAGAATGACAACAATACCTCTATCCATCTTTGTCCGAATAAGTCGGCCAAAGCCCTGCTTGAACTTGATTATCGCCAAAGGCAATTGATACTCCGCAAACGGATTGCCGCCCTTTTCTTTGATTTTATCCAGCCGCCCCGCCAAAAGCGGCGTATCCGGCACCGCGAAGGGCAACCGCACGATTATCACATTCGACAGCGCCTCCCCCGCAACGTCCACCCCCTGCCAGAAACTATCCGTCCCGAACAATACAAATCGCCCGTCCATTTTGAATCGCCTCAATAGCGACGTCCTGTCTTGCCCCACCCCCTGCTGAAGCAATTCTATATCATTCTCCTTAAACCACCCCGCCAGTTGCTCCGCAAAATCCCCCAGCATCTTATAACTGGTGAAAAGCACAAACGCCCGCCCCTGCGTCTGCAAAATATATTTCTTTATCGCCTCGCACGCCAACTCGACAAACTTCTCATCATTCGGCTCAGGCAATTCACTCTCGATATAAATCGTTACCTGCTTTTGATAATCGAAAGGCGACCCCAGCTTCACCGCGTCGTAATCCCCCCCGCCTCGCCCCTTAAGGGCGGGCGAGGTCTCGCTGAAGGCGGACAAACCAACCCTCCCCGCGAAAAATTTAAACCCGCTCTCTGTTTTCCGTCCTCTGCCTGCCACGGCGTAGCCCTTAGGCAAAGCCGGGTCCTCACCACTACTAAGTGTCGCGCTCGTCATTATCACCGACTCAAACTTATCGAATAAACTCCTTCTAACATCCGCCCCGACGTTCAAAGGCGCACTTTTCAGGTAAACCGCCTCACGCCTGCCCCGAGCGGAGTCTAGGGGCTTATTCTCGCTAACCTCAACCCAATAAACATAATCCTGTTTGGTCTGTGACAAAAACGCCTCCAAATCCTGTAGCAATCCCGCGCACTTATCGACATATCGCGTTAATTCAAACCGCTCATCCTCGTCTTTCGCCTGCTTTGCCAAACCAGACAACCCCGCTCGCAGTTCCTTAACCTGCGCCGACAAATTGTCCTCGACAAAATTCTTGTAGCATCGTCCATTTGACTGCGACCTGTGCCGCTCATTCCATTGTCGAACGCCTTTGAAAAACTCCTTCGCCGCCTCTCCCGCCTTGACAACCAAATCAGTAAGCTTCCCTGCTTCCGTATAAACCAAAAGCCCCTTATGTGTTCGCGGATTATAAAGCCCATCTAACAGGAACCTCACCGCTCCCGTGCTTATCTCAATTCCGAAATGTTCCTCCGCCACTCGTTCAATGTTGTGCGCCTCATCGATAATCACCCACTTATAATCGGGCAGTATCGAAAACTCTTCCTCCCGCAGCGCAAGGTCACTGAATAATAGTGCGTGATTTGTCACGATAACATTCGCGTTCTCAAGCTCTCTCCTTGCCCGCTGGCAAAAGCAGCTCGTCCAGTGCCCGCACTTCCTGCCCCGGCAGTTCCCGTGTTCCGCCTTCACTGCGTCCCAGACCCGGCTATCCGGTATAAATGGTAAATCGCTTAGCGACCCATCCGCCGTCCTCATCGCCCATTTATTTATCTCCGCGAGGACATCTCCGAACTGGTCAAACAAACCCATTTGTCTTCGAATCGCAAATTCCAGCCGACGCTTACAAAGATAATTCGACTTGCCCTTCGCCAGCACCGCCTTGAAGCTCCACGGCAGGCACCGGTTCAAACAGGGAATATCCTTATTGATCAGCTGCTCCTGCAAAGCGATTGTGAATGTGCTGATAACGACTCGATTTGCCCCAAGGATTGCCTTTTCTATCGCAGGCGCAAGATACGCCAAACTCTTGCCTACCCCCGTCCCCGCCTCCGCCACCAAATGTCTTTGGGTCGATATCGCCTTTTGCACCGCCCTGGCCATATCGACCTGCTGCTGACGCCGTTCATATCCCTCAAACGACCGTCCAATCGCTCCTCCCGGCGCAAAAAAATCCTCCATATTCAAAACACTGCTTCGTATTTCGTCGTTAGTCATACATGGCTCGTATTTAGTATTTTGTCGCTTCCAGCTCGATTTACGAGATGCGACATACTAAATACGATATAAGGTATGTGTTAAGGTTTTGCAAGGCGTTCGTCTATCACCTTTTTCATCGCTGCGACCGCCGGCGAATTCGGCATCTTCTTCGCTGCTGCCTCTATCGACTGCTTCGCAAACTCCAGCCGGTCCATCTGGTAATAAATGTAACTTAGCAGAAACTCCAGCTCCCCGGAATCGCTCTTGTCCATCCAGTCGCGGGCTTCGAGTATCCTATTCTCAACTGTGTCCTTGTCGCCTATCATTCCCACAAGGTCAACCTTGACTTTCGCGTATTCCGGGAAAATCTCCAGCGTCCTGGCCAAAAATAACGCGCTGCTCAGATACTCGCCGGACCCGAACAACGCCAAGCTCTTGCCGGCATAAGCCAGCGGGTCATTCGGTTTATAAATCGAAGCAAGCGTGTAAGCATCAGCGGCTCTGTAAAACCTCCCTTGCTTCATAAAACCTTCCGCCATTCTCATATGATGATTGAATTTGTCATCACTGTAAGACGCGAAACTTTTGTACACTTCCGCGAAATCCATTGGCGCCGCGCTTGCCTTCGATGCTGTCGGTTCATTCGCCTCCGCCCGTTTTGTCGCAGGTACGCCCTGGGGCTGGGGCAATTCGATGGTTTTGCCTAACCGCCCCTTCATCTGCTCGTATATATCAGTCACCTGCTCCGGCTTCAGCGTATTGTCAATCTGTCCCGCCAATCCTTCCTTGCTCGCCTCCCGCTTACCCTGCACATCGCGGGCCTTTTGTGCCTTCGCGCCCAGCAACATCTCCAAACTCGGCTCGCTGCCTGTCGCCAACTCAGGTTTTCCAGTCCCCTCGGCTGTTTCACCTTTTCGCTGAATATTAACTCCCATATCACGCCAGAACTGTTCCTGTGATTGCGAACCCGGCTCGCCTCCGGGAGGATTTTTCTTGACGTCCGCCTCCACAAGTTTCTCCAAATCCTGCTGGCTCATCGACAATGGCCGCCAGCCGAT
The DNA here is from genome assembly GCA_003141275.1 of Phycisphaerales bacterium. GTDB lineage: Bacteria > Planctomycetota > Phycisphaerae > Sedimentisphaerales > Anaerobacaceae > Fen-1362. The sequence continues at coordinate 18,401 of PLLM01000015.1, forward strand.
TTGAGGATTATATCCGCTCTGGTAATATCCTGTCTGAGCGTTCGCTAAATTCGTGCTGGTAAATGAATTATTCACTGAACCGCCCGTCGTAACCACACCACTCCCGCCCGGCTGCGTCGTCGTCACTGTCCAACCCGGCGAATAATAAGGCGTCAGTACCCCGCTGTTCGTCCATAAATTTTGCGAGCCGGCTGTGTTCCTAAGAAATGAGTCCAGCCCCGCCGATGTATGTGAAAGTGAGCTTGCCGGCATATAAAAACTCGTCGGGCTGTTGTATGGCACGACACCCCTGAATTGCATCCCGTTGGCCGCGTTGCCCGTAATCATCAGATTCCCGCTCGTATTGATTGGATTAGGGCTCTGTATCAGCCCCGGCTTATAAGCCGTCGGCGGAACCGTCCCAGGCCCAACCGGATTGCCAACCGACGTATTTTCCAGGCATAATCCAACCCCGCAGAAAACCGCCACAATTAACGCCGACACGCAAGTTATGCTTTGCCTTCTCATAACATTAACTACCACAAATAAACTGGTATGTTCGCTTTTAGATTCCCGCTAAACGCCCTGGTATTTCGGCTTCTCAGCCCACCCCAGCTTGGCCGCCAGCGTGTCCCACTCGCACCTAAGCGGATTATGCACAATCAGAAAATCACGTTTCTCCCGCCTTATCTCCACCACATCGTCAATATCCAGTTCCAGCGATACCTGACCGTCTATCGAGACCGTCGTCCCCTCATTCAAACGCTCCCCATGAATCTCAACTACACTGTCCGCTCTTATAACAATCGGCCTGAAACTCAAACTATGCGGGCATATAGGCGTAATCACAATCCCTTCCATCTTCTGCGACAACACCGGCCCGCCCGCTGACAAACTATACGCCGTCGAACCCGTCGGCGTCGAAACCACCAGACCGTCGCTCACACACTCTCCTAAATGCTGCCCATCCACGAACATCTGCAGGTCTATCATCCTGAATGGTGGGCCGGAAGTAATGAACACATCATTGACCGCTGTCGAACAAAAACGCTCCTTGCCTTTCTTAATCACCAGGCAAAACAGCATCATACGCTTCTCTATCTTCGCCTTGCCTATCACCAACTGCGGGAAAAATCCCTTCAACTCCTCGACGCTGAACTCCGCCAGATACCCAAGCTTGCCGAGGTTCACCCCTATTACCGGAATTCCCGTTTTATCGTCACTTCGACTCAACTGCCTGGCTGCCGCGATTATGCTCCCGTCCCCGCCAAAAACCACCGCGTAATCCGCCTCCCGCAAATTATCAGGCGTACACTCATCAATCCCGCAATTAACTACAGTCCGAACTTTGCCTTTTACAAAATCCGCAAAATCCGCTATCGCCTCCGCAACGCGGCCCTTCCTGTGGTCCCCGAAAATCGCCAACCTCAACATTCTCTTGCGACTTGCCCTTACCATTATTTAGCATTCTCACTTCTAACTTCATCCGCCCTCGCGGACTACCGATTTAGCATTTGACACACCGTCTCCGCTATTTTATCGGCATTTATCCCTGCCTCCATAAGCTGGTTGGTCCGCGAATCATGCCTGACAAACCGCTTCGGCACCCCCAGCATCCGCACCGCCCCACCATCTCTCCGGGGCACAAATCCGCCGCTGTGCTGACCCGCAACCTCCATTATCGCCGAACCAAATCCACAAGCCACGCCGTGGTCCTCAACCGTAATCACCGGCTTGCCCGCTCCAATCAACTCAACTATTCTGCTGTCAATAGGCGCAGCAAACCTCGCGTTTATCACGTCAACCTCTATGCCTTCTTCAGCCAGCGCCCTCGCAGCAGCTATTGCCTCCACAAGAATACTCCCATAACTGATTATCACTGCAACCGACCCGTCATTTCTTCTGGCAACCACGCTTTTACCCAGAATAAACGGTTCGCTGCTTGATTCTGCAATCTGCTGGCTGGCGATTAATTCCTTCGGATACCTCACGCACACTGCCCTGTCCGCGCTCAACGCGAATTCCAAAGCGCCACCCATCTCAACCGCGTCCGCAGGCGAAACAAGAGCAAGGTTAGGCATCATACGCAAATATCCGATATCCATAAGACCATGATGCGTCGGCCCGTCCGCGCCAACCATTCCCGCCCTGTCAATGCAAAATACCACAGGCAGGTTCTGCAACGATACATCCTGGAATATCTGGTCGAAACTCCTTTGCAAAAACGTCGAATATATGCAAACCACAGGCCGCATTCCGCTCTTGGCGAGACCTGCCGCTATCTCCACCGCCGCGCTTTCAGCTATCCCAACGTCATAAAATCTGTCGGGATACTTCTCGCGGAACTTTTTCAGCCCTGTCCCCTCGCACATCGCGCTGCTTATCGCTACGACCTTCTTGTCCTTTTCAGCCAACTTCACCAGCTCGTCGCCGAAAGCATCTGTGAAGGTTCGCCCCTGCTTCTCCGTCGCCGGCTCCACCACGTCGCCGTTCATCTTGAATGGTCCCGTCGAATGATACTTGCTCGGCTGGCTGTCCGCAGGCATAAAACCCATCCCTTTTTTGGTATGACAATGCAGAATCACAGGATGCTCAACCTGCTTCAATGCCCTGAACAATTGAACAAGCGCCCCTATATCATGCCCGTCCACCGGTCCGAAATACGGCACATTCAAACTTTCGAACAACTGGCTCGCCGGAAGCACCATACGAATATTCTTTTTGATTCTCTCTATTGCTTCTTCCACCGTCTTTCCGATAACCGGCGTATGCTCCAGTATGTCTTTCGTCGTCCTGCGCAAATCCTCGTATGTCTGGCTCAGTCGAATCTTCGAAAAATACTTCGCCACCGCGCCCTGCGTCGCGTCTATCGCCATCGAATTATCATTCAGCACAATCAGCATCTGCCGCTTGACTAAGCCCAGATTGTTCAGCGACTCGAAACTCGCACCGTTGACGATGCTGCCGTCCCCGACGAAAGCTACTATTTTATTCTGCTTACCCTGTTTTGTTTCGCCAAGAGCAAGCCCGATGGCTGTGCCTATCGATGTACCTGCGTGGCCCACCGCAAACTGGTCGTAAGGACTTTCCTCAGGATTTGGAAATCCGCTAACCCCGCCCGCATGACGAAGATTTTTGAACTCCTCTTTTCTGCCCGTTATTATCTTATGCGCATAGCACTGATGTCCGACGTCCCAGACTAGCTTGTCCCGCTCAAAATCAAATACATAATGTAGTGCAAGCGTTATCTCAACCACCCCTAAACTGCTTGCCAGATGCCCCCCCGTCCTGCCCACTGTCTCGATTATGAATTGCCGTATCTCATCAGCTAATTGTTTCAATTGGGCTACCGAAAACCTCTTCAAATCCCCAACCCCATTTATCCCTGCAAGCAACGGATAACCTTGCCAATCGACATCTATCCCGGCAACTGCCTTAAGCTCCGCCGATAGGCCTGTGCTGGCCGGGCGTATCGCCTCTACCTGTCTCTTAACGCCTGATTCCTGATGCTGTTCTTCTGAACTCAAATTCTGCACCCTGTCTAAAACCTTTCCCTTTCCGACTATGGCTCCTCCGCTGCTTCGCTTTTGTGAAGCCCCTCAACTTGCTTCGCAAGAAGCAGCAGTGGCAAGCAAAACGGCGGTGGCCGAAACGAGAACCTGCACAAATATCTAATTATACACCCCCGAACCTCCTATTTCAACTAAACCATTGCCTGTCCTGAGCGTGTCGAAGGGCCTGCCAAATGAGGTGGAATAACTGGGTGCGACTAAGGATTCTGGCGGAATTAAGCTGCACGTTTACGGCCTTGCCAATAGCTTTTCAACGTCAACTTAATGCGAATGAATTTCCCCTGCGGGTTTTTGTGGGCGGTTAGGCCAGCCAAGAATATCGAAAAGAAAATAACTCGACCGCTTTATCATCTCTACCGGCGTGCAGGGCGTCATTTCGAGCGAACCGATAACATCGTTATTGTATTTCTTCAGCGACTCCAGCAGATAATCAAAATCATTATGATTCGCCCCGCCTGCACAGCCGAGAGGCCTGTGGTCATCGAAACTGCCATTGTGGTCGCTAAGATGCAAATGAGCGGTCCTTTTCGCAAGCGTATCGACATACTCATTGAAACTATGCTTGGCATCGCACCTGGCGTAGCCGGTGTCTAAGCAATACCATATCGAATCGAACCGCCCGCCGATATCCTTGAGCACATCCAGCGGCCCCGTCTCTACGCAAAATTTGACTTCTTCGTCTTCCGCCATTTTGACGACCTCGCCGATAAAATCTCCGTCGTCGGCGTTTTTGCCCTGTATTCGCAAACTCTGCAAATCGGCAATGATATTGGCCTTGAGCAATTTCGCGCACCCGATTTGCTCAGCCCACTGCTCAATACTCGGATTATCATTACGGGAGCGCATCGCGACGACCATATCCTCCGTTGCCGCCGCAAGCCGGGGCCAGTCACGCTTGTCATACCGGCACTCATCCAGCCCGCCTATATTGGGCCCAAGTTCCACGCCCAAACCGAGTGCCCGAAGCAGGTCACATTCCTGCTCCAAAGACAACCGGCTCTGCTTACCCCAGAATGCCATTGTTGAAACAACATACCTGATTTTCATCCGGCACCCCTGTATAAAGTTAAGTTCCCACCCCTATATAAAGTGTGGGTATTACACATATCGATTGAAAATCGACCAATCTTCAGCTATTTCGCAAAACTACCCCTTGGTCTGGTAATATCGCAAATGCCGATACGCCCAGCCAATCTCTGTTTTTTACCCAAAAAACCAAACTATTAATACAAAACAGCGTTTCACAACCCTTAAACTTGTCTAAAAATCCTCTTGATTTATACGCTGAGTACGTTAAAATGGTGCTTTTGATTGTTCAGGAGTTTATTATGAAGAAGGACGTACATCCTAAATACGACAAGGTCGTGGTTCACTGCGGCTGCGGAAACACCTTTGAAACCCGCAGCACCGTAAGCGAAATCCACGCGGAAATTTGCTCCGCCTGCCACCCCTTCTACACGGGCAAGCAGAAGTACGTTGACACCGCGGGCCGAGTCGAACGTTTCCAGAAAAAATACGGCACCGACTACTTCAAAAAAACGAAAAAGTAGTTACTCACGCCGAATCACTATCAGGGCTCTTTTTTTGGTCGTTTGAGCAAGAACGGAGCCCTGATTGTTTATTGCCTTTCCAAAAGTAAATTACCGGGACGAAAAATATGCCTGAAGCAAATACGCCTTTAATTACGAAACTGACCGAGATTGAGACCCGCTTTGACGAATTGAAGAAGCAGATGGAAAACCCTGACATCGCATGCGATTCCGCCAAGCTGATTGCGCTCGCAAAGGAGCAGGGTAAACTCAAGGGACTGGTTGCAAAATATCGCGACTACAAGAAAGCCGCCGCGGATGCGATACATTCAGAACAACTGATAAACAGCAGCTCAACTGAGCCGGAGCTTAAGGAAATGGCAAAAGAGGAGCTCCAGCAGCTCAATGCCAAAAAGACAACGCTTCTGGCGGAACTACAAGACAAGCTGCTTACCGCCGACGATGCTTCTATCGGCTCGGTCATAATGGAAATACGGGCGGGTACAGGCGGCGAAGAGGCGGCGCTATTCGCACGCGACCTTTACACTATGTACACAAAATACGCTACTGACCGCGGGTGGAAAGTCGAAGACCTGGATTTCAGCGCCACGGACAGGGGCGGGTTCCGCGAAGTTGTTTTCGGCATCAAGGGCGAAGGGGTATGGATCGAACTGGGTTATGAGGGCGGCTGCCACCGGGTCCAGCGAGTCCCGGAAACAGAGGCGCAGGGCAGAATCCACACCTCCGCGGCAACAGTCGCCGTGATGCCCGAGCCGGAGGAAGTTGACATCCAGATAAACCCGGACGATGTCGTTGAGCAGGTCTGCAGGTCAAGCGGACCCGGCGGACAAAAAGTCAACAAGACAAGCAGCGCAATACGCCTCGAACATATCCCAACCGGAATCACTGTCCGTATGCAGGAAGAAAAAAGCCAGCATAAAAACCGCGCAAAGGCCTGGCGAATACTGAGAGGCCGGCTTTATGAATTTTACGAGAGCAAGAGAGTGGCCGAGCGCGAAGCAAAACGTAAAATAATGATTGGCTCGGGCGACCGTAGCGAAAAAATCAGAACCTATAATTTTCCGCAGAACCGCGTCACTGACCACAGGATAAATCTGTCGCTTTACACCTTGGATAAAATAATAGCCGGCGAAGCAGGCGAATTGTTCAAGGCGCTGAAAGAACACGATATTCAGGAGCGGCTCAAAAACCTTTAATAGACACAAGGCGTCTTATGGTCATAATCGTAACGGGGCTGGTCGGGCTGGACAAGAAAAGCTACCTTGAAAAGGTATGCGAGTATGCCGGTCTGCACGGCAAAGAATTAACACTGTGCAATATCGGCAACATGATGTATGCCGAGGCGCCGGACATTGCACCGGGAAAAATTTTGGACATACCATTAAAACGGCTGCACTCGCTTCGCCGAAGCGTTTTCAAAGACGTCATCGCAAAGGCAAAAAAAGTCCCCAACCTTATCGTCAACACACACGCCACCTTCCGCTGGCGACACGGACTGTTCCCGGCCGTCGATTTTGACCAGATGCGCCAACTCGACGCAAGTATGTACATCTGCCTGATTGACGGCGTCGCCGCCCTGCACGGCCGGCTGCTCAGTGAACACACAAGCGACCACACACTCAAAGACCTCATTGTCTGGCGGGAAGAGGAAATCATCAGCACCGAAATGCTCTGCAAAGGTATTAACGAACAGACGCCTTTTTACTGCCTTGCCCGGGGCGGGACCGAAGCGACAATCGAGGCATTTTACCGGCTGCTTTTTGAACCGAAAATCAAACGCGCATATCTTAGCTTCCCGATGACCGCCGTCGCCGACCTCGACGACGTGAAAAAAGAAATCAGCGAGTTTCGCCAATCAATGAAAAAACATTTCACCTGTTTCGACCCCGGCGACCTTGAAGAAGCGTTCCTGCCCCGTCTGGCCCTTGAGGCCGCCGAGAACGGTAAAGATTCCCTCGAAATCGCGGCGGGCGACAAAACCGTCCGCCTGAATCTCGACCAGATTCGTCAAATCGAACGCGACATTTACAGCCAGACCTACGCGCGCGATTTCCTGCTTATCGACCAGGCCGAAATGATTATCAGTTTCATCCCAACTCTGCCCGATGGTCGTGCCGCTATCTCCAGCGGCGTCGAACGCGAACTCCAGCACGCCCACGAAGCAGCCAAAGACGTTTACGTAATCTGGCCCGCGAAACAATCGCCTTCGGTATTCGTAACACAAACTGCGACAAAGCTTTTTGACAACACCAAAAGCGCACTGGAATTTTTCAATAAGAAAAAACTAATCCGGTCCGTTTGACAACGCCCAATGGATTTTGAAAACACATTTATTGTTTTGCTTGCGGCCGGCAGCACAAGAATGAGACAGCCAAAATGACTATCACCACACTCAAGACAATCAAAAAGCAAGCCGCCTGTGAATTACACAGCAAAATTAAATCAGCCGAAATCAATCTTGATTCTCTTAGCGAAATTTTCTCCGCCTTGCCGGGGGTATCAATCCTCGGCGGCAATTTCTCAAAAGAAACTGCCGACGGGTTTTCATACTGGATGGCAATGCCTAAAGAGGTCTTTGAATTTCGCGCGGGTCAGGTTGAGCCGCTTGAAAAACTGCAACAAGTTCTCGATAAATACAAACCCTCAAGGCCCCCCCTGCCCAATGAAATGTTCACAGGCGGCTGGGGCGGCTTCTTCGGCTACGAACTGGGCAGCCACTTAGAACCCGCCCCCTGCACAAATACTGATGACCTGCGACTGCCCATCATTCGCCTCCTGTTTTACGACCGTCTGATTGCTTATGACCACAACAAAAAATCCTTTCAACTGATTACTCTCCAACTCGATAACGATACCGAAACGCCTCAGCAAAAATTATCTTTCCTCGAAACACTTCTCGACAAGGCCCGCGATGTGCGAGTGCCGACACCGCCGCCTGCCGATATCGAAGACATGGATTTTTCGCGGATTAGGTCAAATATGACCAAAGATTTTTATCTCAGGGCCTTCGATAAAATTAAACGCCACATATACGATGGTGATGTATATCAGATAAACTTTTCTCAGCGTTTTTGTTGCGAATTTCTCGCCCGGCCAATCGACCTTTTCCATTGGCAGAACCGTTATAATCCAAGTCCATACTCCGCCTATATCGACGCGGGCAATTTCCAAATCGTAAGCGCATCGCCTGAAATGTTCATCACCGTAAAAGACGGCATAATCAGTACCAAACCAATCAAGGGAACCCGCAAACGGCTTGAAGAAACTTCCGCCAATGCGAAGCAAATTAACACAGAGAACCTTCAACAGCTTATAGATAGCGCAAAGGAAAAAGCCGAGTTGAATATGATTATCGACCTTGAGCGAAACGACCTTGCCCGGCTATGCGTCCCCGGCACAAGAAAAGTCACCCAGCCGAGGACTATTGAAACCTGCCCAAGCGTATTTCACGCGGTCGCAACCGTAGCGGGAAAACTTCGAGATGACGTAAATTTCTGCGATATTCTAAAAGCGGTTTTCCCCGGCGGCTCAATCACGGGCGCACCAAAAATCCGCTCAATGCAAATCATAAACGAAACCGAGCCAACCTCACGAGGCGTTTACACGGGCTGTCTCGGTTATATCGGCCTCGACGGCAGTGTTTGCTTGAATATCGCCATTCGCACGATTATCATTAAAAAAAAATCGGCTTACGTCCAGACGGGCGGCGGCATCGTCGCCGACTCCGACCCAATGGCCGAATACGATGAAACTATAACAAAGGCAAGGGCGTTAATCGCCGGAATTACAGCGGTTAATAGCGTTTAGAAATGAACTGGAAAAACGACGGCATTTGGCTTTTTCTATTGATACCTATAATAGGATTATCTTTCGCACTTGGAACAAATATGAACCATGATATCGTTTCGCTGCTGCTGATTGCGACGATAATCATCTTGTTTATTATTGGCTGGAAAAAAAAGAATACTAACAAGGAATAAAATGACAGATAAAATTTTCCTAAACGACAAACTTGTGAATATCGAAGAAGGCCGGATATCGGTCGGCGACAGCGGGTTTTTGTATGGGGCCGGGCTGTTTGAAACAATGCGGGCATATAATGGTGTCGTGTTTCGGCTTGATGACCACTTAGACAGATTATTAACAAGTGCAAAAGCGTTATTCTTCGAACATTCTTACAGTAAACAATACCTGATAGAATCCGTTAACAAGGTTCTCGAAGCAAATAACCTTACCGATGCCCGAATTCGTCTGACGCTTTCGGCTGGGGCATTTTCTCAGGCACAGGCCAAACCGAATCCCACACTTTTGATAACCGCAACAAAACTACAGCCATATCCCGCTGAATATTATAAAAAAGGTGTGCTTGTTGTACTTTGCCCCACAAGACAAAACACAAGCGACCCCACTTGCGGCCACAAGACAACAAGCTACTTATCGCGTATGCTCGCTCTCAGACAGGCACACGAAAAAAAGGCTGCTGAAGCACTTTGGTTCACAACCGACGGACGATTAGCCGAAGGCTGTATCAGCAACGTCTTTTTGGTAAAGGATTCAAAATTATTCACCCCGAAGACCAATACGCCCGTCCTGCCCGGCATCGCCAGAAAAACCGTTTGCGAATTGGCAATCGCCAACAAAATTGAACTCGTCGGAAAAGACCTTACAATCGACGATCTGCTTGGCGCAAACGAGGTATTCATAACCAACGTCATTATGCAGGTGATGCCCGTCGCCGGAATCGAAAAACACAACGTCGGCGACGGCAAGCCGGGGACAATAACAAAAAAAATACAGGAGCATTACGACGAATTTGCGAAAAATAATTGCAGAGGTAAAAAATGAAGGTTAAAGACATCGCGGCACAAATCGAAAAAATCGTCCCGCTGGGTCTGGCGCAGAGTTGGGACAACGTCGGCCTGCTTCTCGGAAGCGCGGACAAAAACGTAAAACGCGTCCTGCTCACCATCGATATCACAGCAGATGTTCTCGCCGAGGCAAAACGGCTCAAAACTGACCTTATCGTTGCCTATCACCCCATCATCTGGGACGGCCTGAAAAAAATAAACACACAAGGCCCGACAAGCATCGTTTACGAACTGATTCGCTCAGGCATCCCTGTTTTCTGCATCCACACCGCGCTGGACGCAGTCGAAGGAGGCGTAAATGACGGGCTTGCGGAAATAGTCGGAATACAAAATGGCCATCCGCTTGGCGATTATGTCTCCGCACCCGTCGGCAACAACTACAAACTCGCCGTCTTTGTCCCCGTCGAGTCCGCGGCAAAAGTCGCCAACGCAGTGTTCACAGCAGGCGCAGGTCACATCGGCAACTACAGCCATTGCAGCTTTTCATCACAGGGACAGGGAAGTTTTTTGCCTCTCGAAGGCGCGAGGCCCGCAATCGGCAAAAGAGGCGTTCTCGAAAAAGTCCCGGAATTGAAATTCGAGGCAATTGTCCCCGCGGAAAAACTCGCCGGCGTTGTAACCGCAATGCTAAACGCGCATCCCTACGAAGTGCCCGCTTACGACATTTATAAACTTGTCGATGAGCAGGCAAAATTCGGCTTAGGCAGAATGGGCAAGCTCGCGAAGCCGACGCCGCTGCCTGAAATCATTAAAAAACTCAGGAAACACACCGGCGCAAAGGCAGTAGGCATCATCGGCCCGGAAAAACGCCTCGTAAAGACCGCCGCCGTATGTGCCGGCTCCTGCGGCAAACTCATAAATCTCGTTATCTCTGAAAATACCGACCTCTACGTTACAGGCGAGCTAAAGCACCACCAGGCCCTTACCGCCCAGGAAGCGGGGCTTACCTGCCTGTGCCTCTCGCATACAGTTTCTGAACGATTTATCCTCAAAAAATTGGCCAAACAGTTGCAAAAACCGCTCTCAGGTGTCACAATAAAGGTAAGCACTAAAGACGCAGACCCATTTAGATGGACGAAACTATGACAGAAGAAAATTTGGCCGCATCGACAGGCAATCCGGTGTCAGAAACCGGCGCTGGCGATGAGCAGAACGATATAATCGAACAAACGAACGATTCAGAACCGGCGGATGAACAGCCGGCACAAGACATTCAGGCACAGGCCGAAACCGAAACATCGGACGCCCAGCAGTCGCAGCCGACGGACGTTCCTCCGGGCTTTGAGCCGACGGTTGAATCGGTTGTGGAAGCGGTGCTTTTCGCAAGCGATGAATCGCTTACGCCCGCTCGATTGTCCGAGATTGTCGGCACAAACGTCCGCCAGCTCCGCAAGCATATCGACGACCTCAACGAAAAATACAAGGCCAACAACAACGCCTTCAGAATCGAGCAAATCGCGGGCGGTTACCAGATGATGACGCTCCGCGAATACAACCACTGGCTCAAAAAACTCGTCCGCGCACGCGACGACGGCAAACTCAGCCAGCCGGCATTAGAGACATTAGCAATCATCGCCTACAAACAGCCCATCATCCGTGCCGATATCGAAGCGATAAGGGGCGTCGCGGCGGGCGAGATGATTCGCAACCTGATGTATAAAGGCCTGGTTAAAATCACGGGCAGGGCCGAGATTGTGGGCAGACCCATGCTTTACGGCACAACCAAAAAATTCCTCGAGGTCTTCGGCTTAAACACCATCAAAGACCTCCCCAAAGCCGAAGAACTCAAAAAGCCCGAGTAAGTAAACATCCTGTGCAAAATAGTTGTTCTACTTCCAGATATGGCCGCAGTCCAGACATTTGTATTCTTCCTTCAGCCAGGTCAGCGGCAGCCGAAACAGCAGTATTGAAATAATGGCCATTTTCCAGGAATACCGCTCGTACTCGATATTCTCAGAACGGCATTTCGGGCAAATCAGGTCGTATTCGCCAAGCTCCGAAGGCAGTTGCGTGTCAGATGACGTTTCTTTCCTCGCAAGAATCTCAATTGAGGCTTTTGAGTCGGGTTCCTTAACCTTCAGTTTGATGCCGCCCTCGACCCGCGAAAGGAGCCAGTAAGTCGCCACAAAATTCTCGCCGCCAAGAAAGCACTTAATGCCCTCCGATTCAAGTCTCATCCTGGCAATATGTGCTTTATATGGCTCATCGAAACTGGCGACCGTCACAAGTATGTCGCTCATCTCTTTTACCTCCTTCAAACGAACCTTATTTAACACCACCACCATTCAAAAAACAACCCTAATCCTGCAATACCATCGGCCCGTGTTTTCCCAAAAGCAATCTCCTTGTTAGCGGCTTATCAATCTGATATATTTAATGAATTATGCTGATTGAAGAACCGGTCAAATCCAGAAGTTTTTCATCAATTTCCGTCCCTGTCGCGACGGTATTCATCGCAAGTTTCTGCCTTATGGTCCTTGAAATGGTGGCGGGCCGGCTTATAGCACGGTATCTCGGCTCGTCATTATATACATGGACTGCCGTCATAGGGGTGGTCCTTATTGGAATCACCATCGGCTATTACTTAGGCGGCCGTATAGCGGACAAGTTCAATACCCAAAAAACACTTCCCGTGCTGTTCATCGCCGGCTCAATCGCCTGTGTACTGATTATTGTTTTCGGCAACGCAATACGCGAATGGCTGTTTCTCTGGCAATTCGGCTGGCCGATTCGGGTATTCAGCACTATGGCGATTATGTTCCTGCTGCCCTGCACCGTGCTTGGCGCGATTACGCCCGTAGTGGCAAAAAACGCCCTCGAAAAAGGGCTGCCCAAAGGCAGAACGGTAGGCGATATATACGCCTGGGGAGCCGCAGGAAGCATCGCAGGAACGCTTGCCGCGGGCTTCTACCTCATTCCCGCGATGGGAACAATGACCCTGATTTGGCTGGTAGCGGGAATTCTGGCGATACTTGCCATAATCTGCCGGCTACGATTCCGGCCGGCGTATCTGTGGCTGGCGGTGTTCGCTTTCCTGCTTGTTACTGCTGCCGTCCCTATGCGATGGTGTATGACACTGGGCGCGGGCCTTATGCTGCGGGAACCGATTGACCCAAGGGTGATTTACCAGGATGAAAGCCAGTATTGCTACATCGCCGTCAAACAACTTTCGGTATTTCCTGACAGGAGAATCTTTGTCCAGGATACGCTGCGGCACAGCGAAATAATTATGGGCGATATCAACGACCTGCTGTATGAATACACGATTGTTTACGCCGACATCACCCGCCTGATGAGTCAAAACAGGAATAACTTCAACGTAATGTTTATAGGAGGCGGCGGATATGTCTTTCCGAGATATATCCAGGCCAACTGGCCCGGCAGCAGGATAGACGTCGTCGAAATTGACCCCGCGGTCACCAAGGCCGCCATTGAGGCATTTGGCCTTGAAAAAAACAGCCCCATAAATACATTCACTATGGATGCGAGAAATTACGTCGATAAGCTGCTTGAAGACAGGCGTAATGGTAAACCAATCCCGAAATATGACTTCATTTATGAAGATGCCTTCAATGATTATTCCGTGCCGTATCAATTAGTTACACGCGAATTCAACGACAAAATCGCCGAGATTCTTTCCGATGACGGCGCGTATATTATAAACCTGATAGATACGCACGAGAGCGCCCGATTCCTCGGTGCCGTTATCAACACCCTGCAAAAAACGTTCCCTCATGTTTATGTTACCGCAGAGTTAAACATCCATCCTGTGACGCGAGAGACCTTTGTCGTTGTGGCCGCCAAAAAGCCGGTCGATATGATGGCCCTTCAAGGAGACAAAAAAATCAAAATATGGCACCCCACCGAGTCGGAAATGGAGCATTTCAGGAAAAGCTCGCGTGGAATTGCGCTTACGGATGACTACACCCCCGTGGAAAATCTGCTCGCCCCGGTAGTCGACCGAAGCTCGAGGGAAATACTGGGCCAAAGGTATTTAGACGACGCAAAAATGCTTAAGGCCGAGGGCAAACTGGACCAGAGCATTGTGGCTTTTGAAAACGCCTCCAAGTTTAGTCCGTCAATGTCTATCCTGGCCTTTAACGAAATAGCCATGATAAAAGCGGCTCAAAATAAACCGCAGGAAGCGGCCAGGGCCTTGCAAATGGCCATTGATTCTTATGACCCCAACAGCACCAAAGAAAGATTAAGAGGCCCTATTTATCTCAACCTCGGCATCCTCTTAAATAATATGGGCAGGCAAGATGATTCCCGCAAGAATCTTGCAAAGGCCATCGAGGAATTCCGTCTCGAACTGGCTAACGACTCGAACTCCGCTTTTACATGGTCCCGGCTGGGTGAAACTTTTGGTATGATTGGCGACTTTAACGAGGCAGCCAATGCCTTTGCGAAAGCCGTGGCATTAGAGCCGGGAAACATAGATACTCGAAACAGTTACGCACATGTTCTTGAGTTTCAGGGCCGGTTGGACGAGGTCATCGCTGTGGTCAAAACTTCGATTGAACTGGCATCTAAGTCCGGCAATACAGCATCCGTCGAGGAGTTTACTGCATATCTTAAATACCTATACCAGAAAAAATCCCAGACAACCACAGCCCCAAAATAGCGGGCAATCACCCAAAAAACAGGAAAAAGTGGAACAATTCGGGCCGCCGAATGTCAAATTAACGTAGAAACTCTATGATTAAGACATTGCGCATAACGAGTATCATAGCGGCGATAGCGGCGACGGTGTTGCTTATTTTGCCGGCGGTTTACGGGGTGCGCAGCGACCCTAAAATAGAAGAGTTTATCAAATCGCCCGGCGCAGTTGACAAGTTCACCGCCGCAAAGGGGCAGAATACAGCCCCCAAAAACACCGAATCACCCCTTGTAAAAGTAGCGACTGGCTATCACACAATTCTTGATCCACCCCCGCCTCCGCCGCCTAAAGCCCCACCAGCCGGCTCCCCACAAGCCGCTGCTGCTGCGCCGGCTCCTCCTGTTGTCGCGGTAAAATTTGACCTTGTGGCAACCAGCTATTACGCTTCAAATCCTGAACAGTCGTTTGTCCTTATAGATGAGCCGGGAAAGGGCCTTCACTGGGTCAAGCAGGGTTCTGCTGTCGGCCATTTGACTATCGATACGGTAAAAGACGGCGCCATTATTGTGCGGGATGGCCAAAGAACATCTGAAATGACCATCAAGGTCCAGGAGCCCTGGAGGAAACTGCTCAAAAACCCCCCGCCTGAAACCAGCCCATCCTCCTCGTCGGCTTCACCTGCCAGTCCCGTCGCACAAGCTCCAACCGGTCGTCCGGGGCCTGAAAACCCGGTTCAACCTTCGTCCGTTACGAAAAATCCCGCCATAATAAGCCCCCCTCCTATGCCTGGCAGGCGAATACCAAGAGGTGCCGTAATGCCCCCGGCATCCGAAAGAATCACATCTGCGGCTCAGCCAACCCCGGCAACTGGGCAACCCAAACCGACGGAACCCGTGGAAACCCCACCCCCTCCACAGATTACACAGCCATCAACAGCGGCCAACCCGCCTGTTCAACCGACGGAACCCGTGCAAACCCCGCCCGCTCCACAGATTACACAGCCATCAGCGGCGGCCAACCCGCCTGTCCAACCCGCCGCCCCGCCGGTTGTTGATCAAAAAGAATTAAAGGCAAAGATAGACAAACTCACTGCCGAAATGCAAGCATCCACGAATGAAGAAGAGACAATGGCAAAGATGAACGAAATGGCAAAATTGCTCCAACAGTTAGAAGCCGCAAATCCGCCGGATATCAATAATTAATCCGGATACCGCTGCCTCGCGACTTTCCCCCTCCTGCAAAACTTACTTTTTTCCCTCACAGTTCGATAACTCTGCTTTGAGCTGCTCGACTTTAGCCGCAAGTCCGGTATCCCCCCCCATCAAATCCGATATCATACTATCGAGGCGTTTCTGTTCTTCTTCCTGTTCTTTTATGATCTTTTGGTTGGCTTGCTCACTCTGAGTGAGTTCCTCAGTAAGGCGATTCACATCACCATCGCGTTTTTCCATTTCGGCATGGGACTGCTTTATGAGACTCGTTATCCTTTCCTCCCGTTGTTTCGTCTCTGTTTGCATCTTAGAGTTGTAATTTTTTGTCTCGGCTTCCCGTTTTTTCGTCTCGGCTTGCAGTTGTGTTTTGAGGTTCTTGATTTCCTCGTCTCGCTTTTGCATCTGAGAGTTGAAGTCTTTTATCTCATCATCTCTCTTCTTTTTTTCGGCCTGAAGCTGTGTCTGCAGGTTTTTGTTCTCCGCCTGAAGTTGTGTCCGCAGGTCTCTGTTCTCAGCGCCCATCAGCCGGGCCATTTTGTCGCCCGATGACATCTGCTCTTCCTGGCAGCCACCCGCCCAGAGGATTGCCATACTTACCGCCAAAACCGCCGCATATATCATTTTCATTTCTGCTGCTCCCTATAATGTATTGACGCAATAAATTAAAGCCATTCATTGTAAATTATTTTTTGGCCTTCTCCGTCGAGAGTTGATTCGGGTCGAGTTTGGTAAACACAAGCGGTTCAGGATTGGCCTTTACCAGGTTAATATCAGGTGTCGCCGCATCTTTAAGCCAGCTGAAATCCCACAAGTTAACACTCCAGGTCTTGCCGTCCTCACAGACAGGGCCCTCAAAATAATCCTCTATTCTGCCTTCCAGATCGCCGGCAGGTAGTTTCATTATATAATAATCCACTATGATTTTCACTTTAATCATCCGTGTCTTTGGTATGTACCTCGCCTCGCACGGGCCCATTGCAAAGATATAGTAAGTGCCCTCGTCCGGCCCTTTCCCCTGAACTCCGCCTTCTGCAATTTTTACCGGCCCCGCAAGAAAGTGAATAATCTTCTTTATAGAGCCGTCCGGCTCAAACTTAATGCCCCAAGTCCCTTCGCGTTGCTCCACTTCCCATACGCCAACCATTGATTTAGGAAACGCGCCGCCCTTTGCCGCGCCTTCAAAAAAATCAGGTATCGCATCCTGGGCCGGGGCATTGCCGTCCCAGACCGCATTCGGGTCCCACGGCGGCGACGATGTTTTCCTGTTCTGCCCCCCGCAGCCGGCCAAAAACATTAACCCTATCCCGGCTAAAACCACGCTTTTTGCCTTCATAACCAGATTCCCCAAAATACCTCTTTTCAGCAAAACAACCGAAACCGTAATTTTACGCAATTGGTGAAAAATTGCAACAAAAAATGAGCCCCGCCGCAGAGAGGTTTTATCTTAGCCACAGATTACACTGATTTCACTGATTTATTTCAATCTGCGGCTAATTACAAAACCATTCGCTTTACAAATACAGATGAGCCAAAGTTTATAATTAGGCCCACCTCAAAACCGGTCGCCTTCAGATAATTCAGCAATTGCGACTCAAATACGGGATTGTGCTGGTCCGCTGATTTGACCTCTACTATTACTTTGTTATCAACAACGATATCGGCAAAATACTCGCCAACAACCTGATTGTCGTATCTTACTTCTATACGCTTTTCCGGCTCTGTAAATACGCCTCTTTTCCTGAGCTCTATAACAAGCGAATTATGATATACCTTTTCCAAAAATCCGTAGCCGAGCTTGTTATGAACGGTATGTGCCGCGTTAATTATTTGCCCTGTTAGCTCCTCATACTTATATATACCCATAGCCGCATTATAGCCACCGACTTCATGGATTCCATTATTTTTTTGCCACTGATTTCACTGATTACACTGATTTATTTTTAATTTTAATCTGTGTTCATCTGTGTAATCTGTGGCTAATAATGTGGCTAATAAAAAAAAGAGGCAAGCCAAACTGGCTTGCCTCTCTGTAAAGCTAAAAACTGTTCTGTCGTTGTCGATTATTTGCTGCGACGACGAAGGAACAGACCACCAAGACCGAGCAGACACATTGTTATCGGCTCAGGAATCTGGTGAATAACTACGGAATCCATCGCTATTCCACCATTTTCAGGTAAAACGTCATAGTTCGCTGCGACGTTAACCAATTTAAGCACAGCATCGCCTGCGGCTACGCATGTGAACACAATACCCGAGATATACGTGCCATCAGCGTATGGCGGACTTGCCGAGAAGTCGCCAATAGCGCCAAAGAGACCATCCTCGGTATCGGTCATGCCAGTTACGTAATTGTCATTTTTTGCCTCGCCCTGCCAAAGAGTGGCGGTAGGGGCTGGTGGCATATTAATGGTACCCGATGTCTTGGTTAGGATACCGTAGGTCTCGTCAACAAACAAGGTCGGATTGCTGTCGCCAGTATCACCGCCGACGGCTACAAGCCTAACCTCAAGGGTGTCGCCCACGGTTAACGGCGCGTCAGTAACAGCATTATATGCTGTACCGCCCTGATAAAGCTGTATTGTCAGGCCGGCCTGCGCCAACGAAGCTATTGACAGAACTAATGCTAAAACTAACAACTTTTTCATAACATCCTCCTTCAAAGGAAAAAACATAAAAACCTTTCTTTCAGTTTTTCAAACAATTTAAACTCATCTAAAGTTTTAAAACACTCATCTTTAATTCTGCGCCGTCCAGTAGTTCCATCTGTCACCACTGGTGAGAACACAATTTCTGTCAGCGTCGCAGCACGGCACATTCGCGTCTGGCTGGCCGTAGTACTTCTTGAACTCAGTCAAATCCTTCGCCTGGACACGATTCGCTCCATCTTTTTTCTGAGTGAGGTCAGCACAGATGCCAAAAGTGATAAGGGTGCCGTCCACGTATTTGGCTGCGGCCACCTGAGCATCGGTCTTACCATAGGCCAACTTGAAAATGGCCAAATCCTTTGCCTGGACGTAGGTAGCGCCTGTCTTCTTGGCGTTAAAGTCGCCACGGCACTGTCTGGAAGCGCACCAGCAAGCAGGATACCGCCAAATCACGAAACCTGCGTAGTTGGCGTCAGTGCTCTTCAGGCAATCGGCTACTACGCAAGTATTGCCACCGGTTCTGTAATCGCTGGAACCGCAAGCGGTGAGCGACTTCACACGGTAAGACCATGTGCCGCCGCCAACCTTCTCAACGAAGGTAAGGGCGGTGCCATTATAGATTGGCACCCAAAGTGGAAATACCGTGGTTCCCGAAGCAGGAGCAGAACTCTCAAGTTGATAAGATGTAGCTCCGGTCCCTGCCGTCCATGTGATGTTGTACACACCATCAGCATCGGTGGCTGGTACCGTAATAGAAGCCGGCACACCCGGTGCAGTTGTAGGACCCGTCGATACTACATACCAGACAGACGAACCCGATGCAACACATCCGGTTTGCTGTCTGCAAACCTTATTAACAGCACAGGCATCGTTACACTCGTAAGTAATTGCGCCAATGGTCAAACTGGCACCTGTGATGGCCGTATTTGCATCCGTCATACTCTTAGCCAAAATCGCCGGGATGGTAGTACAGCACGGGCCTGTAGATACGACATAGGCCACAGCGGTACCGCAGGGTTGAGCCCCGGCACCCGGAGTCGTGCTGACGATATCACCGACAATTATACCAGAAACGTTGCTGCACGTCGTAGTTCTGGTGCCGAGAATAAATCCGGCAGCAGTTATATTACCTGTCGCGGTCGCCTCTGGCTGGCTCACAACGTTCGGAACAGTGCACGTGCACGGGCCCGTAGAAACTACATAGTCCACGGAGATACCGCAGGCCCAAACCCCAGCAACCGGGGTCGTGCTGATTATATCACCAGCAACTATACCAGAAACGTCGCTGCACGTCTGAGTTCTGGTGCCAAGAGTAAACCCGGCAGCAGTTATGGCGTCTGTTGCAGTCGCCTCTGGCTGGCTCACAACGTCTGGAAGCGTGCAAGGCAGTGCCGCGAAAGAAACGTCGCAAGGTTCAAAAGCTAAAGTTGGCGGGAGTATCGAATTACCGTCTTGGTTAACCACACCGCCGCGCAGCGTATTCGCTTTTACGGAAATGTGGAATGTCCCAGCTGCGCCCCCGCTGTTGACATCGAATTTGAACAACGTGCCCGACCAGGCGGGTTTATTGGCGTCGCCGGCGAACAAGGTGCCCATTTCGACGATCATTTTTGGCCAGCCCATGCCTGAATTGTGGTCGGTTGTTTCCGGCTCATTCCAGGCAACGGTTGGGTTGTAATTCGGGTCAACCCAGTTCGGACCGGTAACAACAATGAAATCCCGGAATCTGCTCGGGAATATCCCATAGCCCGAGCTTCCGCCCGTCGAAGCGCCATTGGATTCCCCGGTTTTGAAGTTCCGGATATTCTGGAATGACGGCCCCGCATCGATGTTAATATCAAGAGCAAACGCCCTTACATTGACATCGGTAACATAGGCAATACTGACCGGCTGAATCCTATTGCCGTCGTTCAACGGATTGGTTTGATCCGCCGGGTTCACGAGAACCTTGACTGTAGTTGTTGCCATTACCGGTGTTACCAATAACAGCATCGCAACAATCAATAAGGTTTTCTTCATAAATACCTTCCTTTCTTTTCTTCCCTGCAAAGCCACACGCCTTGCAGTGTTCTGGTTTCACCCGCTGAATAAAAAACTTCGCATAACTACGCCCGCTCATTAATTTCAATCTGAACAATCTACTTTATCTGAGCTTAGCGATTCGGCCAGCAGGAACAGCCGAAAGAAGGAAATAACACTACTTAATCACTCCTCCGTTGTCTCCTTTCTGCCATAAAAGGCGTAATTGTGCGAACTCAACTACTATGCACAAGGTTACTATTGGTGAAAGTCAAGTGTATATTAACACAGTAAACCGCCTCCAGTCAAGTGTTTTTTTCGCTAAAACAGCAAAAATATTTAATTAAACGTCCGATAACCACGGAACTCCCTATAAAAACCCCCTTAGCAACGCTAACCTCTGCTTTAATAAGAACTTAGGTAATTGGCGACATAGGAAAAACCGGCTATATGGGCATTTTTTTCGACAAGGGGTTTCAGTGCTGGCAGGTTGAATTTAGCGAATTTGCGTATTTCAGGATTTTATATATGGCGGGCACCCCCGAAGACCAAAAGTATCCGCTATCCGCTCATTTTTACTTTTTCCTTTTTACTTTTTACTTTTTCATTTGTTTGTTATCCTTCTGCTATGCTTGGTTTACTCAAAGGCCGACTGATTGCTGTAAGGGTTGTGCTTCTGACGGTGACGTTATCACTTGCCCTCATAGGTATCGCGACCATTTACGCAGTAGGGCATCCGGCGCAGGCGGATTCTGCCGACCAGTCCGTCCAACAACCGGCAGATGAATCCGGGGAACTTTCGAGTTTGTGGAAAAAACAAGTCACCTTCGCGGGCCTCGGTATTGGAGCGTTAATCCTCGTCAATCTTGTCAACTGCCGTCGGCTCGGTGAGGCCGGCTACTGGATATACGCCGCGGTTCTGCTGCTGCTTGTGGTCCTGCTGATTTCAAGGTTCGTCGTGAACTTGCCCTTCGCCCCCGAAACAAAAGGCGCTTACAGGTGGATAAAAATATCCATAGCGGGTTTCGGCCTGCCGAGCATCCAGCCCTCGGAAATCTGCAAACCCGCATATATCATTGCCCTGGCCTGGTATTTGCGATACCGAAGCAATTACCGAAAGTTCGGCGCTTTAATCGGGCCTTTCATTCTCACGCTTTTGCCGATGACGCTGATTCTGCTTGAGCCGGACCTGGGGACAGTGCTTCTTATGATGCCCGTCTTTCTCGCTATGCTGTTTGTCGCGGGGGCAAAAGTCAGACATCTGGCGCTTGTTTTGCTTATCGCTTTGCTTTTCAGCCCTGTCCTCTGGTATAAGATGCAGCCCTATCAGCGGCTGCGGATAAGCAGCGTGCTGCTGCAAAGCGAGTGGCTTCGACAGAAGGCCGAGCAGCATCCCTCGCTCGGCAGGTTGCTTGTCGGAGGCAACTTCTCATCCAAAAAATGGAAGGAAAACTGGGGCTATCACCTCATCCGGTCAAAGTACGCGATTGCCTCGGGCGGGGCGACCGGCTACGGCTTTCGTCACGGCCCGTTCGTCGCATACAATTTCCTGCCCGAAAGACACAACGATTTTATTTTCTCCATTATCGCGCATCAGTGGGGTTTTATCGGGTGCGTCGGGGTTCTTGCGCTATACATAATATTGTTAGCATGCGGTCTGGAAATCGCCGGCGCGACCACCGACCCGTTTGGCCGGCTATTAGCCGCTGGAATCGTAACGATGTTCGCAATTCAGGTCATTGTAAACGTGGCGATGACAGTGGGACTTACGCCTATAACGGGGATTACGCTGCCATTTATCAGCTACGGCGGGTCGAGTTTGGCATTCAGTATGCTCTGCGTGGGGCTTCTCAATAACGTCGGCCGATGGCGGCCCTTCTCAGTCGCACCAAGACGATAACGATTCTCTTATGTTGCTTTCTCTTCGGTTAATAATCTTCCGCGAAACTCGGCGATTTCCGGTGAGCCAAGCAGCCAGGCCACACCCACAAAAACAACCGCCCCTGCCGGAACGCACGTCAAAACCACTATCCAGTTTCGCGTATCCTTCATATACAATAGCAGCAGATAAATGACCGCCGACATAACAGCCGTGGCGATGACGCCGCGAATGACGCTCGCGAGAATCTTCCTGCCGCCGAATAATCCGAGGCGTTTACGCAACAGGTAACCAAGAACAACAGCGTTAATCGCGAAAGTGATAGTGGTAGATAATCCGAATGCGCCCGCCCCAAGCCAGGGTATCCAGACCATTGTTACCAGCATCAGCAGGTTGACCACCACAAGGGCACAGGAAACTCTCAATGGAGTTGTCGTGTCTTTGAACGAATAAAACGCGCGGGTAAGAATCTGGTAAGCGCAATATGCCCACATACCAATAACATACATCTGCAAAACAAACGCCGCCTGGGCCGCGTCGGCGGGGCTGAAGTTGCGCCGGGCGTAAATGACCTTCACAATCGGCTCAGCTAAAATATAAAGTCCCACCCCCGTCGCTATTCCCTCCATCAGCGCAAGTCGCAACGCCCGGTTGATGCTGTCACGCATATTTACAATATCGTTGCGGGCGGCGTAGCGGGTCAGCAGCGGAAAAACCGCCACCCCCAGTGAAATCGCCAATACCCCCATCGGAAACTGGTATAGCGCACGCGCGGCATTGACACGAGTAATAACCCCCGGCGTCAGCGGCTTGTGCAGCACCCAGCCGAATATGCTTATATTCTGCGATAAGTCCGTAGCAGTCAGGTTCCAGGAAATTATCGTCTGGAGGAGTTCCGAAATCTGCAGAAAGCCCAGCCCCAGAACTATCGGCATAAGCAGCTTTAGTATTTGTTTGATGCCCGGCTCAATCGGCGTCAGACGCACGCGAATCGAAAAGCCGCTCTTGCGTAAAAGCCACAAAACCGCGATAAGCTGAATAAGTCCCGCTGTTATCACGCTGAAGGCGACAATCACAAGCTGACCTGACAAATTGCCCTTTAGTATCGGGGCAATCCACCACGCCGCTATGATTCCCACTATATTAAATATGATTGGCGCAGCGGCGGGAAAGGCAAAATGCCCGCGACAGTTCAGAGCAGCCGAGCCAAGAGCGAGCAGGCATACCGCAACCATATACGGGAACATAATTGTCGCAAGCGTCATCAGAAACTGCCTGTCGGCTGGCCCGGGCAGCAAAGCGACAACGACGAAGCCAATCTCCACCACAAGCATAACGGCCGTCAGAAATACCGCCAAAAGCGCCATCGCGTTGGCTAATAGTTTCGATGCCTTCTCAAAACCATCCTTTTCCGCGGTATCGGTGAAAACAGGCACAAATGCGGACGACAACGCCCCTTCCCCGAACAACCGACGGAATAAATTAGGTATCTGAAACGCCAGGCCGTATGCGTCCGTTAAGCGGTTTGCGCCCAGCGACGTTATGCCCATATCGCGGAAAAGACCAAAAACGCGGGAAATCAGCGTTATGCCCGCCACCACTTTGGCGGCATTGAAAAAATGCTCCCGCTCATCGTGAGCTTGCCTGCCCCCAGCGGAGTCGAAGGGTTGAGTCCGCTCCTGATGTTCCTGGCGGGTTTTGTCGTTCATAGGGACGAATTATACTCCAAACCATCAATAGCTTTCAAAAGGTCTTCAACTCAACATCGGCAAACTGCCGCATCAATGCCCTATAAATAATTGAATAATAACTTTAAGAACCGCACCTGCCCGCGTCAAAAACGTATACGCCACATTGACCGGTAGTATATAGTATATAACGGTGAAAAAGCCGATTTTTAGGTGAGGCATAACACCTAAAGCGATACGCTTAATTACCCGAAGTACTTGTTAATCAGTGATATGTTTACTGTGAACTTATAGATGCGAACGCTTGTCATAAGATTTGCGGCAGTTTTGACGGTGGTTTTGGCATTGTCCGGCCTTGTGGTGAGCCAGTCGAACCAACTGGCATCAGCACAGGAGCCGAACATGCCCGACGCTAATGCGCCAACTCACAGAACGCGCCAACCAACGGGCACAGATATATTCACCCCGCCCCCTGAAAAACTATTCTCGCCTTCGGTCAGCGAATTGTTTTATGAAATGGCCTACGAAATTGCGCATCGTGAAAACATCACCGACGCCCAGGCGGAACAGGCGATTGCGCTGCTGAACGCCGCGACGGAACTTGACACCAGCGCCGGTTTCATCACAGCCGATATTTTACAAATCGCATCACGACCCGGACATGAACGCCATTTACAGGAACTGTATGACACGCTCATAAAATACATAGATAAGGACGCTGATTTGCTCGTCGCTGCAAACGCCGCTCGATACCTGCTCAATCAGCTTGATTCCCGCGAGCAGCGAGAAATACTCCTTCGGCGACTGATACACGATATAGGCGAATCCAATGCTTCCGTCAGTTCCGAGTTCGCCACTGTGCTTGGGCTTTTATACGCCGAGAAGGCCGACAACACAAACGCCATCAAAGCACTGGCAACGGCTTATAACTGGAACAGATATAACCAGCTTGTCTTCGAGAAACTCGCTGAGTTGGCGCCGGACCAAATCAACCCGATATTGAACATCGAATACCTTCGGCTGAAACTCCGGAAAAACCCGCTCGACCTCGGTGCCGCCCTTGCCCTTGCGCAATACGCCCAGAAAACACAGCTTTATGAGTTAGCTGTCGGAAGTTATCAGTACTGCGCCGATTTATTTCAATTCCTGTACCCGGGCCAGGATGTTCCCGCCGCCATTTACATCGACTGGATGACAAGCTGCTACAACGCCCAGCGAGGCCAGCCAAAATGCCTGCAGCTTGCCGAGCAGTTCCGCAACTCGACTGATAAACAGGGCCGGTTCGACCTGCAAATGGAAGTCCTCACTGCCAAAGCCGCCGCCAAAACAGGTGACACCGAAACAGCCAGCCGCATCCTCGAATCGGCTGAACAAAAAGCGATTCAGTCCGCCGGCCGGTCAACTGACTACACAACACTGGCCTGGTTCTACTGCTTCGTTCGAAAAAACTCCGAAAAAGCCGCTGACTGGGCCAACAAGGCCTACGCCGCAGAGCCGAATTCGCCGATTACCGCCGGCCTTCTTGCCTGCGCCTTAGTCGATAATAACCAGTTAGACGCCGCCAAACCACTTTTCGAAAACTTCCCCCAGACACAGTTTGCCGACTTCGCCAAGGCAAAATTTCTGCTCGCAAAAGGACAAAAACAACCGGCGGTCGAGTCGCTGCGGGCCGCCATTGACAAGGACCCCGGCTCAATCGCAGCCGAACAGGCCTTTATGCTGTTGGCCCAACAAAAAACTGAATACATCCCCATATACGATACCAACGTAATCATGGCAACCGTAAAGCAAACTGTCGGCGAGCAGATTATACCACAATTCATCAGGCCCGACCGGATACTGTCTTTTCAGCTCAATGTCCGCGGCAACAGGTTTGCCTACGGCAGCGACTTCACGGGCGCAATTTCCATCACAAACAACTGGTATGAGCCGCTGGTTATAACCGAAAACGGGCTTTGCACAGGCCGCATATTAATAAACGCCGACGTAACCGGCGACATCAACCAGCGATTTGAAAAACTTGTATCGACCACAACAAGACCGGCGCTACCCATCGAGCCGGGACACAGCGTCATTGTCCCCGTCCGACTTTACAGCGGCTCGCTCAAACAATTGCTGCTCAGCCACCCGCAGGCCTCGCTGAACATCCGGTTCACCGCCTACCTGGACCCGGTCGCCACAGCCGATGGCAATATGGTAAGCGCAATACCCGGCATAATGCCCGCGACGGTCGAAATCGAACGCCAGCGGGCTGAAATCACCCAGAATTATCTGCAAAACCGTTTCAACTCACTGTCGCAGGGCAAACAAGGCCCGAAAATAAAAGCCGCCCAGCTCTTCGCCGGATTGCTGATGGAGAACAGGCAAACAGCAAATCACGGGCAGTCATATAAATTCACCTCCACCGGCCAAATGAACTCCATGCTCGAAGCGGCCCTGGTCCAGAGTTTAACCGACAGCGACTGGGTGGTCAGGACACACAACATAGCCGCGATTGCCGAGCTGCCGTTAGATTATGAATTGACCAGTGCCGTCTCGCAGGGGCTAAACGACCAGCACTGGCCTGCACGTATGATGGCCGTCTGGCTGCTGGCGCAAAAACAGGGCTATAACTTCGCAAAGGTCCTCGACCACACTGCCCAGTATGACAACAGCGAATTCGTCCGCAATATGGCCATCGCCCTTGGCGCCACAATACCCCCGCAAAAGCAAAAACTCGAACAACCTCTCTTCGACCTGCTAAAGCAGGACCCTAACTCCGACAGCAACGGCCTTCCCGCCTTCCTGCGAAGGTAATAATAGCTGATTGGCCTGTCGCCTTCTGAAATTCCGCGAAAATTTCAAAAAAATTTGCTTTGTATTGTGGTTGTGATTATGTAACATCTCGTCCGTCGTGCCCGGCCATAGTTCTCTCGGCAAGCTTGGCCGCCGGACAGACGGCGGATAAATCCGCTGGAACTTTGGGCGGGGTGAATACGTAGTTATTGTTTCGTTGGTTGTATTTAGGTCGTTTTTTTGAAAGGGTTGTGTGATGCCAGCACAAGTTGACAAGGAAAAATGCACTGGTTGCGAGTCCTGCGTCGAGGAATGCCCCAGTGAGGCAATCTCGATGGAAGATGGAAAAGCAAAGGTCAATCCGGAGGCCTGTATCGATTGCGGCGTGTGCATTGACGCCTGCCCGGAACAGGCAATCAGTATGCAGTAAGCATGCGGTTGGCCCCATCGTCTAGGCCGGTCCAGGACACCGGGTTTTCAACCCGGCGACAGGGGTTCGAATCCCCTTGGGGCTATTTTTTGCAGAGCAAAAAATAGCGCAGGTGAGCATTTGAACAGTGGAACAGGTGAAAAGGCTCTCTTTTACGTAGGAGAGAGAATTTACTATGGTCGCTGGCTGGATAACATTAGAACCTTATTACTTACCGAATTTGTACTTTTCCTTCAGGGTTAGCAACGAAATGTGCGACCCTTGCAATCCCTAAAGCGCACATTTTTCTGGCATCCTTATCTGGCGGCCAGTTAATAATATTTGCATGATTAGGATTACCATCCTCTGGTTGAGGCACAACATTAAGGTGTTGGGCAATGACATGAGAAGTTTCTACATCTGCTCTTCCATGAAGGGAGCGAGGTATACTCTCCGCTATTTTTTTTCCAATTATCCATATAGCTCCTTCGGTTAGACCCAAGTGACGAGTAACTGAAAGCTCAGAATCTGGCGGGATAAAGGCATTCTGTGTAACAGTTTGGTCTTGCTTGTGAAACCATTTTGAAGACGTGATATACCTGGCTAAGAGTTCGTCGGGAGCAATAAAACCATTCATCGTCAACCGCCTCCGACGACTTGTGAAATTATTTCCACTAAGTCATCCGAAACACCCATCAAAGAAAAATCTGCCCCGTGACGTTTGCTTGTGCCAATTAAAGCAGCATAATACATCCATCCATCAGGATTGATACTGATGGATATAACTTTATTCGGAGACCGATACCATTCTAAAGTTATGGCACCATCCGGTTCGGCACCAACTTCAGGAGCTTCCATGCCTAAAGGAAATGAATTAAGAAATCTTTTCGCACATTGGAAAACCTCTACAGAAATTGGTTTTGCGCGTTCGCCATCCCACCCCTCAGAGGAACATTCGCGAAAAATCTCATATAATTGCTGAAAAGTTCCTTTGGCTACAAAACTCAAGGCGTTCGATTTCTGCAAAAGTTCGCGACTATTTTTCATTTCCTTAGCAACAAAACCAGCTTCTTCGCCCAT
The DNA here is from genome assembly GCA_003141275.1 of Phycisphaerales bacterium. Lineage (GTDB taxonomy): Bacteria > Planctomycetota > Phycisphaerae > Sedimentisphaerales > Anaerobacaceae > Fen-1362. The sequence goes on from PLLM01000015.1 coordinate 46,676, forward strand.
GTATCCTGAAACGGTTGATGGCGTCATCATAATATTACTTAAGCTCCTCTATAATTTTTTCTGTTAAACTGGTAAAAAATATTTTGTTCTTCACCCAACGCATTTCTTCTAAAAACCGTTTTAGAGATGATTCATTGTATTCAAAACGGTTTCCCATAAATACGTCAATATCCAGAATCAAACCAATTTCTCCAGGAATATTCTGGACAGTCTTTATTAGATTAACAGAATATTGTGTTTCAGGAACCCAAATTACATCATGATGAAGATATCCAGTAAGCGGCCAACTCAATTCTTTTAATGAATCCGGAGGATGCCTATAATAATCGGAACCCTCAATTTGTTCTTGCATTATGGCTATACGATTTATAAAACGCAAACCGATTCTTATGACTTCCATCGGTTTTAGCAATTCAAAATAAATTGTCCACAATCGTAATGCTTCGCCACTAAGCTGCGCCCAATCTAAGTACGGCTTCAAGCGACTAAAAACGAAAGCTTCTTTATTGAATTGAGCGATATGTAGATTGTCGATTGAATGAACTTTGAAACCAACACATCCCAAATCTTCAACTATGGGATTATTTTGTTTCCCTATAGGTAATTGGTATCTTGCCTGACGCAAGGATTCAACTTTGGGATAATCTGGAAGACGCTGCTTTAATTCTCTCTGCAAACTGGTCTCATCCCACTTTACAGAAGGGACAATGCGAATATCAATCGCGGCTTCAACAATTGGAGCTTTGGATAAATGTGGAAATGTTTCAGTAAAATTTATTGACGTCATCATTATATTATTCTCAATTGAAAAATCCCATAATTCTGTCAATCATAAAACGGCCCATATATGTTCATATCCTGTAAACACCCTATATGAAAAATTATAAGTTGTCAACAGGCAAGATAACTAAACTGGAACTGTTACATAAAAATACGTGATAAGCGTCAGGCTGTTCGCATCAAAGCGGTTCTTGCAATTGATTTTCGCCTTTTCATAGCCCTCTTTGTAGGTTGCGCTTGCCACGATTAGTTCGTTTTCGACAGCTTTTGCTCTATTGAGATAGTTGAAAACAAAAACCTATCTGCTCAACTCCTCTACTGCTCAAAAAACAATTGGCGAAATCGTTGGTTTGCCTATCTGCTCTGTCTTTCAGGCAAAGCATTTACCGCGTTGCAGGTTTTGAACGCAACCAATATATATGTAATGAAATGAACAGTGCCCGCCGCTAAAACAATCGAAAACAGTGCCCACGCAGCAGCCGGATAGCCGGTAAACGCCCTGCTTATAAGCCCAAGGAAAGCGAATATACACATCATAGGAATCGTCAGGACTGTCGCGGAAAGTATGAACGAAAAAGCGTAAATCAGAAATAAGGTGAGTGATAAATCTTTGGCCCTTATTGCCCGCCGAAGTATAAACGAGTTGTAATCTTCCGCAAAGCCAGTGACCATTAACAACGCCCAGTAAATATTGAAGACCGGAATGAATAAAAACCCGACCGCTTTAGCGGGCGAGATAGACGTCTTGTCATCCTGAATGGCGCCCCACATCTTGTAAAACAGCAGCATCTCGATTGCCACACTGCATATTAAGAAAACATCCGCAGCCGCGAAAGTAGCAATCAAAGTCGAATGAGCCCCTTTTCTTATCGCCAGCATCAAACCCAACACGCCTAAAATCCCCGCGATAATCCGCACACCTGTCCAGCAATACACAAACACTGCTTTAGATAACACTGCTTTCGATGGCGATTTTGATTCGGGTGATACCTCCGTTGCCGGCTGAGCGATTATTGCGGGAGGCGTTATGGGCATCGGGCTTTTTACCTGTGGCGCTATCGGCTCAGGACTTTTTACAGGCGGGGCTACGGGTTCGGGACTTTTAGCAGGGGGGGCTATTGGCTCCGGACTTTTTGCGGGCGCCACTACGGCTACAGGCTCGCCTCGCTTCGCGGGCGAAGCGGGCATCTCTATGAATGGTTCGATAGTAAAGGGGTTTGCGCATTTGGGGCATTTCGCCTGTTTGCCGACGCTTGTCTCGTTGATGTTGAATTTCGCCTTACAATTCGGACACTGTGTTTTCATAGGATAAACCCTTTATTACCGCCTTCCCTTGCCGGCCACTCCTTCCCTGATTCGATTCAATGACCGGCAATCATTCTATCATATTCTAACCCGATACGAAGGGGTTTTACTTGATTTTTCTTTGGCCGTCATCGGCGAAATGTTATAATTAAAATCACCTTAGCTAAGTGCAATGGTACGAAGGAGAGGTGTATGAAAAGTAAAACACGTCTAAATTCCACCCCAATTACAATTATGGCGATGGTGTTATTTCTAAGCCAAACGGCTGGGGCTGATTATAACTATGGCGAGGCGATGCAGAAGTCGATTTATTTCTATATGCAGCAGCGCTGCGGCCCCCTGCCGGCTGATAACCCGGTGATATGGCGTGCTGACTCGTGCCTGAACGACGGGGCCGACGTCGGGAAGTATTTGACCGGCGGCTATCTGGATGCCGGTGATAACGTGAAATTCGGCCTGCCTATGGCATCAACCGTGGCGACCCTTAGCTGGGGTGTTTACGAATATCGAAACGCTTATGTAAATACCGGTCAGCTTGATAAAGTTCTCGACGACATCAGGTGGGGCACCGATTACTTCATCAAGTGCCACACCGCTGCAAATGAATTCTATTATCAGGTGGGCGCCGGCAGCGCCGACCACGCCTGGTGGGGCCCGGTTGAGGTAATTGAAGAGGTAATGACCAGGCCATCCTACAAAGTTACTGCTTCATCGCCCGGTTCAAGTGTCGTCGGCGCTACGGCTGCGGCTCTCGCATCTGCTTCAATCGTTTTCCAGCCGACCGACCCAGACTATGCTTCATTATGTCTGACCCACGCCCAGCAGCTATTCGACTTCGCTTACTCCACCAAAAGCGACTCCGGCTACACCGCCGCCAACAGTTTTTATACTTCTTACAGCGGTTACTGGGATGAGCTTTCGGCCGCCGCCGCTTGGCTCTACCTGGCCACCAACGACTCGAACTACCTCGATAAGGCCGAGACCTGCGCAACCCATTGGGGTATGGAAGGCCAAACCGGCTACTGGGGCTACAAGTGGACACATTCCTGGGATGATATGCATTATATGGCCCAGGTCCTTCTCGCCCGCGCCACAGGAAAACAAATTTACATCGATTCAATAGAACGCAATCTCGATTACTGGATGCCCGGCGGAGGCATCACCTATACCCCCGGCGGACTGGCCTGGCTGGACTCGTGGGGTTCGCTGCGTTATGCCGCCAACGCGTCGCTCATAGCGTTTGTCTGGGGCGACGACTCCAGAGGTAACGCGTCAAAGAAAACAACTTATAAGACCTTCGCGGAAAGACAAATCAAATACATGCTCGGAGACAACCCTCGCGCCGGCAGTTACATTATCGGCTTCGGCACCAACTATCCTCAGAACCCGCACCACAGGACCGCACACGGCTCATGGGCTAATAGCATAGACACGCCGAGCCAAACCAGGCACGTGCTCCAGGGCGCTATGGTCGGCGGCCCCGACAGCGGCGACAACTATCAGGATGTAAGGAGCAACTATACTGTCAACGAGGTCGCCTGTGATTATGATGCGGCCCTCGTCGGTGACTTGGCGAAGATGTACTCGCTTTATGGCGGCATTCCAATCTCCGGTTTTCCCAGACCGAGCGACTTCGCGAAAGACCAGGACCCATACACCGAGTTCTTTGCCAACGCCAAGATAAATTCTTCGGGCCCTGCCTATACGGAGTGGAGTGTCGACCTCACCAACCACTCGGCCTGGCCTGCACGCGTGACCGACAAGCTGTCTTACCGTTACTTCTTCGACCTGACGGAGGCATTTAACGCCGGCTACACCATAAACAACGTTACAGTAACGAAAAATTATTCAGAAGTGCCGGCTACAGTGACCGGCCCGACGCATTTGAGAGATAACATTTACTATGTCACGGTAGATTACACGCCAAGTGCAATCTACCCTGGCGGGCAATCAGAATCCGCAAGAGAAACGCAGGTCCGCATAGCCCTGCCGAATAACGCCCCCCCTGCCGCATGGGACACGAACAACGACTGGTCACACCAGGGATTGACCGGCACCTTTGCGCAGACCCAATACATCCCCGTTTACGATAACGGCGTGTTAATCTATGGCCGGGAACCAGCCCCCCTCCTGCCGCCTGTTTCTATTGCCGGCTATATCAAAAACGATTGCGACGTACCGATATCGGGCGTGCTGGTTACCGCCACCAACGGCGGCGGTCAGCACACGACCGACATAAACGGCTTCTACACATTTTCAGTAGACAGCAACTGGTCAGGAACAATAACGCCGAGCAAAAAACATTACGAATTTGAGCCCAACCGGATGATTTACGTTAATGTGGATGCAAACGCGCATGACCAGAATTACATTGCCAACAACATTTACGACCTCGACTGCGACGGGGCAATTGGTCTGGGCGATTTCGCCGTGATGGCCGACTACTGGCTTATGACCGGCCCTGGAATTCCGGCCGATTTTGTCGCTGATGAAATAGTAAACTTCCGCGATTTCGCACGATTCGCTTTCGCCTCTGTAAACAACTCGCCAACAGTTTCTATAATTTCACCGGTGGATGGCGCTGATTTTAACGCCCCCGCTACTGTCACCATCAATGCCACGGCGTCTGATATCGACGGCGCAATCAGCAAGGTCGATTTCTATCGGGATTCCATATTACTGGGAACAGATACGACTCCTCCGTATTCCTTCACCTGGAATAATGTGACCGACGGCAACTATATCCTGACCGCCAAAGCGACCGATGACGAAGGAGCCGCAAGCACCTCATCGCCGGTCAATATTACAGTCAATGTCACTACCGGCTGCACCTGCATCGCGGGATGCGACACAAGAACCATCATAGAGCCGAATTTCGTCAAGGTAGGAGCGGGCGAGTTCTGCTGGGAAGCAACCTCGCTTGGCACTTACATAAACTCCTGGGGCATGGACAGATTAAATATAAATGGGACTGACTACACGAATACGTATGTATTTACCTCCGGCATTCCTAAAATCGACGGCAAATACTATATTTACTACAAAGGGTCTCACGACTGGAGCCATTTTGAGGCCAAGAATTAGATATCAGATAATATAAAGGCCATCCTTCCAACCGGTTATGATTTGTGCTTTGCACAACAAACAAATCTAACCTTATTGAAAAGAATAGACCTTCCCCCAAAAACTGTGCCGCTTGGCGTTAATCTAGATTAGATAATTACCCATATTCCCCATTTGTGCCACCTTATTATGCCTTTGGAGTCACAAAATCGAACTTATAATATGTGACACTACCCATGCAAATAAGGGGTTGCCAAGCCGGGATAATTTGCTACTATACATCCTCTATATTTGCAGGATGTTTCGTTCAGGAGAATGTCACGCACACAAGGGAAATATCAATTCTTGAGCGAATTAGCAAAGGAAGGTTTGCGGAAATGACCGGAGTTTTGGCCGACGAGGACGGTTAAGATGTTCGATAATAGCAGGATTTTTGCCCTGCCGTAATATACGATTCGAAACGTTTGAATATGGGAAAGGAAGGTACTTATGGGAAAGCAATTAGCGAAAGTTGTCGGAATTTTAATTGTGGCATTGGCCCTTTGCGTCTCGGTGGTCGCCAAGGCAGCCGATGCGCCGCCAATCAAGGTCGGAGCCATCTTCGGGGTAACAGGCGTGGCGGCAAATCTCGGAGGGCCTGAGAAAAAGACCGCAGAGATGTTGGTTGAAAAGATAAACAAGGAAGGCGGCGTCAACGGCCAAAAGATTGAGCTAATCGTAAAGGACTCGGGCAGCAAAAAGGAAAACGCGGTTTCGCTCGCCAAGCAGCTCATTGAGGAAGACAAAGTTCTCGCGATAATCGGGCCGTCAACGAGCGGCGAGACACTGGCCATCAAGAATATCTGCCAGGAGGGCAAGACCATTCTTCTTTCCTGTGCAGCCGCCGAAGACATTGTCAACCCGGTCGCCAGTTACGTGTTCAAGACCCCCCAGAAAGACAGCGATGCCGTGAGGCGCATATTCCAGGTTATGAAGACAAAGGGCATCACCAAAATCGGCGTGATAACAAGTAACGACGGTTTTGGAATAACCGGCGGCAAACAACTCGCCAATCTCGCCAATCTCGCCGGCATCACCATTGCCATCTCCGAGGCATACGACACACAGGAGACCGACTTGACTGGAGTGCTCACCAAGGTAAAAGGCCAGGACGTTAACGCGGTAGTTAACTGGTCCACCACTCACGGGCAGAGTATGGTTGCAAAGAATATGAAACAAATTGGTCTGGATGTCCCCCTGTTCCAGAGCCACGGCTACGGCAATATCAAGTATGTCCAGGAGGGCGGCGAAGCGGCAAACGGAACTATATTCCCCTGTGGACGCCTGCTGATTGCGGATATACTGCCGGACAACAATCCCCAGAAAAAGTTCCTCCTGGAATACAAAAAGGATTATGAGAGCCGGTACAAAGAAGACGTGAGCACCTTCGGAGGCCATGCTTACGACGCGATACTGATTCTCGTCGAAGGAATCAAGAAGGCCAAGAGTACCGACAAGGAAAAGGTCCGCGAAGCCATTGAGAACATCAAAGGTCTCGTCGGAACAGCCGGTGTTTTTCACTTCACGCCCCTCGATCACAACGGGCTGGGTATGGATGCCTTTGAGATGCTCACGGTGAAAGATGGAAAATTCGTGATATATAAAAACTGACATCGACCTCCTGCGTCCGCTTCGATGAGCGAAGCGAGGCGAGTGTCGAGCGAAAGAGCGGAAACAGAATGAATCTCCCTCAGGTCGTCCAGTATTGTTTTGCTGGTGTTACCGTCGGCAGCATTTACGCGATTGTTGCCATCGGTTTCAACATTATTTACAACACGACCGGGATAATTAATTTCGCGCAGGGTGAGTTTCTTATCGTTGGCGCGATGCTGGCCATCAGTTTCAATCATTTTGTCCCCCTGCCGGTCGCTATTTTTCTGGCGGTTGTGATAACAACGATAATTGGGGGCTTGGTTGAGATTGTTTTCATCAGGCAGGTCCGCAATGCCTCGGTTTTGCGCCTCGTAGTAATCACCATCGGCATCTCGATACTTATGCGGGAGGCGATGCTGCACATCTGGGATGAGAAGGTCAGGTCTTTGCCTTACTTTACCGGTACCGGGGTCTCGACTGTCACCATTCTTGGCGCTCATATCTCACCGCAGGTCCTGTGGGTTTTGGGCGTCAGCGCCGTTATCGTAATGGGGCTGACGCCTTTTTTTCGTTTTACGCTGACTGGCCGGGCTATGAGGGCCTGCGCCGATGACCGTATGGCGGCTCGTCTTTGCGGAATCAATGACCGCTGGATGGTCACTCTGTCTTTTATGCTAAGCGCCGGCATTGGTGCGCTGGCCGGCTGCGTTATCTCACCCGTCACCCAGACGCAATACGATATGGGCGCGTCATTGGCAATCAAGGGTTTCACCGTAGCTATCCTCGGCGGGCTGGGCAACAGTATGGCTGCCGTCGCCGCGGGCCTGATGCTGGGGCTTGTGGAGGCCTTTGTGATGAGCCAGTTCGATGTCGCCTACAAAGAGGCCGTATCTATAGTCATCCTGCTGCTGATTCTGGTTTTCAGGCCCAGCGGTCTCTTCGGCAAACGTGAGATTGCGGCGATGAGGGCGCTATGACGCATCTTCGCAGGTATATACCCGTCATAGCCGTTGCCCTCGGGGTAATTATTTTGCAGGTTGTGCTTTCAGGCACCCGCTCAACCTACTATATGACGCAACTCACAATGTCGGCCTATTATGCCCTCGTGGTTATCGGCTTGTGTCTGCTTATGGGTTACGCGGGGCAGATATCGCTGGGGCACGCGGGCTTTTTCGCCATAGGCGGGTACACGACCGCGGTCTTGACCACATTTAATCTTATGGCGTATCGTGACACGCCATTGGTTTCTTTGTGCCGGTCGCTTGGGGTGGTTGTGCAGAGGCAGGATATTTATGGCGCAGACATATTGGCCTTTTCCCCCTGGCCTGCTTTTATAGTTGCGATACTGCTTACAGTTATAATCGCTTTTATGATTGGCCTGCCTGTCATTCGTCTCAAGGGACATTATATGGCGATGGCCTCGCTCGGTTTCGGGCTGATTATTTACCGCATAGTTCTCGGCGGGCGCATCTTCGGCCAGGCGGATGGCATCTCGAATATACCTCCCTTTAAAATTATCGATGGTCTTGAGGTAAATGGCCGGGCGGCGTTTCGGGTTGAGAGTTACTATATCGCATGGTTCGTGGTATTGGCGGCTATGACACTGGCTATCAACCTCGTTCATTCGCGAGTCGGCAGGGCGCTTCGCTCTATTCACGAAAACGAAGAAGCGGCCCATTCGCTCGGAGTCAACACCTATCGTTACAAGCTGTTCGTTTTTGTTTTGAGCGCTCTGTTCGCCGCGGTAGGAGGCGTTTTGCTGACCCACTACAACGGCAGCATAGGCCCATCCGAGGTTACGGTTACCAAATCCGTCCGCTATCTTGTAATCGTGGCAGTTGGCGGAATGGCAAACCTCTGGGGTGCGCTCTTTATGGGGATAATCCTGAATTTTCTCTCTCTGCGGGGCGTTTTTGGAAGCTATGATGACGCGGTTTTCGCGATTATCCTGATTGCCATAATGCTCTTTGCGCCCGAGGGATTGCTTCGCTTGCCTCGGCTGCGGGCGAAGTCGCCGTTACCGTCCGGGGGGACAAATGGCTGACGTGTTGCTCGAAACGAAGGGACTGCACCGGTTTTTCGGCGGTCTTCACGCCGTTAACGATGTCAGTATAGCTGTCACGCAGGGCGCGATTAAAGGCGTCATCGGCCCAAACGGCGCGGGTAAAACAACTCTCTTCAATCTGATAGCCGGGACAATTCAGCCGCATAATGGCGAGGTGATTTTCCGGGACAAAAAAATCACCGCGTTGAAACCTCACGCCGTCGCATGCAGAGGTATCGCGCGAACGTTCCAGACCACAAAACTGTTTAGTCATATGACCGTTCTCGAAAATGTTATGATGGGCAGGCATTGCCGGACGCAATGCGGCTTCATTTCGGGAATGCTGAACCTGCCCCGCACCTGGCGAGAAGATAAACAAACCAGAGAAAAGGCCCTGTCGATACTTAAAGACCTCGGTCTGGCGGAGTACGCCTTTGAGACGGCCTCGAACCTGCCGTTTGGCAGACAGCGGCTCGTTGAATTTGCGCGTGCCCTTGCTATGGAGCCGCAACTGCTGCTGCTCGATGAGCCTGCCGCCGGTCTTAATATTTACGAAACCAAGGAACTTGCCAGATTGATTCTGTGGATTCGCGACAGGGGCGTTACCTGTCTTGTTGTGGAACACGATATGTCACTGGTTATGGCGATTTGCGATGACGTGGTCGTTCTTGACCAGGGGCAAAAAATCGCCGAAGGCCCCCCGCGGGCTGTTCAGCGAAATCCTGAAGTGATTCGCATCTATCTCGGGGATAGTGATGCTTAAGATATTAAATCTTGAAGCCGGTTACGGCCAGTTACGCGTCCTCAAGGGCATATCGCTCCACGTCCTGCCCGGCGAGGCCGTCGCGATTATCGGCGCAAACGGCGCGGGCAAAACGACCCTGCTCAAGACCATCGCGGGCGTCCTGCGACCCCGTTCAGGCAAAATTATGTTCAATAAGCAGGATATATCGAATGAGCCGCTCGAAAAAATCGTCGAAGCGGGCTGCTGCCTTGCCCCAGAGGGCAGGCACGTCTTCAGCACTATGACCGTCAAAGAAAACCTTCTCCTCGGTGCATACCACCGCCAGCGAAATGGTGCCTCGGCGGATATAGCTTCGAGCTTGAAACAGGTTTATAAACTTTTCGGCATACTTGAAGAACGCGCCAACCAGCTTGCTGGTACTCTCTCAGGCGGCCAGCAGCAAATGCTCGCGATAGGCCGCGCCCTGATGTCGGGACCGAAACTATTGATGATGGATGAACCATCCCTGGGCGTCGCGCCGCTTCTTGTCAAAAGCATTTACCAAACCATCGCCAACCTCAAACGCGAGGGTTTGACGATACTCTTGGTCGAGCAGAACGCGCGGGCCGCGCTTGCTCTGGCCGACAGGGGATATGTTTTCGAAACAGGACAGATTGTTCTTGAGGGGACAAGCCGGGAACTTGGCGATAATCCGGAGGTTCAGCGGGCATATCTCGGCAAGGAATACCGAAGAATTGATGAGTGATGTAGCACGGCCATCTTGGCCGTGCCTGCACGGGCTTGAAGCCCGTGCTACAAAGTGAGGAAATTATGGCTGAGACAATTTATTACAATCCGAAGTTCGAGACAATGCCGCGTGAGGATTTAGAACAGCTCCAGATTGAACGGCTGCAATCCACGCTCAACAGGGTCTATCGCAACGTCGCTTTCTACCAGAAGGCCTTCGACGCCAACCGCGTCAATCTCGAAAATATCAAAGACGTGGATACATTGCGCGAATTGCCTTTCACGACCAAGGAAGACCTGCAGAAAAGCTATCCCTACGATATGTTCGCCGTCCCGCTGCGTAATATCGTGCGCATACACTCGACCTCCGGCATGACGGGCAAACCCATCGTCGTCGGCTTCACGCGCGATGACCTTCGCAACTGGACCGAATGCACCGCCCGGCTTCTCGCCGCCGCGGGCCTCACCGAGCACGATGTCGTCCAGATTGCCCTCGATTATAACCTTTTCACAAGCGGGTTCGGCTTCCAGCAAGGCGCGGAGCAAATCGGCGCATCGGTTATCCCCGCGTCCTTTACCGCCAGCGTCGAAAAGCAGATTGTGATAATGAGGGACTTCAAGACGACGGCTCTCGTTACCACGCCGAGCCACGCGGTCAATATCGCCGCTGGCTTGGAGGAGTTTGGTGTTCACACTGAATCGCTGCATTTAAAACACGGGCTTTTCGGCGGCGAACGCTGGTCCGACCAGTTGCGTAAGCAATTAGAAAAACGGCTGCACATCACCTCGACCGATACTTACGGCCTTACCGAGATAATGAACCCCGGCGTCGCAGGTGAATGTCACCTGCGAGATGGACTCCATATCAACGAAGACCATTTTCTAATCGAAATCATCAACCCAAAGACGCTCGAATCCGTTGGCATCGGCCCGGAAGGCGAGTTGGTGCTTACGACAATCACAAAAGAGGGCTTCCCGTTAATTCGCTACCGCACGGGCGATATCACGTCTTTGAATCCTGAGCCGTGTGCCTGCGGCAGGACCTTTCTTCGTATGGCCAGGGTCCTCAGCCGGACCGATGACCTGATTAGCTTCCGCGGCGTGGAATTTTTCCCGTCGCAAATCGAGCAGATTCTGCGCGATGTCGAGGGTATCAGTTCCAATTACCAGCTCATCCTCGGCCGTGAAGCGGGCGTCGATACCCTAGAAATCAAAGTCGAAATCTCCGACACGATTCCCTTCCTCGATGGCTTGAAATCGGTCGAAAATATGCTCTCTCAACTTTCCAGACGCATCAAGACAATCCTCGACGTCGATGCCAAAATTACGCTGGTCGAGCCAAAATCCCTCCGCCATATTGACGACAAAAGCCGGGTAGTTGATAAGAGGCCCGGTTAGCCGCTAAGACGCTCCCTCGACTACGCTCGGGACAGGTAAGGCACGATGCGGCCGCGAGAAAATATCATGGCCAATCCGCGACACTGAATTTTATGTAATTACATAATAGAATGCGCCGTTTTTTTATCCCAAAGATGAGCCAATCCCGATATAATGGTTGGGTGAAGCTATGGCTCAGAACTCAAAAATAGAATGGACTGAATGCACCTGGAATCCGGTCACCGGCTGCTCAAAAATCAGCCCCGGCTGCAAGCATTGCTATGCCGAACGAATGGCGTTGCGATTACAAGCCATGGGGCAACCCAACTACCGCAACGGTTTCAACGTAACAATTCATCAACACATGCTTGAGTTGCCGCTCAAATGGCGCAACCCCAGAAATATTTTTGTCAATTCAATGGGTGATATGTTTCATCGTCTCGTCCCGGATAGTTTCGTGGCCGAATGCTTTGGCATAATGAAAAAGGCGGCGCAGCATCAATTTCAGTTGCTCACCAAACGGTCGTCGCGCCTTCAGCAGATGGCTTGCGACCTGCCCTGGCCGAAAAATCTGTGGGCCGGCGTTACCGTAGAAACCGCTGATTATTTGGAGCGAATCGACCATCTGAGGAAAACCCCTGCCGCTGTGAAATTCTTATCGCTCGAACCGCTTTTAGGGCCTATTCCGAATATAAACCTCGAAGACATCAACTGGGTCATTGCCGGCGGTGAATCCGGCCCCGGCGCAAGACCAATGGACTCGAAGTGGGTTGTTGATATTCGCGACCAGTGTCTCACAGCAGGCATTCCATTCTTCTTCAAACAATGGGGCGGCGTACGCAAAAAACTCGCCGGCCGAATCCTCCAGGGCCAAACATATAGCCAAATGCCAGTCGATATAGATAGGAACATATCCACACACCAAAATGGGACACAAGGCAGACAATTCGTTTTTCAATCAGAAGCGTCCATGGTCTAAGAGAAAAGATAACATTCTCCAATGCTATCTGACTCCGTACCTATATAAGATTGCAACCCAAAGAGCACCTATACTAATCGTAGACGCATTCGCTGGACCCGGAAAATTCGGAGACGGAGAGGATGGTTCGCCTTTAATTATCTGTAAATGTGTCGATCAAGTGCGATCAAAAGGGTTTCCGGTACCCGTATCAGTTATGTGTATAGAACCAGACCCAGAACTTTTCTCGACGTTGAACAATTCAATTAAATCATTTCCTTTTGCTGAAGCCAAACAAGGTGAGTTTCATGAGTACATTCAAGACATTGAAAAACTAGCGAGCAGCCATAGTGTTTTTCTATATATAGACCCGTGGACTGTCGAAGGGCTTCAATGGGCTCAGATGGAGAAGGTATTTAAACACCTGTTTGTTTCCAAAATGAGCATCGAAGTTCTTTTGAATTTCAACGCACTAAGTTTCGCGCGTCGGGGTTTGGCAGCCCTCAAACTTGCTGTTCCTAATTCTGACCCTGCAACCGAAGACCAAGAGGAAATTGACGCCCCGATTGTGACTTCGCCGTCAGTAATAAATCTCAATAATGTGGTGGGAGGCGCTTGGTGGCAACCAATTCTCATGTCCCCTTTAACCTTTCCTCAGAAAGTGCAACAGTTGGCAGATGATATTTGCGCCCGTCTCTCAGTAAGATTCAAAGAGGTTTGCCAACATCCCATGAAGGCAATGCCAAATCACTCAGTCCCGAAGTATTTCCTGATTTTCGGTTCTAGGCATCCGGACGCATTACTCTTAATGAATGATGGAATGGTCGAAAGCCAACGAGTGTTGGCTGACTTGGCGAAACCTAAGGACCCTACTCTTTTCGAAATGCGTCCCACCAGCTTGGTACCAGATATTGAAACTCTGCCAGGAATCGTACTCAATCATGTCCAAACACCAACGAATCGTGGAACTGTAATCTTAAATGTAGTGCGAGAACATTTCTGTAAATTCGCTGTTAAAGAGATCAGACACTCGATAGAGAATATGCTCAAGGAAGGTAAGCTAAAGTCTGAAACTGGCAAGACGAAAATCAACAACGATGTTAAGATTTTCCGTCCCAAGTAAGATTTAGTCGCAGTTAGGACATAATCTTTCCCGCCTATTTTTTCTCAACCCGCTGTCGAAATAATTTTGCCCTGTATTCCGCCTTCGGCGGTATCAAGTATCGAGTATCTTTGTTGGGCACAAAAGAAAAAGGCCCCTCGTAGCGAAGCGAAGACCCCCGCGTCTCGTTTTGTTGGGCCTTGCCCAACCCCCGTGTCCTGCTTTCACCAGAAAGCAACGGGGGCCAAAACTGCGGGGGGTTAAAAGAAAAAGGCCTCGCGAAACTTCACGAGGCCTTTATTCCGGTTTAATATTCGGTGTATTACTGAGGGACGACGTTGACGGCACATGGGCCTTTTTTGCCCTGACCGACATCGTAAGATACCGCCTGACCTTCCTGAAGGTCGGCGTATCCGCCCATCTTAATCTCCGAATGATGGACAAACAGCTCTTCGCCGCCTTCATCGGGGACAATGAATCCAAATCCTTTTTTGCCGTTAAACCACTTTACTTTACCTGTACTCACTGTAACTCCTCTGGCCCTTGCGGACCACACACTAAAACTTTGCCCCTCAATTTTTCTAATAGTTAGGATACTCCTGAGGGACGTTGGGGTATCCTTCCTGAATGCGGTATTATACCAAAAACCCACCCAAAGCAAGCAATAAAAATAAAAAAAACGCACAGCCCCCCACAGCTACCCCTAAGGGGTGTGGGAGCCCGCCGAGCCGCCCAAAACCCTTAAGATTCCCCTCTGTTTTGCTGCCGTAACGCCCCCTACACTTTGCCCCCTCAGTTTACCCCTTAGGGGCAGTGGAATCATTTTGTCATTGCGAGGTCTGCGAAGCAGGCCGTGGCAATCCAAATCGGGGTTTCAACCCTTTTAACAGCCCGGCAAAACCCTTATTTATAGGACCAAGCCGGTTTTCCAGCCCTGCCTGCCCCGGCAATCCGTAGGCCGGGGAACTTGCCTGTGGTGAGCTTGTCGAACCAGTCGAAGGGCTAAACGCTGTCTTCCACTGCCCTATTCAATAACCAGTGGAGGCAGTTCCTTCGACGATGGCCAGACGGGTGGAGGCTGTTTATGGTCCAGGAAGCCCTCGAGTTTACGAGCGCGGACGGGGTGCTGGAGTTTTCTTATTGCTTTGGCCTCGACCTGCCGGACGCGTTCGCGGGTAACTTTGAAGATTCTGCCGACTTCTTCGAGGGTATATGTGTAGCCGTCGCCGATGCCGTAGCGGAGTTTGATGATTTCGCGTTCGCGATACGACAGGGTTTTGAGGACCAGCTCGATTCTTTCCTTCAACATTGACTGGGTTGCGGTCGAGACGGGGGAATCGACGGCATGGTCTTCGATAAAATCGCCGAAGTTGCTGTCTTCGCTGTCGCCGATGGGCCTGTCTAAGGAGATTGGGTGTCTCGATATTTTCAGCACCCTGCGTGCCTCGTCGATGCTCATCACCGCTTCTTTGGCGATTTCCTCGATGGTGGGTTCTCTGCCGAGTCGCTGCGTGAGGACTTTGCCCGCGGTTCGCAGCCGGCTCATCGTTTCAATCATATGCACCGGTATGCGAATGGTCCGGGCGTGGTCCGCTATCGCGCGGGTAATCGCCTGCCGAATCCACCACGTCGCGTAGGTGCTGAATTTGTAACCCCTTTTATATTCGTATTTGTCAACGGCGCGCATCAGGCCGGTATTACCCTCTTGAATAAGGTCTAAAAAACTGAGGCCGCGGTTGCGGTATTTTTTGGCGATGGAAACGACGAGGCGCAAATTTGCGCTCGACAGCATTCGCTTTGTTTTTTCGTATTGCGAGAAGATACATTCGATAACGTAGAGACGCCTGTCAAGCTGGGCGGGAGTTTCGCAAATGAGGTCCTGAAGACCGGTAAGCTCCTGCTTCATGGCGTCGATATCTTCAACAACATAATCTTTGGTCAGCCCGGCGTCGATGATACCTTGTAACTGCCGCATCTTCACGGCTATGCCGTGGAGCTTGTCTTTCATCGGGGCTATCCTGCTGGTGCGCAAACTCAGCTCTTCGAGAAGAGTGGCGATGCGTCGGCGGTTTCTGTTGAGGCGGCGCTGGATGGGGGCGGCCCTGGGGGAATCGCCTGCCTGGATATATTCCTTTAAGAGGGTCTGGTTCATCGCAAGCAGGGCGTTAATGGTATTAAGGTTCTGCGGGAGGCGTTTTTTTATAACGCTTCTGATAAGGTTTTCGGCGGTGCTGATTTT
>PLLM01000037.1 GCA_003141275.1 Phycisphaerales bacterium
ATGCGGTTTTCGCGGATGCAGTTGCGGACAGCCGAGGTGCAAAGCAGTATTTCGGTACAAGGTATCATTCCCGGCTTGTCAACGCGACGGAACAGGGTTTGTGAGATAACGGCCTGGAGTGTATTGGCGAGCATGGTTCGAATCTGGTTTTGCTGGCCCGCGGGGTAAATATCGATGATACGCTCGATGGTCTGGGCGGCGTTAATTGTGTGCAGGGTGCTGAAGACAAGGTGGCCCGTCTCGGCTGCGGTAACGGTTGAGCGGCAGGTCTCGAGGTCTCGCATTTCACCTACCATTATGATATCGGGGTCCTGACGCAGAACGCGTTTGAGGGCGGAGCCGAAGCTTGGGCAGTCAAAACCGATTTCCCGCTGTTCGATTACGCACATCCTGTTTTCGAGGGCGTATTCGATGGGGTCTTCGAGGGTGATTATGTGCTTTCGGTATTTTGCGTTTATGACGCCGAGCATCGAGGCAAGAGTTGTGCTTTTGCCCGCGCCTGTGTGGCCTGTGACGAGGACGAGCCCTCTCGGCAGGTCGGTGAGGTCTTTTACGATTGGGGCCAGGTGCAAGTCGTCAATCAAAGGAATCTGATTCGGGATGAGACGGAAAGCGATGGCGATGGTCCCTCTCTGGTAGTGAGCGTTGACACGGAAGCGGTGGCCGTCGTCGAGGGTGGTTGAGAAATCGGCGTCCCTTAGCGTCTCGAATTTCTTATAACGTTCCGGCCCGAGCATACCGAGGACCATTTCCTTTGCGTGCTCGTTGCTGATAATGGGAAAGTCCATGTCTATCAGGTCGGTGTTTTTACGGAGAATGGGGGGCAACCCAACGTTGATGTGCACGTCGCTTGCGAGTTGCTCGATAGCCATTGTAAGTATTGTTTTTACGTCAACCATAATCCCTCGCTCGTTACAACCCTTTTTAAGACGACAAGATGTTTAATCTAAACACTTAACACGCTGTCCGGTAAGCCGGCATCGATTCATCGACATAAAGGTAGGATGGCTGAACCACAGATTACACGGTTTTTTGAGGATTTTGGCACCCCCGCAGTTTTGCTTCGCAAAACTAAGCGCGGGGGTCTTCGCTACGCTTCGAGGACCGATAATGCCGGGTTTTATGTGTGATTGAGTTTCAGGGCGATGCCGTAGAAACGCCAGATGCCCTGAAAATCCTTATAGGACATTTGGATTTTGCCGAAGACCGGGTCGCCGATGGTTACTGTGTTTTCGCCGACTTCAATGACGGCGACGCAGTGGTCGAGCAGGAAGGCGTCCTTTATCACCGCAAGGGTAACGTCTGCCTCGCGCAACTGACTGATTGAGTCGAAGTGGCGGAACTGACAATCGATACCGTTGCCGGCGTAGCGGTCTTCAATGGCTTTGTAAAGCTCCCACGGCATAGTGCCTATAATTGGGCTTGTGTGCGAGAGGATGGCTAATTCGCCTTCATGTGCGCGGATGCCGAGGTGACTAAGTGCGGTAACGGCCGCAGCCGGGCCGCAGGTGTAGGGGGTGCTTTGGAAGCAGACATTGTCGGCATCGATTAAGGTTGGCAGCCGGGCCAGGTTGTTTTTGATTATCAATGGGTATGCGAAGGGCATGACCGCCCCCCAGGCGACGACGCAAATCATAACGACAAAGAGGAAAGCTTTTTCGATGCGGTTTGTGAGTCGGCCAATCAGGGTCATAGCACCCATAGTGACGGAAAGTGCGATAATGACGAAACGCAGCCGGCCCGACGAAATCCAGGCAAAGAACGGGGTAAAAGCGTTTAAGCCGGCGTAAGTGATGAGGGCCAGTGAAAAGATGAGCGTCAGGGGCAGCAAGTACCCCCAGCCCCAGTGCGGATTTTTGAGACGGGAAAATGAACGGCCTGCGACGGCCCCTAAAAACGCGGCTGTTATTACGCCTGCTATTTCAAACCACCCGCCCATTTTTCTGCCCCTCCGGCTTGTGCCGGAATAACTCAAGATGCCATAAAGATATTAGCTGATGTTCCCTCACTCGCTTCGATTTCAGTATATCAAATTGCGGGACTTAAATCAAGGGAAATTGGGGGACGGCGGACAGCGTACGGCGTTCAGCGGACAGGTTGCCGATTCCGCCAAACTGGCGGCGAACAAGTGTCGATTTGTTTTAGCCATCCGCCTCGCCGAAGGCGGGCGAGATCTCGCCAAAGGCGGACAGATTCCACGGATTCCTTCGGCAAGCTCAGGATTAAAACGCGGAGAATTTTTAGACGCGGATTGGTTTTCAGAATAAATGCCGCTGTGAGTTATCCCGGATAAAGCCGTTTTTATAGAGAATGTCACGATAGTCGTCTTTGGTCAGCCGCTCGAAATCCTCTATGTTGGCCGAAACATCCGGATTCCAGTAATCGTCATAATCCAGCACCTTCGGGTCAAGCCCTTTGAACAATAAAGGCCCGCTGGTTGACAAGACTGCCCCTTTCTCATCGGTCTCGATTGCAAACAAATCCCCGCTCTTCTTATGCTTATAAATCGCCTTTTGCGACATACGCTTTCTCTTATTTATCGACAAGGCGGATTTAATATTTTTAAAAATATCAGCCACAATACCACTTATAGTGTGTAGACGGAGAGTGACCATAGTTTTAATATCCATACTTAATTATGCATAAGAAAACAAAGGCTTACAAGGCTATAGCTGAATTTGGAAAGCAGGTTCGGGAAAGACGATTAGAGCTTGGACTTACTCAGGAAAAGCTCGCATTTGAATCGGGCTTACACAGAAACTATGTTGGTTCTGTCGAACGTGGTGAACGAAATATCTCACTGGCTAACATCATTTTTCTAGCCAAAGCTTTAAAATGTTCTCCAAGTGATCTACTGAAGTAGCATGTTACCTAATCGAATAAATCAGATTTTTTTGAAATCCGGACTATTGATGCAGCGTAATAGGGCCTTATAAATGGATATTAATAATGAAAGTCTTGGGCAAACTGCGGAAAAAGTAATTTGCGATTTGAACGGAATAGATTCTAGTAATTTATTAAGAAGGAGTATCCCCCAGCTAGAAATTGAAATAAGACCATATCTTGAAGACGCTTGTAAAAAACTACCCAAAATCGTAAGGCATTCTGGTCTTGAGAGCGGTAATCATGGAGGGCAAAGTAAAAGCGTAGTTGATTTTTATGGTATCAATAATGAGACCATTTCTGTCAAAACCACTAAGAATTCTAATTGTAAAGTTTGCCCTTCTGAGTGCGGGCAGCCTGGCGGCGGCACTTTTGACAGATATTTCAGGCATTTATATAACGATCCTAATGAAAAAATCACCTATGATAAATTTAAAGCCTTATGTTTAGAAAAAAGCCATGAGATGATGCCTGTTTATATTGAACATCTGTTTGATTGTGACTATCTTTTGTGGTTGTATTTTGATAAGAGAAATAAAGGCTATAAGATTGTTGAAAAAAAATCTATATCTTCCTTTGCTTGGCTAAAAGAAAGATTTTCATTTACAAAAGATATTGGTACTTGGAACGAAAGCTGCACTGTTAAATATGATGGTTTATCTATCGGTGAATACCAAGTCCATAACCATCGAAATAATTACAAATTCAGATTTAATCTTAATAATCTATGTGATGTTATGAACTTATAAATTAAGATTGGGTATCAACGTAAATACCCCTTGCTTAGGAAAAAGGATTTGCTTGAAGCGTTTAATTCTTAATGCCCGATTTTATATGCAGATATTAAAACAAGGACAATAAACGTTTAATAAAATATCTGACCAAAAACAAGGTCGTCATTGCTTATATCATATTCAATATATTTCAATGGCATACAGTTTGGGTTTCGGCCATTAAATAATTTAAAGCTGTCAATAATATCTTTGTAGTAAGATTGGGATTTATCCTCTATTTTCTTGGACACTAAAGCTGGTTGAATATCGCTAATACGATTTGGGATATAATATTGTTCCAACCAATCTACATACCGTTGCAATTGGCGAATATTACCTGTGCTTGCTTCAACCGCTTTTAATTCAACTGCTTCCATTATTTTAGAATTGTTGTTAACCAAAGACATAGCGACATCGATACGTTGCATACCAACACCACAATATACTTCATTGCCCAACCATTCCATTTGTAAACCATTAAGCAAGGAATTGTCCAGACTTTGGTTTGTGTTTCTGCCTATATTTTCAACAATATAAGCCTGTAAATGAGATTCAAATGCTTGACCATTCATATACTTATTTAATAATCTAGGCAAAATATTTATGGCATCTTGCCGCCCAGTATAATTTTGTTGGTTTTCGCTAAGAACGATTTCTTGCGTAGAATTTTCGTATGTATAGTTGAGGTTATTATTTAATGTTTGTCTTAAGTTTTTATCCCTCAATAACTTGAACAAACGTTCGCTTTCATATAGCGTTATCATTGTATTTCCTCTCGTTGCTTTCAGCTTCCTATAAATCAAACTCCATAACATTTGATTGGGAGAGGATAAACCACGTATTGTATCTAATGCTTCCCATTCGGTAACACCTTTTGCGTATACTTCAAACGGCTCTATTAATGTCCGAAAAGTTAACGATTTATTTAATTGCTGCCTTAAAAATTGCTTACCGTCATTATTATCTAAAAATGGCAAGCTGTATTTTGCTTTAAATATCCCAAAAAATTTTCCTTCGTAGTCTCCACCCCTTCGGACATAAAAAGCAATAAAATCATCTTTTCTTATGCGTTGAAAATCAGCAATCATATTAACCAAATTATTCTCAGTTGAATGATGTAATTGGGTCGTTGCGGCGTTATTAAAGTCTATAATATTTTCAGAAGCACCAGTGCCCGCAAATTGATATTCCAAATGAAACTTAAAAGTATTGCTATCTACTATAAAAACATGAGTCGTTGGCATATTATCTTATAACCTAAACAATATCTGAAAAGCAATTGTTTCTTCAATTCTCTTTCCAAATCTTAAGTCCATGGTTTCTATTTTTTAAACAGAAAAATGTATTCGTGTTTGAAGATGTAGAATCCGCCGACCATCGCTCGGTATCGCCAGAGTTCCTTCTGATTTCTTTTCCCGGTTGTTTCCTCGAAATTCTTTACGATTATGCTTTTTAGCATAAATCCTTTTTTTAGAATCTCCTGCATTGTCAGGAATCCCAGCGGGATCCATTCGCCACGTGAGAACTTATCTCCAATCACAAGAACAAGATACCGTCCCTTGTCTAAAATTTTACCGGCCCTCTCAACTACCATATTCATTTTATTTAAAAATGATTCAACAGAGGGCGTATTAGACAGGTCTCTGGGGTTTTTACTGAATTTGATAATATCGAAATAGGGGGGGTGCATAATCACCATTTGAACGGATTTTTGTCCCATCTTTCTAAGCATTTCCGCATAATCCAATTCAGTGCTGTCGCCGGTCACAACTTCGGCGACAACACTGTGCTTATTTTGTTCTGAGCCAATTAGTTCTTTTGCCCTTTTAGCCACACTTTCCTGTAGTTCTATACCAATCCCATTTCTTCCTAATCTTTGGCTCTCAATCAAAGTTGTTCCACAACCAACAAAAGGATCCAGCACCCATTCACCTTTTTTGGTATATCGCCTCAACATCTGGTTTGGAATTTGTGGGATGAAATTGCCCCAATACCCTGCCGTATGAACGCCTGTGCTGTCCCGTTTGTCAATCATCCAAAGACTATCTGTCCAGATGTCCTCGTATTCTTTCCAGCGATTTAGATTTATATCATTAATTTTATTGTTCCGGATTTCCGTCATGGCCTTTTCAAGACGTTCAGTATAGTATTTTGCACGCTCCAGTGTTTGGGAATCAGCTATTTGGTCAAGTTGTTCAAGTAGGTGTTTCTGACTAATCTTTACTGTATCCCCGTTGCTATGAATGTTTAGAATGCCTATCTTGTCGTCTTTCACGCTGTTTAGATTACTTTGCAAATCCAATACGACGAATCTAAGTTTCGAAAGATTGTCTTGCTCTTTGAATTGCTGAATTGCTTCTATAAATTTTGTCTTGTTCACAAACAAAGGCATATCGGTTCGATTTACTGCGACTTCTCCAAAAAGGGACTTTGCAGTAGTTTTATGAGTGTCTGTAATCATTTATCAGGTCTCCATACCATGGATATTGTTTTTCTTTATCTTACTGACTATTAACAATAAAACAACCCCCAACCCCCGAAAACAAGTCCTCATTTTTCGCTTAAAAATCAACTTGCCCTCCATTCGACACACACAAAAACGAGGGGCAACAAGGGGCAAGTAGGGGCAACTAAAAACTTTCTTATAGTAGCATTAGCATCTCTTGTACCTAATGGGTTTGACCCGACTTCGTCTTCGACTACCCGGCTTTGTTAAGGAACTACGCCGAGGTAAATGCCGTGGTTGACAAGTCTCTTGGGCGAATCTAAAATCCATAAGCAGGTGGCTATGGCGAGTATAAAGAGAATGACTGGATTAAGGGAATTTTGATGAAACCGACAGAAACGCTCAAACAGGAACACAAGATAATCCTGCTTGTTTTGGCAGCGGCTGAGAAACAGGCCAAGGCGATTGAAGCGGCAGGCAAGATGGACGGCGACAAGATTGATAAGCTGCTCGATTTTTTCCGCAATTTTATCGACCGATGTCATCATTCAAAGGAGGAAAAGCACTTTTTTGTCGCTTTAGAGCAGCGAGGGATGAGGCCCGACGTTGGGCCAATCGCGGTGATGCTGGCTGAGCATCAGCACGGGCGCAATCGGCTAAAGGCGGTCGCTGACGCGCTGGGCAAGGCACGCATGGGGGACAGGCATGCGATTCGGGAGGTAAGAGAGAATCTGGCCGCATACGTCAAGCTGCTCAAAGAGCACATCAGCAAGGAGGACAACGTCCTGTTCGCTATGGCCGACAATATTCTCACTGCCGGAGACCAGACCGCTTTGTCGGAGGCGTTTGAAAAGGCAGAGGCGGAGGAAATGGGCGAAGGGACACACGAGAAGTATCATCAGCTTGCACAAGAACTGGCGGCGAACCCGTAAAGAATGATAGAACGCTTTTTGAAAATCGCATTGATGGTTTTGGTTTTGTCGGCGGGGTGTCGGTCTGTGTCGGGGGATTGTCCGAAGTTTCTGGCGGGGCACGAGGTTGGCAAGGTTCAGTCGGCGCTGATAGGCGGAGCGTCGGGACTGGCGGCGAGCAGGAAGAATCCGGGGGTGTTGTGGATTCACAACGATTATGGGCCGGCGTGCGTTTACGCGATAACGCCTGATGGAAAGCATCTGGGGGTGTATAATCTTGAGGGGGCGAAGGACCGCAACTGGGAGGATATCGCGATTGGGCCGGGGCCGGAGCCGAATGTCGATTATATTTATGCCGGGGAAATCGGCGATAATGATTCGAGGTGCAAGAGCATAAAAATTTATCGCGTGCCTGAACCAAAAGTTGACGCCAATCAAGCACCCGCAAAAGTTACGCTTACGAACGTTGAGACGATTGAGCTGGTTTATCCCGATGGGCCGAGAGACGCGGAAACGTTGCTGCTCGACCCGCTGACGAAAGATATTTATATCGTTTCAAAGGAGCAGACGAGCAAGATTTATCGGGCGGCTTATCCGCAGGCGACGACGGGAAAGACGACGTTAGAGCTGGTTGCTAAACTTAACTGGGGGATGGCGACGGGTGGGGACATTTCGCCTGATGGGCGGGAGATTATCGTAAGGGGATATTTCGCGGCGTCGCTGTGGGTTCGGCCTAAGACCGAGCCGATGTGGAAGGCGTTCGAGGGCAGCGAGTGTTCGATTCCGATTATTTTAGAGCAGCAGGGGGAGGCGATTTGCTTCGACGCCAACGGGGCGGGGTATTACACGACGAGCGAGCACAGGCATCAGCCGATTTATTATTTTGGGCGTGATACGAAGGCGAAGAATTAAAAGGTTAAGCTGCCCCCCGCAGTTTTGCTTCGCCGGACCCCCCACACTTTTCTTCGAAAAGTGGCCGTGGGGACTTCGCTACGCAAAACTAAGCGCGGGGGTCTGCGCTGCGCTACGAGGCGAGATACAGACGTTTTATGAAATTTTGTTCGGTTTTGGTGAGTGGGACGAGGCCGCCGAAATGCAAGGCCCATAAGCGGACAAGGGTTGTACCTGTGGCGAAGTCCTTTACGATTGATTCGGTTTTTTTGTCGGCGGCGATGAAAAGTCCGATGCCTTTGACAAGGAAAGCGGAGACGGGTTTGTTGCCCTGTCGGACTATTTTTCTCATTCCCGAGGCGATTTTTTCCGCAGAAAGAGTTTCGACCCACATAGGAGTTCCGTTGACGTAGACCATTTCGGCGGGTTCGAGTGGGCCCATCGCGAGGAGTTTGGCGGCGTCGGGGCGGTGTAAAAAACAGGCGATTGCTTTATTGTAAATGAAGGTGACGTGGAGGCGCTGGCCTGTTGTATTAAGAACGGCTTTTTGGATAGCGGATTTGACTGCGAGAATTTTTTTCACGGCGGGCGGTTTAAGGCGTAATGTTTTTAATATCGGGAGATTATTTTCGCAGCGATTGAGGACTTTGTGCAGGAGGCGCATAGCGTCGGGGGCAGTTTTGGCGGTTACGAACAGGCCGTGCTTTGCGAGGAATATAATGGCGGGTTTTTGGCGGAAACGATTTTCATAGGCGGTTACGAGGCGAGATGTTTTTATCGCGAGCGGGTAGCCGGGCGGGGCATAGGGAATCCACAGCGGCGGGAATTTTTCGGATTTGAAGAGTTTGGTAATTTCTTTGCGGCCATTTTTGGAATTGACATAAGCGCCGACTACTAAGGGGTGCAGATGAATAATGAATTTATCCAATAATGCGTGCAGGTTGGCTTCGACGGAAGGGCGGGCTGTACTTGCGATTCCGTCGCAGCAGCTTATGAGGTGTCGGCTGATGATTTCCCGCTCGCGTCTGGCAGCGGGCAGTTTGGCGAGGCACTTATCTTTGATGACGCCGATAACTTTGTCGAGGCGGAGTTTTCGCCAGCCGCGATGGGCGTTCATATCTTTGAGGGCGGTGCCGCTTGCCTTGATGAACATAAACTTGCCGTCGCTGGTTTTGACGGAGGTGTTGCCGCCGGCGGCCTGGGTAAGGGCGGGGTCTTTGCCCGTTGTGTTTGATATTTTTATCAGGTCAGCAAGTACCTTATCCATTTGACGCAGGGGAAGCGTATTTTTCGAAGAGTTTTTGTTCGGCCTGGGCGGTCCAGATTCCGTTGTTGAGGCAGGCGGCGACGTCCGGCAATTTTTCGGTCATTTTGGTAATCATGGTGAGAGGCAATCCTTTGCAGGCGGGGTAGGCGATAATTTTTCCGGCGATGGAGCGGTTTTCGATGGCGCGGATTCCGTCGAGGACGCCGTCGAGGCCGCATACGGCAGCGACGGAGATATTGGTATCGAGGCCGCCTGATTCGAGCTTTGCCAGCTCGCGTTTCATATCTTCGAGGACTGAGCCGCTTGTTCCGACGAAATACATCTGCTTCTCGATGTACGCGTCGAGGTTTATTTTGGCGGTCATCGTCGCCGGTATTCCCGCGAATACGTTGATAATCGCGCGTTTACCTGCGCTGAGTACTGCCGCTGCGGCAAGCTCCGGCGCAGGCGCCATAATGACGAAATAGTCGGTGCCTTCGGGCATTTTATCTTTGACTGGACTGTATTGCTTATAGGGGACGTTTTTGGCTGTGGCCATTGGTTCGGCTATTTTGAGCAGGGTGGCGAGCCGGCTGTCATCGGAATCGCCGGCGGCTATGCTTATCCCTTCTATGCCAGAGTAGATGTTGCGTATTACGTGCATTGTCCCCATAGGCCCTGCGGCGCCGACGATGTTTATTTTATCGCCCTTGCGGACCTCGCTGGTTTGGGGGATATGTTTCATCGAGTCGGCGGGTTCGTAGCCGACGGCGCCGGTTATCCGGATACCCGCGTAATGGACCCGACCGATTGGGACGGCGATGTCTCGTCCGAAACGTTCGCCGCAGAGGACGATGTTGAAAAGACCCTGCGGGCCGACCTTTGAAAAGAGTGCCTCGACCCTGTCCGGGTTGGCACCGAGATAAATCACGTCGTCGAAACTGGCGTCGGTCAGGCGTGCGATTTCGGGGCAAAGCTCCATATTAACGCCGGGGACTTCGGGAGGCCTGTATTGTGAGGCCCAGATAACTTTTGCGGGCTGCCCCCATTGCTTGAACAGTTCTGTGAGGTCGTTGGGGGTTACTATTACGTCGGCGACAATGAGCATTGTGTTGTCCGGCTCGATGCGCTGGGTTTCATCGGAGGCGTAAGCGTTTTCAACGCAGCCCCAGGGCTCGATGAGGGCGATTGCCGAGGCGCTTAGTTTTTCGGGGGCAGGTATCAGCATCGATTCACCCTGCGGAGAGGTGATGATTCTTTCGTCCATAAGGACGTATTCCTGGAGAGCGCCTTCGAAGTTGTAGCCAAAGGCGCTGGTGGATTGTGCGGTAGGAAGCCAGCGGTAATCGGTCTCGACGAGGAAACGCTCGCCCGGTTTGAATCTGGTTATGCCTTCGCCGACTGCCTCCACGCGAACTACGGTTTCGTGGCCGGGCACAGTAGGTTTATCACATGGAACGTAACTGCTGATTTCCTGAAGTATGGCGGGAGTGATTCCGCTTACTATCTCCATTTTTCGAGGATGTGCCGCGAACTGCTTGATTAACTTCAGGTCGCTGAAACACAGACCGACCGCCTCGACACGACATATAATCTGATGTCGCCCCGGCGAGGCAAGCGGTTTCGATTTGTTAAGGACCAGCTCGTTTGCCGCGACTAACTGCACGGCGTGTTGCGTCTTTGGCAAGTCCGACATATTTTTAGTTAAGGCCTTTCAATATATCCAACACATCAACTCAATTTTGTTAGTTTATATATATTGTTCGAGCGATGCAATGTCTTATCAATTTTTTATGATATTTTTTTTGCGTTGGGATTTTGCGGTCGAAATTCCGACGGCGCAAACGAGCGGCGGACGAGAGCTCTGGCCTGGGCCAAATCCTGTATTTGCCCGGTTGCACGGGCCTGTATCAGGATGTTGCCGATAGCGGTCGCCTCGACTGGTCCTGCTATCACTTTTTTGCCTGTGGTGTCGGCGGTGAGCTGATTGAGCAGGTCGTTTTGCGAACCGCCGCCTACGACGTGCAGGCAATCGAGCTGATTGCCGGTTACATCTTCGAGCTGATTTATTGTTTCGACGTACTTTCTGGCGAGGTTTTCGAGAATCATCCGCGTCATCAGGCCCTTGTCGGAGATGGATTTTTGCCCGGTTTTGAGGAGATATTCGTTTATGCGGGCGGGCATATCGCCGGGGGCGAGAAAACAACTGTTATCGACATCGATGGAAGCGGAACCGGATTTTGCCTTTGCCGCCAGTTCGGTCAATTGGTTATATGAGAGGTCGATACCTTGTTTTTGCCAGTGTTTTTTACATTCCTGCAGAAGCCAAAGGCCCATTATATTTTTGAGGAGGCGGATTTTGCCATCGACGCCACCCTCGTTAGTAAAGGGATACGCGAAAGTTTTGTCGTTTATGACAGCAGTTGCGGAGTCGACGCCCATCAGGGACCATGTTCCGCTGGACAGGTATGCCCACCTGGTTTTGTCGTCGGCGGGAACGGCGGCGACTGCGCTTGCTGTGTCGTGTGAAGCGACTGCTATAACGGGAATCGGCGGGCAACCGATTTCTTTGGCGACTTTGTTCGTAAGTGTTCCGATTATAGTTCCGGGCCTGATGATTTCGGGCATAATATCAAGGGGGAGATTCAATTTGCGGAAGATTATGGATGCCCATTTGCCCGAGCGCATATTCAAAAGCTGGCTTGTGCTCGCGAGGGTGTATTCTGCGTAAGGTTTTCCTGAGAGAAAATACGAGACGAGGTCGGCGATGAAAATCAGCCGTTTTGCTTTTGCCAGGGCCGGTGAATTTGATAACCGCATCGAAAGAAGCTGGTAAATGGTATTCAACTGCATAAACTGGATGCCGGTATGCTCGTAAATCTCACGTTTAGGCATCAGCTCGCAGGCCTTTTCAATCATCCCGTTGGTGCGGCTGTCGCGGTAGTGATAGGGATTTTCGATGAGATTACCGTTTTCGTCGAGCAGTCCGAAATCAACGCCCCAGCTATCGACGCCGATGCCGGCAATGTCGTCGGATTCTTTGGCGGCTTTACCGATACCGGTTTTGACTTCCGACATAATGCGTGAAAAATCCCAGCACAGAGAGCCATTTTGTTCGACTGGGCCGTTTGTGAACCTGCGAATCTCGTCGAGGCGAATCTTCTCTGCCGAGACAATTCCCAGCATTACCCGTCCGCTCTCGGCACCGAGGTCAACCGCTATGTATCGTTTTTCGTCTGCCATAGTTTTATATTTTACAGATTGTTAATCCTCGGGCGGGGCGGTCAGGTTTGCCGCGGCCTGAATACCGGAAGACACTTCGTTAATAATACCGAGCTTTACGTATATGGGGCGAATGTTTTTTCTAAGTTCGGGAAGTTTACGAGCGAACATGGCTGCTGCCAGGACGCACAATGCGCCGCCGATAATCAAGGTATCAGGAGCGCCTATGGTGGCGGCGAGTGTTCCTGCCATTAAGCTGCCGAAAGGTGCGGTGCCGATAAAGGCCATAACGTAGAAGCTCATAATCCGGCCTCGTTTGTCGTCGTCAACGATGGTTTGTATGATTGTATTGCTTGCGACCATTTGCACCATCATTCCAAGACCCGTTATGAACAACAACGGTAGGGATAGCCATAATACACGAGAGAAAGAAAATGTAATGAGGCCGATACCGAAGAGGGCGGTGGATAAAGGAATAATTTTGGTGAGTCCGCGGGCGTTTTTTCTTGAGGCAAGATAAATGGCGCCTGTCAAAGCGCCGGAGCCGGCGGCGGCCATAAGAAGGCCGAGGGTAATAGGGCCTCCATGAAGGATTTTGCGGGCAAAGACGGGCATAAGCACCGAATATGGCATCCCGATGAAGCTTACCAGTGCAAGCAGAAGCATAATGTATCTTAATGGGGCAAAACCGGAGGCATAGTTGAAACCTTCCTTAAGCTCGTGCAGGACAGCGGTCGTTCGAGGTTTGGCATTTTGATAAGTTATTTTCATCATGAGCAGGGATGCGATGACGAAGAGGAAGCTGACGGCGTTTATGGCGAAGCAGACGCCCTCGTTCGAGACGGCGATGATTATGCCGGCGACGGCTGGGCCGATGAGGCGTGCGCTGTTGAACATCATAGAATTCATCGCGATGGCATTGCTGAGGTCTTCCTTGTTTTCCACCAGGGCAATGACGAAGGATTGGCGAGTGGGCATATCGAAGGCGTTGATAAGGCCGAGAAAGACGGCCATAAGTATTATGTTCGGGACGTTGATGTGGCCTGTGAAAAACAGGATTGTCAGGAGCAGGGCCTGGAGCATAGAAAGTGTTTGTGTGGCGAGGAGGATGCGGTAGCGGTTACAGCGGTCGGCCATAACGCCTGCAACGGGCGCGACAAGGAAGGCAGGAATCTGGGTTGCGAAACCGACCAGTCCAAGGAGTAAGGGCGAGTCGGTGAGGCGATAAACCAGCCAAGGCAGCGCGATTTGCTGTGTCCAGGTGCCAATAAGGGATAGAATCTGGCCCGTGAAGAAAAGGCGATAGTTCCTGTATCGCAGGGAACGGAAAATAACCTGATGTCCTTTTAGCTCGTCCACTTTATGCTCACCGGCGCCGGCAATGTCTGTGCCGGCTGTTTTTATTCATAATCATCAGTCATCACTAATAAATAGTCAATACGCAGTTGCTCTTAATCGGTGCGGGTTTATAATCTTTGTCACGATGAGAGTTTTGATTTATGGAGCCGGCGCGGTAGGTTTGGGTCTGGCGAGTTGTCTGCTGAAGGCGGACAGCGAGGTTTGCCTTATTACAAGGCCGGATACTGTTCGTGAGTTGAAGCAGGGGGGCTTAGTCAGGACGGGCATATTTGGGCAATTCCACGCTGAGCCAAGCTCATTCACAGCGGAGCAATCTTTAGACGAAATCGGGAATACAACGTTTGATTTTATTCTTGTTTGTGTCAAATCATTTGATTCGGCCGAGGCGGCGGAAGACCTTTCGAGACATTCGGGCGTCTTTGGGCAAAATACGAAAATAGTTCTTTGTCAAAATGGCTGGGGCAACGCGGAGAAATTCACCGCTCATTTTTCGAAAGAGCGTGTTTACAGCGCACGGGTGATTACGGGTTTTACGCGGCGAAAACCCAACGAGGTTGAGATAACAGTTCACGCTGACGCTATTCACATCGGCTCGCTTTTCGGCTGCAACCTCACCTGCGTTGAGCCGCTTGCCAAAGCGATTGCGGCAGGAGGCATTGCCGCTGTAACCATCCCCGATATCGAAAAAGACCTCTGGGCCAAGATGCTTTACAATTGCGCGCTTAACCCGTTAGGCGCGATTCTCGACGTCCCTTATGGCTCGCTTGCTGAAAATACTTACAGCAGGAACTTGATGAACCATATTATCGAGGAAGTTTTTGCCGTTATGACCGTCGCCGGCTTTCGGACGCACTGGTCATCCTCCGCCGGTTTTCTGAAGATTTTTTACGACAAGCTCGTACCTGATACCGCTAAGCATAAATCGTCAACTTTGCAGGATATCGCGGCGGGGAAAAAGACCGAAATCGATTCGCTCACAGGCGAGGTATTGGCCCTTGCGGAGAAACATCATATAGACGTTGCTTATAACCGCACTATTTACGCTATTATCAAGTTTGTCGAGGCCCGGCGGGCGGTGTAATCCTGAAAGTGCCGCATATTTGCTCTTGTTAAGATAGGCAATAAAAACCCGCTGGATGCCAAAAAAAGGCCTTGACAAAACCGGGCTTTTTTAAGAAACTGATACATACTTGCCGATGCAATAAGGGATGGGTTTATGAGGTTGAAAAAACGAATACCGAGCGGTAGAGAAAAGGACCAGAAAGCCATAGAGTTGCTTGCGCGGTTGCGGGAGGAAGTGTACAGCGAGAATCCGTCGGCAGCGCGGCATGCGGCGTTCAATCTGTCATGGATGCAGGAGGACGGTTTCGATATTCTCAAGGAAGCTCTTTTCGGCACCGCATGCAGGGCCACAAAGGGTGCTGCCGCATACGGGCTTCGCAAGATGCGCGGCAGGATGAAGAAAAACGGAATGGCCCTGCTTGAAGAAGGTCTCAGGCATTCCAATGAGGGGACACGTCAGGTTTGCGCACGTGCGCTATCGCTGGACAAAGAAGCGAAACGGCAGGCTGCTCAGCAACACCAGCAAAAGCAGCGGCAACCTGATTCGCAGCCGCAACCGAGAGAGAGATTTAAGCCGAAGTTTAAGATTTCTGAAATATCTCACAAATCACTAAGAGAGAGGCCCAGAAGCAGCAGGAGGAATCCGCCGGAGGAGTCGAGATTTAACCGATAAGCGGAAATTTTTTGCGCAGGGACTGATAATACCATAGCTGTTATTCATTATATTGCGGTTGTATGTCTTCTGAGCCGTCTATACTTGAATTTTGGCAGCGGATGTGATAAGATAATACCAGGGCGAGATACGGGGGCATCAGTCGCAGAATTATTATTAGGGGAATTTCAATATGTCGTTTATTGAGGCATTCAGACAAGCGCAGCCGGCCTCACAAACTTCACATACAGGGAATCGTTTAAATCTTGCGGACCATTTGCATATCAGGCAAATGGAAAGGATGCTTGAGCATACGTTAGAAGAGCTTGAGCAGGTAAGGACCCGACTGAGCCAGCTCGAAAAAGCAATGGCGGAGCGAGGCGAGCGGGGTATCACTGCCTGCGGGGGTTCTGAACAATTGTCCCCGGCTCCGTTGACGCATCCGTTGCCAATTGCTGAGATATCTCAGCTTGCCGAAATGGCGAAGCGATTAAGATAGCAGTCATCAAACAAGCAAACATCAAAATATATCAATTCTGTAACGTGATTGAAATATCCTTTCTTATTTCGTAATATGTCCTGCGTTTCTCAAGGATTATGTTCGTTTGTCGAGTTGCGAATCACGGGAGACGATTATGGCATATTTAGCGGTTCCGATAGCGGCCAAGACATTGCAGGAAGCCGAGGAGCAGATACAGGCCGCGGTCGCCGCGGGGGCGGAACTTCTCGAATTACGCACCGATTACCTTGTGCATTTGTCCGTTGACCTTGCCCTTCAGATTATCGATGCTGCCAGGCAGTTTGCGCCGGGACTGCCGATTATCGTTACCTGCCGGGATTATCAACAGGGGGGGACGCTTCGTCATCCGAATGATTTGCGAACGAACGTTCTTACTGCGGCGGTTCGGGCGGGGGCGGAATTTATAGACGTCGAATATGAGAATTTCATATCAGTGGCGATTGGCAATAAGATTTCACTTGCGCTTCCGACGGGGACAGGAACGCGGCTGATTTTGTCGGACCATAACTTCCAGACGAAATTCAAGAGCATCACCAAACATTACTGGGAGATTGCCAACGTATTTTCCGGCGCGATACCGAAGCTGGTTTATTCGGCGCATCACATAAACGATTGTTTCGATATCCTCGATTTGCAGCACGGCGCCAAGGGGGAGATGATTGCGTTTTGTATGGATGAGCCGGGTTTTATGACGAGGGTTTTGACGAAGAAATTTGACGGCCTTGTTACGTTCGCAAGTATCGGTGAAAAAACAGCGACCGCGCCAGGCCAGCCGACGGTCGAACAGTTGCGGGACCTTTATCGCTGGGATTCAATAGATGCGCAAACGGAATTTTATGGCGTGATTGGGGACCCGATTGCCCATTCATTAAGTCCCGCTGTTCACAACGCATGTTTTGCCGAGCGTGGTTTGAACAAGGTTTATGTGCCTTTACTGGTTGCGGGCGAGCAGGCGGATTTTAACGCGTTTATGGATAATATCCTTTCTCGTCCGTGGCTTGGTTTCAAAGGTTTTAGTGTAACGATTCCGCATAAGGAATACGCGATAAATTACGTCAAAGCAAAAGACGGCGTTATCGACCCGCTCGCTGAAAGAATCGGCGCTGCAAATACAATCATCATCAACGGCTCAAAGCTGTCGGCTTACAACACCGATTGCATTGCGGCGATTGACGCGATAACCGCCGGACTTGGCATTGACAGGGCGGGTCTGCGGAAAATGCCGGTTGCGGTAATCGGGGCAGGGGGAGGGGCACGCGCGGTTGTCGCGGGGCTGGCGGACGCGGAGGCGAAAATCAAAATCTATAACCGCACCGTCGAGCGGGCGAAGCATTTGGCCCGCGATTTCAAATGTGATTACGCGTCATTAGACAGCTTACATAAGCTGAAAGAAAAGCTAATCGTCAACTGCACNNTGCTGTTGAAGCACGCCAGAGAGATTGGCTGCAAGACAATCTCCGGCGTAGATATGTTCCTCAAGCAGGCCGCTGAGCAGTTCAGATTGTTTACTGGCAAGAGTCCCAATGTTGAGACGATGCGGCAAGTACTGAAGCGCAAATAAGAAAGTATTCTCTGTGGTGAAATTACTTTCTATTCATTGTATTGGCCTCGGTTTGTGGTATAATGATGGTAAAGGCGGTGAAAATATGAGCACCCATATAGCGATACAAAAAGACAAGATAGAAGCGTTTTGTCAGCAGCACCATATCTGCGACCTCGGTCTTTTCGGCACGGTTCTGCACGACGATTTTCGCCCGAACAGCGGAATCGGCGTGCTGGTCGAGTTTAAACAGCAGCACGTGCCCGAATCAGCCAAATTAGGCGAAATGCAGAACGAACTGACGAAGATATTCGGTCAAAACGTTGACCTCGTGGAAAGACAAGCCGTCGAGAAAAGCGAGAACTATATCCGCCGACGGCATATCCTTAAAGCTGTTGAGCCGATTTACACAGCGTAACGCGAGCGAAGTCGGCCCATTCTTGAAATCAATGCCGAGAAGGCGTTTTCAAACAAGCATAAACTTTTCTAAAAGTTACCGTCGTTGTCTTTCAACGACCAAGTGTGTATAATCCCCTTTTTGCTAACATTAATTGAGGACGAAAATGGCGAAGAAGGAAAAGGTAGTATTGGCGTACAGCGGCGGGCTGGATACGAGCGTGATTCTGCCCTGGCTCAAAGAGACGTATGGTTACGATACAATCGCGTTTGCGGCTGACTTAGGGCAGGGCGATGAGCTTTCGGGCATAAAGAAGAAGGCGCTCGCAAGCGGCGCATCGAAATGCATCGTCAAGGATTTGCGGAAAGAGTTCGTCGAGGAATATCTCTGGCGGCTGCTTAAATCCGGGGCGATTTATGAAAATGGATATTTACTCGGGACGAGTATTGCGCGTCCCCTGATTGCAAAGCACCAGGTTGACGTTGCTCACGCGGAAGGCGCAATGGGCGTTGCTCACGGCGCGACGGGCAAGGGTAATGACCAGGTTCGTTTTGAGTTGACGTACATGGCCCTTGACCCGGCGCTGAAAATCATCGCGCCGTGGAAAGACCCGAAGTTCGAATTAACCAGTCGCGAGGCGGCGGTTGATTACGCGGACAAGCACGGGATACCGATTGACCAGAGCAAAAAGAAGATATATTCGCGCGACCGGAATATCTGGCACATAAGTCACGAAGGTGCGGACCTCGAGGACCCTGCGAATGAGCCGAAAGATGAGTTGTGGGTGATGTCGAATCCTGTTTCGAAGGCGCCCAATAAGCCGGATTATGTGGAGATTGGTTTTGAGCAGGGCGTTCCCGTTAAGTTGGACGGCAAGGCGACCGACAGTGTGAAGCTTCTCGAAACATTGAACGAAATCGGCGGCAAGCACGCCGTGGGGCAGATTGATTTGGTAGAGAACCGGCTTGTCGGAATGAAGTCACGCGGGGCATACGAAACGCCGGGCGGGACGATTCTGATGACCGCCCACAAATCGCTCGAAACGCTTACGCTTGACCGCGAGACGGCACATTACAAACAGCAGGTTTCGCTGAAATACGCGGAGATGGTTTACTATGGCCAGTGGTTCTGTCAGTTGCGTGAGGCGCTCGACGCCTTCATCGACGTTACCCAGCGGAACGTTACCGGCAGTGTGCGGGTTAAACTTTTCAAGGGCCGGTGCACGCCGGCGGGAGTGAAAAGCCCGTTCAGCTTATACAGCGGCGCTTTAGCCAGTTT
This sequence comes from Phycisphaerales bacterium, assembly GCA_003141275.1. GTDB lineage: Bacteria > Planctomycetota > Phycisphaerae > Sedimentisphaerales > Anaerobacaceae > Fen-1362. The sequence goes on from PLLM01000037.1 coordinate 19,181, forward strand.
CAAAATGGGCGCGGAATATAACCCGACCGACGCGATTGGTTTTATCCGTTTGTTCGGATTGCCAATGCAGGTGGCCGGGACAGTAAGCAGAAGCATTAAGAAGAAATAGCGAAATAAATGCAGGGAAGCGAAATAGTAATGCCGATGTGGTTCTGGATAGTATTTCTTTTTGCTATCGGCTGTTGCGTGGGCAGTTTTCTCAACGTTGTGATTTACCGTCTGCCGCGTGATAAATCTCTCGTTAAGCCGGCGTCGGCGTGTCCATCCTGCGGCAAACACATTCAATTTTACGACAACATACCGCTTGTCTCCTGGCTGCTTCTGTTCGGCAAATGCCGGTATTGCAAGACGCGTATTTCGCCCCGTTACTTTGTTATCGAACTGCTGACCGGCCTGGTTTTTATCGGCGCATTCGCGCTTTACTTTCATTCCGGCTTGCGCCACGGCATACCGGCGTTTTTATCCGGCGGGTGGGTTTTATACCTGATTTCC
>PLLM01000038.1 GCA_003141275.1 Phycisphaerales bacterium
ACCACGTCGGACAAAATCATATTATTGTCGGCAACCACCAGCTTGCCCGTTGTGTTCTTCAGCGGATAGCCGAACCCGGCGTACCTGCCCTCCACGTCGAGCAACTGCACGGTAAGAACACCCTGCTCGTCCGTCGGTGACTGCCTGACCCGCGAATAACTAGTCGCTACCACACCACTCGGCGAAAACTCCGACCAGAACTTCTGCTCCTCACGGTTAATCGCGTTATAAAGGTCTTTATCCAGCAGCATATTGTCGCTGGCAATCTGCAAATTGTATTTATAGTCCGGCCCGAAATCCTTCGCCCACCCGTTAAAAACAAGCTCCACCGCCCCGTGACGACCGACTATACTGCTCAACTTCGCGCTTTTCTCGGTCAACTCAACCTGCCCCGTCAGATACTCAACCGTATAAGGAAAATTGCGGTCGCATAACGCAACGTCTTTGCAGGTAACCTTGCCCTCTATTTTGCTTTCATTTATTTTTTTCGGATTACCCGATGCCTGCAAATCAATATCAATCGTTCCCGACGGGTTATATTGCCTGAAAAACATCTGTATCGCGTTGACAAAAGGCGCCTTGTCCGCAACCGTCTCCGTGTCAAACGCGAACAAATTCCGCGATTCGCCCGGCGGACAGGCAAAACCCTTTATCTTCGCCGTAAGCACGCAGGTTTTGTTCGGCTCATAAGCCAGCTCCGCATCAATCGCCCGGACCATCCATTGCCGTTCAAAACCAGGCACGTCCTTCGACGAAATTCTGCCTCCCACGATAACTCGCCCCGGCTGCCAGTTCCCGAAAATAGCGCTCTTGCTCAAATCCTGCCTGACCGCGCTTGAAATATCAAAACTGTACCCACCTACTATTTTCTTCGCGGGCCGAAAACCAGCCGACACAGGCGAACTTGCTATCACCACTACGCGTCCGTTTACGATTTTGCTGTACTCAACCGTGCCGTGCTCGAGCCATACAAGCGGCAGCCGGCCAACCTTGCCGCCGGGCAACTGTATTTTCATCGCCGACAGATTCCACTGGCCATTGTTGGAATCGTACTGAATTCTCAGCGTAAAATCGTCAACGAATATTTCCTTCACCCTGGGACTCAGCGTCAGCAAACTGCCAAGCCGAAAATGCACCCTAACCGTATCCGCCTTCAAAATGGAGTTGTCGTAATCCGCCGAATTGCGAGGCCGAACCACAAGGTCTTTGATAAAAACAGACCCGTCAAACCGGAACTCGACCGATTTAACGTCTATTCTCGTATTCGTCAAATCCGAGAGCTGCCCAATCGCAATCTGCGGCAGCGCACGGCCTCCAAGAACAAAAACGGCCCATATCAGGACGCTCGTCGCCGCAAATTCAAGAAACCACCGCGCCGCCCTCCTGCCGCCGCTTTTCCTGCCCGACTTTTTCAGATTCGACGGCATAAACTCTCGTCACCAAAAATCACTTTTTGCCTCTTATTGCCTTGTCGGCAATGTCCCGCCGATAACGCGCGCCTTCGAAGTTTATCCTGCTCACCGCCTCGTACGCCCGCTTTTTCGCATCAGCAATCGTATCCCCGACTGCCGTTACGCCAAGAACCCTACCACCGGCCGTCACAAGCGAGCCATCTTTCATCGCTGTCCCGGCGTGGAACACGACAACATCTTTCAACTGCTCGGCCTGGTCTATGCCGGTTATAACCTTTCCCTTCTCATAATCGCCAGGATAACCCCCCGATGCCATCACCACGCACACCGCAGGCCGACTGTCCCATTCCAAAGTTACCTCATCCAGCTTCTGCTCGCAAACAGCTAAGCAGGCCTCCAGCAAATCGCTCTTCAGCCGCATCAGCATCGGCTGTGTTTCCGGGTCCCCAAACCGAACATTGAACTCTAAAACCCTCGGCCCTCCCGCTGTTATCATAAGCCCCGCGTACAGCACGCCCTTGTATGGCGTGTCGTTGCGATTCATACAGTCCACAACAGGCACTAAAATCTCCCGCTCAATCTGGCTCATCATCGCATCCGTAACCACGGGAGCCGGACTGTACGCCCCCATACCTCCCGTATTAGGCCCCGTGTCCCCATCCCCTATCGGCTTGTGGTCCTGCGCCGACTCCATCACATAAATGCTTCTGCCATCCACAAACGCCAATATCGACGCTTCCTCGCCTATCAGCTTATCCTCTACAACGACCTTATCGCCCGCTGAGCCGAATATTTTGTCCACCATTATCTTCTCAGCCGCCAATATCCCGTCGGACGGCTCGTCGCACACTATTACCCCTTTGCCCTTCGCCAGTCCGGCTGCCTTGACCACCACCGCCTCATCCCTGCTCGCTATGTACGCCTTGGCGTCCTCGAATCTGGTGAACGTCCTGCCTTCAGCAGTTGAGACCGCGCTCGAACGCATTATCTGTTTTGAGAACGCCTTGTCCGCTTCCAGCTGCGCCGCCGCCTTACTCGGCCCAAACGCCTTTATCCCCGCCGCCTCCAGCGCATCCACCACGCCATCAGCCAGCGGGTCCTCAGGCCCGACTATCACAAGCTCGACTTTCTTTTCTTTGGCGAAACTGACCAGCCCTGCCACGTCATCTGCTTTTATCGCGACGTTTTCACCCCATCTTGCCGTGCCCGGGTTTCCCGGCGCTATGTACAGCTTTTTCAATTCCTTCGACTGCGCCAGTTTCCACGCAATCGCATCTTCCCTGCCCCCACTACCAATTAGTAATACTCTCATCTTTCAACTTTCCTTAACTCAAAACTAAAAACTAAACACTCAAAACTACTCTTACTTTACCAGCCCTTATGGATTCTCTCAAGGCAAAACCGGTGCATAAAAAAACCGGCCTGCCGAATCACTTTCGACAGGCCGGTATTTACTGTGAATGCTTAACTATTAATGTTGGCCGTTATAACTGCCTGGTGTTAGGGGACAGGGCTGTATCTTTGGAAACCTTTGGCCTCCAATATTCCTCTTATCCCGTTATAATGTTTACCATCGATAGTTTTACCTGTAACAATGACCTCGTTCATAGTCCAAACCTCCTGATATATCGCTGTGGTGTCCTTGACGTCAAGTGACGCGGAAAGTGTCCCTGTTCCTCTAAGGTCATGGTCAGGATCAAGCAACATACCGTCTCTTACCCAAACAGCTCCTTTTGTCTTAGCAACACACTGTATGTTAACGCCTTTAAAGGGAGTGACGAGTTTGCCAATCGAAATCGATTCGAAATTAAAAGGACCTGCATCGGCCACCAAATCAATGACGCGGTAATCACCATCACGCTCTATATTTAAATCGAGGAACGCATTAGCATCGTTCATATAGAGTTCCACATAAACCTTTTGCGGCTTGGGCTTGCTGGCGTCCTTTCCATAAATTACAAGGGCCGCATCACTAAGCACGGTACCGGCATCATTGATATTCATCACTAAATACCCTTGTATTGCAATCTTCGCCGGCAAGTTACCGGCGCTGGTGTCAATTCCGGAACCCGACGCTTTTAATTTGTAAACTAAAATGACACCAGACGATGACGAGCAAACAACCAGCATCGCCAACATTACCAAACACATCGCCAATCTTTTCATTTTTTTCTCCTTAATCAGAACCGTAACTTAATGTTTATATTCTCCTGAACTACCTCAACCCAGAATTAGTACTATAACGGAAGATGCTGGTTTGTCAAGAGTAAAAAGCAGTGTGCGTGGAATAGTCATGGAACATCGTATCCCCCTGGTAAAGAGATGAACTCTCCCAAAATGGGGACGATGTTCCCTGCTATCCCTAATCCGGCGCATAAAAAAACCGGCCTGGCGAATCACTCTCGTCAGACCGGTGAAATGTTTAATTTGTTATCCTGCGGTTTTGGCCGCGTCTGCTGCCGGTTATTAATGAGTTGGCAGTACCGCCGGGTTGTAATGCTTAGCCGTCAGTATCTCTATTAAACTATTTTGATGTTTGCCTGCGATAGTTCCCCCTGTTTCGACTATATTTTCCTGCGTCCAGCCATTCTTATTGACAAGTTTGGTTGTCTTGAGGTCAAGCGACGCTGATGCAGTTGCCGTTCCTGAAACATCCTGGTCGCCGTTGGGGCCGAGCAGGAACTTGTCCCACACCATATTGACTCCTTTAATGCTACTGGCGGCCCATGCCTCGTCGCCTGGTCCTGTTCCCCAGCCGACGTCTTTATATGACGCCTTGCCCTGCAGCATAATTTCAAAATCCCAGGGACTGTCGCCCCAGAAATCAACGAACATCAAATCGCCGATATACCATACATCCGCACTAAGGTAATCAGCACTGTCGCTGTAATTGAGTTGGACATATACCTTCTGCTTTTTGGGGGTGTTGGCGTCGTTGCCATACATAATCAGATTCGCGTCCACTACATATCCGTTGGCGTCAGTAAGATTCAAAACCAGATACCCCTTCAATGCAACAGTCGCCTTTGCATCTGTTGCGCTGTCGGCGCCTTTTACCGTGGTGGATACATTGTAAATAAGGAAAAAATTCCCATACGATGGCACACACATACTCAAAACTACAAGCAACACAGCTAATCCCATTAATCTCCTCATTTTTGTTTCTCCTTAATTAAATCAGTAACTTAATGTTTGTGTTCTGCTGGACCGCCTTAACTCAGCATCGGTACTATAATGGGTGGTGTGGGTCTGTCAAGAGTAAAAAGCAGTGTGTGTGGGATAGTCAGGAAACATCGTGTCTCCCTGGCAAAGAGATGAACTCTCCCAAAAGGGGAACGATGTTCCCTGCTATCCCTAATGCGGCGCATAAAAAACCGGCCTGGCGAATTACTCTCGGCAGGCCGGAAAAGAACCTGTTTCTATTGTTGCTCTTTGCTGCTTCTCGGCTTTATTCAAACCGACTCACTGCGTTTAATCCACTCGCGGAATGAACGGCTCCTTGGTCCAGGCGTTCGGGGCTTTTTTGATCAGGTTGGTAATTATATCATTGATGGCCTCATCAACAGTATTGCCGCCGCTGTTGTACTTACTTGTCTTTTGGGTATCTAATGACAGCGATACCATCCCTGTTCCTGTTTCCGTAGCGTCAGGCAAAACAACGTCAAACTCATAAAGAGTTGCCGAACCCTTCATAGTTGCAGGAACATATACCTTCACCAGCGTATTTGCGTCGGCCCTGTTCGGCTCATATATTTTTACCGCCTTGCCTTTACCGGCCGCATCTATATAGAATTCGCCTTCCGGGTCAGCTACAGCTAAAGACAGCAGTTCGGCCTTGCAGGGGTCATGCGGGTTGATGGCAACGCCGCCTGGAATGACTTTATACGCCTTTTCCTTCGCAATATAAAACACCGCGTTCGAATCAATCACTTCCCTGTTGGGTTCGTTGATGTCCAGCGCCAGAAAGCCCGCGACCGACCCCGACAGCAAGCTGCTCGTATCATTGACGTCAAACAACGTCTTTGACGCTTTCAAGCTCATCTTATAAACCAGGACGTAATGCCCCGAGTTTATTGCGCCATACGAAGGCATACATACCCCCAATACAGCCAATACTATCAACACTGCTAACAAATTCCTCATCTGCTTTCTCCTTAAAATAAATATTAGTATTTTTAAGCTCTTCCCCGACTTATCCAAAGTCAGCATTAATTTCTTTGATAATAACACACAATATGTATTTATACACCCCGCTTTCTCTATATCGTCTCTTTTACCAGATAGTCGTTAACATATAAATCTTTTTCAGACCAGGTAAAACCCATACGTTTCCCCTGACAATTTTATCCTAATATAGGACAGCATCTAACGTTACCGCACAATCGACGGGCATTACATTGGCACCGCTACTTTAAAAATAAGCGCACAAAAAAACCGGCCCGTCGAACGTTCCCGACAGGCCGGTTAAACACACACGCTAAACTCACCTACTGCTGTTTCTGCTTCTCCGCCGCCGCTTTTTTCTCCCGCTGAATCGCCTCATAAACCTCTTTGCGATGCACCGTTATATGCTTCGGCGCGGTTATACCAAGCCGAACCTTGTCACCTCTGACATCGACTATCGTTATTTCCACGTCGTCGCCTATTATTATCGATTCATCTTTTTGTCTACTCAGCACCAACATCGTCAACTCCTTTTGCAGATTGGGCCGCCATTTATTTTACGCGACGAACGAATCGACTGTTCACCGGCAACGATTTTAATCGCCACCCCAGGATGCACAATCAATTCGCAAATCCAAGTAATTCTTCGGCTAATTTGAGGACTGAAAACAACGAATTCCAACTTTGTTACCTGGGGAATGGCCGGTTATGGGACGATTGATACTTAACCTTCGCTAACACAAGACGTTACGTTCAATAATCGATGTCAAAAAAAGGTGAAACCGCCCCCCTGATAATGGGGTAAAATGGGGTATTTTATTCGCCTTTGACCTCGTGCTTGTGCCAGTATTCATATCGGACAGCCATCCAGTATCCGGCGATTGCACCGAGCGAGCCAAAGGCTACTATCTGAATCGGCAGCACCGCCAGTACCGAATTAGAGAAAAACACCGCAGGCCATCGAGCAGCAAAGTAATCGAGAACATCGTGTTTGCCGTAAGCGCTTATCGCGACAAAATTCACCAAACATGCCCCTATAACTGGCCATATATAATCAACCCCGAGCACTCTTTGGACAAAAAAACCAACAAGGCCAAAGGAAACAAGCACGGCAAAGACAATTTGGCCGATGGCGGGCTGGGCAACAGCGGCGCCGGCTGTCGAATCCAATATCGTGAAATCACGTGCAAACATTCCGATAAAAAACTGCGCAACTACCGCAGAACCAATAACAGCAACTATGACGTTGAGAAAAACACCGGCATTGCGCTTTTGTGGTTTGCCCTCTTCGACGGTTTTGGCAGGGTGAATGATTTGCGACGCAAGAAATACCCCTATGTATCCCGCAGCCACAAGGGCCAGCCAAAGCAATGGCTCCCAGCAAAACGACGAGTAAATCTGTTGTCTGCGAACAACAGAGGTATTGAGCTGCATCAATGTTCCTATATCGCCGCTGCGCACCGCCCAGACAGCCAAACCAGCAGGCACGGCTAATATGCCGATTCGATTCCCGTATGGCCACGATAAAAAGTAAGCGACCAGCCCGACGCCAAATGCAAGCCCCAGCAGCTTGAATACATCATACGAGCTTATCGTGCCGTTGATTAGGGAGACAACGCCGAACGGATCCGGGGGCGCTACCATCGGCCAGGCGTACACACCTAATACAGCAATACCCACTGCCGCCGAAGCGGCTATCCTCAATCTAATTGACCATGTCAATTCCACTTGTGCTCTCCAAAAGTTTCTCTGCCCTGAAGCACATAAACGGTAATCATCTATCAACCCACGATATGAATGGAGCCAGTGGGGATCGAACCCGCGACCTCTTGCATGCCATGCAAGCGCTCTCCCAGCTGAGCTATGGCCCCAGTTGCTAACAATAATACCAGACATCCGGACAACTGACAAACAAAAAATCGCAGCCAAACAGCCCTTCAGCCCGCAATTGCTATCTTAACATCATCGGCTATAATCCGGTAAAACCGATTGGCGAAATGGGGCGTATAAATCATATATCGGTATTGAGACATAAAACTTTGGCCACACGAAAAAAGATTCTGATAACAGGACAGGTTCAGGGGGTGGGGTTTCGACCCGCCGTGTATCGGCTCGCCACACAACTGAATCTGACCGGCTTCGTATATAACAACACAAAGGGCGTTACCGTCGAATTACAGGGCGAAGAAACCAAAATCGCCGAATTCATCAAACGGCTTAACGGCCCCGATGCCCCGCCTCTGGCAGACATTGAGTCCTGCTTTGCCGCTGAAATTTCAATCGTCGAAGGTGAAAAAGAATTCGCGATAAAACAAAGCGACGCAGAAGGAACACCAATCTCACGAGTAACAGCGGATATCGCCACTTGCGCCGATTGCCTGCGGGAACTTTTTGACAAAAATGATTTTCGCTATCGCTATCCCTTTATCAACTGCACTAACTGCGGGCCGAGATATTCGATAATAAGGACCATCCCCTATGACAGGCCGAACACCACGATGTCGGCGTTTGCGATGTGCGGCAAATGCGCCGGCCAGTATCGCAACGTCACCGACCGTCGTTTCCACGCGCAACCCGTCGCCTGCCCCCAATGCGGACCAAAAATATGGCTCACCAATAACAAAGGAAACACAATTTATGGTGAGCATAGTCGAACCATTCAAACCGGAACCGATAGGGTAATCACCCAAACCGCACAGTTATTGAAAGAAGGAAAAGTCCTCGCCATAAAAGGCATAGGCGGATTTCACCTGGCGGTCGATGCCTTTAATAATGAAGCGGTAAAACGGCTGCGAGAACGCAAAAAAAGAGAGTATAAGCCGTTTGCAATGATGGCGGACTCGATTGAGACGATAAAGCAACACGCGGCTGTCAGTAAACAGGACGAAGAATTATTGAAAAGCCCTCAAAGCCCCATTGTGCTTTTGCCAAAAGAGACCGATTCGCTAATTGCATCATCAGTAGCCGAAGGCACAAACACCTTCGGATTTATGCTTTGTTATGCCCCCCTTCATCACCTGCTTTTCGCTGAAGGATTGGAAATTCTTGTTATGACAAGCGGCAATATCAGCGATGAGCCGTTGATTTGCAAAAACGACGAGGCAATTGAACGCCTTGGCGAAATAGCCGACGCATTCCTGATGCACGACAGGGAAATCCACAGACAGGTTGATGACTCAATTGTGCATTTCATTGATAACAAGCCCGTATTGCTGCGGCGGTCGAGAAGCTATGTGCCCGCGCCAATCACCATAAAGCAAACCAGTCGATGCGACGTTTTCGCCGCAGGGGCTGATTTGAAAAACACATTCTCATTTGTCAAAGGCAACCAGCTTATATGCAGCGAGCACATCGGCGACCTCGAAGACGCGGCGGTATATCATCACTACAGAAAATCAATCGAACATCTGCGCGGTCTGTTCGAAGTCAATCCAAAGTTAGTCGCTTGTGATTTGCACCCGGCATATTTGTCTTCGCAATACGCTCACTCACTGCCCGACGTGAAAATCATCGAGGTTCAGCACCACTGGGCACATATCGCCGCGGTTATGGCGGAACACAATTTAGATGAACCTGTGATTGGCCTCGCCTGCGACGGCACCGGCTACGGAACGGATGACGCAATCTGGGGCTGTGAGTGTCTTATCGCGACACTGGATAATTTTGAAAGATTCGGGCACTTGTCTTATTACCCGTTAGCGGGTGGTGATGCCGCAAGCAAACAGCCAATCAGACCTACGCTTGCGCTTTTACTTCAGGCATACGATAAAGAATTTGATTTGGGTAAACTGCAATGGCTGCTTGGGCCAATCGAGCCGGAGAAACAGAAGCAGAAGCTTATTTGCGAGCAACTACGCAAAAAGCTAAACACGGTTCAAACGTCGAGTTTGGGCAGGTTATTCGACGCCGTCGCCGCTATGCTCGGGCTGGGCAACTATAATCACTTCGAGGCGCAACTACCTATAGCCCTGGAAGCAATCGCCGCCGCCGACTGCGACCAGCGGTACGATTTTGAACTTGTCGAACAATCTGATAAACAGTTGATACTCGACCCGCGTATAATGATAAAGCAGATTGTGGCTGACATAGAAAATAAACAAGAAACAACAGTTATATCCGCGAAGTTTCATAATACCGTCGCTGCCGGATTGCTTGAAATGGCAAAGACAGCCGGGCAGGCGAAAGGGCTGGATAAAGCAGCGATTAGCGGCGGCGTATTCTGTAACAGATATTTGGCTCAACGCCTCATCCTGCTATTGAAAAAAGCCGGCTTCTCGGTATTATATAATCGTGATTTCCCCGCAAACGACGGCTGCGTATCCGTCGGTCAGGCGGCAATAGCCGTAAAACTCGCGAATCGCGACAAGTAACAAACGATAAACTATGTGTTTAGCGATACCGGCAAGAATAGTTAAGCTCGAAGAAGACAAAGCGGTGGTTGACGCGATGGGTAACCAGTTCCACGCAAGAACCACCTTTTTGCCAAATGTTAAACTCGGCGACCTTGTGTTAATTCACGCGGGTTTTGCCATCTCAATGATAGACGAAGATGAAGCCAGAAAAACCTGGCAGCTCATCGAGGAAATCGACGAGTTCAACGATACCCAGAACAAAATTTCAGGATAAATAACCCAGCCTATGCTTCGAAGAATCAGAAACGCACAACTTCTTATGGACGCCGCGTGCGATATAGCCGGCAGGCCAATCAATATTATGGAGGTCTGCGGCACACACACCGTTTCGATATTCAGAAACGGCATAAGAGGAACNNTGCCTCATAGCAACGTATGGCGATATGATTCGCGTCCCCGGCAAAAACGGGTCGCTCGAAACAAAAAGGTCCGCCGGAAACGTCAAAATGGTGACCAGCAGCGAAGACGCCCTGCAATTAGCCAGGGACAACCCCGGCAAAACAGTGGTCTTCGTCGCGGTCGGCTTTGAGACGACTGCGCCGGCCACGGCAGTCGCCGTAAAACAGGCAGCTAAAGAAGGTATCGACAACTTCTGCATACTTAGCAACCACAAACTCGTGGTGCCCGCGATGCAGGCACTTCTAAGCGACGAAAAAAACAGGATAGACGCGTTTCTCTGCCCCGGACACGTCAGCGTCATAATCGGGTATGGGGCGTTCAGGGGAATCGTCGAACAATACTGCAAGCCATGCGTGGTGGCGGGCTTCGAGCCGATGCAGATAATCGAGGGCCTGGCGGAAATCTGCCGACAGATAATCGAAGGCAAACCTGAGGCAAAAACACTTTACACAGCCGTCGTCACCGAAAAAGGCAACCAGATTGCACAAAGCGTTATCTCCGAATGTTTCGAACCAATGGATGGCTACTGGAGAGGACTTGGAAAAATCCCCAAAAGCACACTGCAGCTCAAAGAAAAATTCAGCAAATTCGACGCGTTTAAACGATTCGGCGTAACGGAAAAACCCGAGAACGACACGACCGGCTGTCGCTGCGGTGAGGTGCTTTGCGGCCTGATTGACCCGCCCCAGTGCGAGCTTTTTGGCAGCGTCTGCGAACCGCAAACCCCGGTCGGCCCATGTATGGTCAGTTCCGAAGGCGCTTGCGCCGCCTGGTTCAAATATAACAGGCGTGAAAAACGAAGCCGATGAACCCCAAAAAACCCGACAAAATCCTGCTGGCTCATGGCGGCGGCGGGCAGCTCAGCGACCAGCTCATCCGCAAACATATACTCACAAGATTCGCCAACAATACCCTCGCCGAACTTACCGACTCCGCCAAACTGAATCTCGATTCTAAATCAATCTGTTTCACTACTGATAGTTACGTCGTAAAACCGTTGTTTTTCCCCGGTGGTGACATCGGAAAGCTCGCCGTATGCGGAACTATAAACGACCTCGCCGTCAGCGGCGCAAAACCTGTCGCATTATCGCTTGCTCTTATTATCGAAGAAGGGCTCGCGTTCGACGTCCTGGAAAAAATCCTGGACAGTATCGCCGCGACCGCAAAGGAAAATAACGTCGCAATCGTAACTGGCGACACAAAAACGGTTGAGGCAGGCGCAGCCGACCAAATCTTCATCAACACCGCCGGCATCGGGGTCCGGCTCGATGGGGTCGAACTGGGTTTTGGCAACATCAAGGCGGGCGACAAAATCATCATCAACGGCACAATAGCCGACCACGGTATGACTATTATGTCCCTTCGACAGGACATCGGCTTTCAATCGCAACTCAAAAGCGACTGTGCCGCCCTTGCCGATTTGACATGTAAACTGCTGACTGAAACAAATGGAATAAAATTTATGCGAGACCCCACCCGCGGAGGACTCGCTGCAACGCTCAACGAAATCGCCTTGCAAACCTCATTTGACATCAGAATTAATGACGCCGATATCCCAATCAACCCGACGGTCCAGGCGGCTGCCGACGCGCTCGGCTTTGATGTCCTCAACATCGCAAACGAGGGCAAATTTGTCGCTGTCGTCGCCCCCGAAATCGCCGATGACTGCGTTAACATCTGCCGCCGGCATCCTCTGGGACAACAGGCGGCTATAATCGGAGAAATCGTTAAGACCGATGATGCTCCCGTTGTCGAAACAACCACCAGAATCGGCGGCAGAAGAATCGTGCAGATGCCGTACGGCAGAGAATTGCCGAGGATTTGCTGATGCACGAAGCAACCGTCGCACAATTCATCCTCGAAGCAATATCGGCTGAAGCGAAAAAACAAAAAGCCCGACCAATAGCCGCAAAAATAAGCTGCGGCGTGTTCAACGCGATAAATACCGAGACACTGAAATTCGCCTTCGAGGCCATCAGCATAGATACCGTCTGTGAAAACTTAAAACTTAATATCGAGCAAAAACCGATAAAAGCCAAATGTAAAAAATGCCATGCGACATTCGAGTTCGACCTGCACGAGTCAAAATGCCCGAAGTGCAGGCACGATGATTTCGAACTGCTGCCCGACGCCCCGCTTTTGCTTGAAGAAATAACATTCGAGGATAAATGATATGCGCAAAGTAAAAGTCCGCAGGAAAATCCTTATCGCCAACGAAGAATATGCTGCAAAAAACCGGGCGTTCCTTAAGGAACGCAAACTACCCTGCCTGAACGTTATTTCCTCGCCCGGCTCAGGCAAAACCACCCTGTTGGCCAAAACAATTGAAACCCTAAGAGGCAAACTCAGCATCGGCGTCATAGAAGGCGACATTCAAACCGATATCGACGCACAGCGAATAAGGAAAGCCGGCGCACCTGCCCACCAAATCAATACCGACGGTGCCTGCCATTTGTCCGCAGCGCAGATTAGCTATGCCTTTCACAAACTCCCCATTGACCGCCTCGATTTGCTCTTTGTCGAGAACGTCGGCAACCTCGTCTGTCCCTCTACCTTTGACCTCGGCGAAACGAATAAAATCGCCGTCCTCTCAGTCCCCGAAGGCGACGACAAACCCGCCAAATACCCGATGATTTTCGCCAGGGCCGCCGTTGTCCTTATTAACAAAATTGATATCCTCGCCGCCACGGACTTCAACATCAAAAAAGTCAAGGCCGATATCTCAAAACTCAATAAAAAAACAAAAATCTTCCTCGTCTCCGCAAAAACTGGCGAGGGTATGAAGCAGTGGTGTGACTGGCTGGAAAATTTAGCGGACAACAAGCGGAAAAAAATACTCAAAAAAACGCGGCCCCGTCAATAATCCTGTATCCCATACAGTCGTCGCTCACGGATATATTGCAGAACCTTCGGGCATATCATTCCGCCGACGTCCTGCCCTGCCGACAATCGCTTTCGAATTTCGGTGCTGCTGATATCAACCAGCGGCGTCTCAACAACATTTTGCCGCATCTTTCTTACGCGGTCTCCCCCCCACAGGGGCAGAAATTTTGAGAAATCAGGCGGCGCAAAGCCCGCCCTGTACATCACCGCCAGATTACCCTCGTCTATCAGCTCCGTAACGCCATACCAGTGCGGCAAATCCTCAAGCGTATCCGCGCCTGCCAGCCAGTAAATCAAAACGCCGCTGCCGAGCTGCTCTCGAAAATATCTGACGGTTTCCAGCGTGTAACTCGGTCCCGCCTTCTTCAGTTCGTAATCGCTAACATCAAACCTGCTATTACCCGATATGGCCAGACCAATCATCGCAAGACGGTCTTCGTCACTGGCCTCGGGGAAAAACGCCTTCAACGGCGAACGCCTTGCGGGGACAAACACGACTTTTTCGGCACCGATGTGCTCGCCCGCCGCCGCCGCAACAGCCGTATGACCGAGATGAATCGGGTCAAACGTGCCTCCAAACAACGCTATTTTTTTCTCCGGCATAAAAAATTAACAGCCTAATTGTGAATTCTTTAAAAAAATTATTTCACAACAAAACTCTTTTAAGCCAATCGTGACCTTAAGTCAACACGAACACTAAAAACATACAGCTCTTCACGGCAACTTTAAGTATAACAGCAACAAAACCATTGACAACGTTAAAAACTCAAATTACGTCAAAAACTACTTATAATGCGGTTAAAACTCATTCCTTCGATACAACCGCCGGCCGTTACAGCCAACAATGAAATCAAAAACAAATTGAAACATCAGCGACACAATAACAATATTCACAAGTGCGCACAATGATACGACAAACTATTCGCCTGGCATAAAAAATTGCGCATTACAAATTTCTCTGAAGGATTCTTAATTATTTGGACGATAAAAGCTATAACTACATTAGTTGGCCTCTTTGACAATTCGGTCGGTGATTCCTGTAAGTAAGTTTTACTGTTATTGAATAAACTGGTTTTTTGTGCCATATGGAGGTACCAAACAATGGCAAAGAAGAAAAAAGCAAAGAAGAAAGTCGCAAAGAAGAAAAAGAGAAAATAGCATAACGCTGCCGACAAGAATTTGATGCGGCAAAACGTTATGCGGAAAGTGGAAGGTTCCATTTAGTTATCGCGGGGTCTTCCACTTTTTCTTTGCGCCAAAACACCCCGGCCGCTAATCCTCAAACTTGCATTCGCCTTATCTTTTCTTATACTATGTTTCCGTATGGACTATTTTAATTATAAACAAGGCAAGCTCTTCGCGGAGCGGGTGCCCGTTGAGACAATAGCCGAACAACTCGGCACGCCGGTATATATCTACAGCAAGGCCACATTCCTCGAACATCTTCGCAAAATTCAGCACGCCTATAAAGCAATCGACACAATGGTCTGCTATTCGATAAAGGCCTGCAGTAACATTAACATCCTCAAATTTATGGCAAAAGCCGGCTCCGGCTTCGACATCGTCAGCGGCGGTGAGCTTTACCGCGCAATTCAGGCAGGAGCCGACCCCGCAAAAATAGTTTACGCCGGCGTCGGCAAAACCGACAAGGAAATCATCGAAGCCCTCGATGCCGGCATTGCCTATTTCAACGTCGAATCCGAAGCCGAGCTTGAAAATATCATCCGCACCTCGAAGCAAAAAGGTAAAACCCCGAAAGTAGCCCTCCGAGTCAATCCCGACGTTGACCCCAAAACCCATACCTATACAACCACGGGCGTCAAAGAAACCAAATTCGGCATCGATATCGAGCGGGCAGAAAAAGTTTTTGACCAGTTCGGCGAAAATCCTGCTGTAAAACTGTGCGCAATCGACATGCATCTCGGCTCCGCGGGCCACACCGTTGGACCATACGTCGAGGCGATTAACAAAATTCTGGCCCTTGTGGATAAGTTGCGGAAAAAAGACTTCACTATCGAGACGCTCGATATCGGCGGCGGGTACGGCGCTGATTATACAACTGCCCAGTCCCCTTCAGCCGATGACTACGCCAAAGCGATTGTCCCGATGCTCAAAGGCAAAAAACTCAAACTCATCCTCGAACCCGGCGCAAGCATCGCCGCCAACGCGTCTATACTCTTGACGCGAGTACTGTATTGCAAAACGGGCGGAAGGAAAAATTTCGTCATTGTCGATGCCGGTATGAATGACCTCATTCGGCCGCCGCTGTACAACGCGTTTCACTTTATCTGGCCCACAACGGTCGAAAAAAGATTTTCTTATTTAAAAAGAACCGAAAAGCTCGATATAAAAGGGCTGGAGTTTGTCGATGTTGTCGGCCCAATCTGCGAAGGCGCCGATTTTTTCGCCAAAGACCGGGCAATACCCCCCATTAAACGCGGCGATCTGCTTTCTATTTTCACCGCCGGCGCATACGGTTTCGCTATGGCCAGCAACTACAACGCACGCGGCAGAGCACCCGAAGTCCTCGTCGATGGTGACAAATTTGAGATAATCCGAAAACGTGAATCCTACGAAAACCTGATAGATTTGGAAAAATAACCCGCCAAACTTGTCAGAAGTTTCTCTCGACGAATTCCGTGTCAATCTTGCTCTTGACGAACAGATTGTGCGAAAGAATCGACAAACTCGCCGGTATTGTCGTTTTAATCGGCTCAATGACAAATTCCGACAACGCCCTTTTCATCGTCGCAATCGCCTCGTCCCTCGTCGGCTGATAAGCAATCAGCTTGCAAAGCATCGAATCGTAACTGGGGCTTACCGTCCAGCCCTGGTAAACGTGCGTATCGACTCGAACACCCGGCCCGCCAGGCGGAATGTATCGCGTTATCGTCCCGGGACACGGCGAGAAATTATTGGCCGGGTCCTCCGCGTTAATCCGGCANNTGCATCTTGATTAAATCCCGGCCCGTAACCATCTCGCTGACCGGATGCTCAACCTGAATTCTCGTATTGACCTCGATGAAATAAAAATGCTTGTCCTTGTCCAAAAGGAACTCGACCGTGGCCGCGTTCACGTAATTGGCATGCTTGATAATCCGTATCGCCGACGCACAAAGCTCCTGACGGACTTTTTCGCTTATGACCGGGCACGGCGACTCCTCAATCATCTTCTGGTGTCTCCGCTGTATCGAGCAATCCCTCTCGTAAAAATGCAGCACGTTGCCAGCCCCGTCCGCCATCACCTGCACCTCGACGTGCCTTGGCTCAACAATCAGCTTTTCGAGATATACGGCCCCTTCCCCAAACGCCGCCTCCGCCTCCGCCCTGGCAGACGCGAACCCGGCACGAAAACTCATATCGTTGTGGGCAACCCGCATACCGCGTCCGCCGCCGCCCGCTACCGCCTTTATCATTACCGGGTACCCAATCTTGCCTGCTATCTTCAAGCCCTCCGCCTCATCGGCTACCACGCCATCCGAACCGGGTACCAAATCCACGCCCGCCTTCTTCGCTAACTTCCTCGCCTCAACCTTGTCACCCAACAGCCGCATCGCCTCAGGCGGCGGACCAATAAATATTATCCCGCATTCCCGGCATATCTGTGCGAAATTCTCATTCTCCGCCAAAAACCCGTACCCGGGATGAATCGCGTCCACGTTGCTCACTTCCGCTGCGCTCATTATTCGCGGTATATTCAGATAACTCTCCGCCGGCACAGCAGGCCCGATGCATATCGCCTCATCAGCCATATCCAGATATGCCGCCCCCCTGTCCGCCTCCGAATACACCGCCACCGCCTCTATCCCAAGCTCATGACACGCCCGGATAACCCGCAACGCTATCTCACCACGATTCGCTATTAGAACTCTCGAGAACATATATTATGAAAACTCTCCTTATTACGAGTCACGAGCCACTAGTCACGAGTAGTTACTCCGGACGGACTTTGAACAGCACCTGCCCATATTCAACCGCGCTGCCGTTGGCCGTCACAACATCGACAATAACCCCGCTCATCTCCGCCTTTATCTCGTTCATNNCTCGGCTGGGCATAAAACGTCCCTACCAATGGCGATTTAATCTCCGCCGACTTGGCCTCCTGAGGTGCTGCTTCCTGCCCCTGCCCCGCCGCGGGTGCTGCCGCCCCAGGCAATGCCCCAGGCATCCCAGCCCCAAACATCGGCACCGCCGTAATCTGCTGCACCGGCTGCGCCTTTTTGACGCAAAGTTCCTCCTCGCCCTGCTTTATCTGTATCTCAACAAGGTTATGGTCCTTCATCATTTCGATTATTTGCTTTAACTTGCTAAACTGCTCATCCCATTGCGCCATCGCCACACCCTTTCTATTGACGCACTGTCCTCCATAGTCCTTTATGGACGAAGGAGGAACTTGCTGACCCACCAGTATAGCCAAAATCAAGATAATAGCAAGCACTTGCCTGCCCTGAGTTTATCGAAGGGCCTGACCTCTATATGCCCTTTCTTGCTCAACAAACCCCCTGCCCTGCGAAATATTGAAAAACGAGCTATTTCCCTTCAAGGAATCAAACGCACTCGGACGAAGAGATTCCTTATGTTCCTGCCTTCTCTGTGGCGGAGTGTGTCCGTTCTGGACCGAATAATACTGGGGTAATGTTACCGAAGGCATTCTAAAAAGATGTATCATTGTAGAAAGGGTGAAAAATGAAACTCAGAACAATTGCTATCATTCTCATCACATTGACTCTCGCGTTTGGCAGCAGTACCGCTTTCGCCAAGAGCAAACACAAACATCATCACAAAGCGGTCGCCACCTCCCAAACAAGCCACCATGCCGTGAAACTTCATCACAAAGCAAAACACGCCACCCCTGCCGTAACCACCCCCGCTGCCGAAACTCCTCAGCAGGCGCAATAAGCCGGCTTACAAATATCAAAATTGATTCGTGCCAAACCCCCAATCCCTGAAAAACAGGGATTGGGGGTTCTTTTTTTAATCCAGCCACACATTTCCCTCGCCGCAGGCAAAATCAAAAATCATAAAGGACTTTCTGCCATTGCGCCTTTGTGGTAAATTAAAAATCATGGCAAAAATGAAACTGTCACAATTGCTATCAAAGCAGGTTGTCATCGCCGACGGCGCGATGGGAACGATGCTCTATCAGTCAGGCGTCTATATCAACGCCTGCTTCGATGAGCTTAATCTCAGCAATCCCAAACTCGTAACCAAAATCCACAAGCAATACGTCGATGCCGGCGTTGACTTCATCGAGACCAATACCTTCGGCGCAAACGAGGTCAAATTAGCAAAATACGGCCTGACGGAGCAGGTCGAGAAAATCAATAAAGCAGGCGTCGAATTAGCTAAAAAAGCAGGTAACGTATTGGTCGCCGGTGCTATTGGCCCTCTCGCACGCGATATCGCCCTGTACAATCAAATCTCGAAACAACAGGCAATCGCCGCCTACAAAAAACAAGCCAAGGCATTAGCCGATGCCGGCGCTGATTTCCTCATCCTCGAAACCTTCTCGAATACTGACGAGTTGTTGCTTGCCATTGACGCGGTGCATAGCGTAACCGACCTCGAAATCGTCGCCCAGATGACCACTACCGAGCTTAACGAGACGCCCTATGGCGAAAAAATCGACCACGCAATCAGCCGAATATCCGCTCAAAAAGGCGTAACAGCCGTAGGCCTCAACTGCTCCGTCGGCCCATCGGCGATGCTCAACGCCCTTGAACTAATCCACGCCGCCACCGATAAGCCCATATCGGTGCAGCCAAACGCGGGCCTGCCTCGCCAGGTCGAAGACCGGCTCCTTTATATGTCCACGCCCGAATATATGGCGGAATTCGCAAAACGATTCTACGAAAAAGACGCACGAATCATCGGCGGCTGCTGCGGCACAACACCCGACCACATAAAGGAAATGGTTCGGGCCGTCCGCGCAATCGACAAGGCCGCGACATCGAAAGTGCGATTGGGCGCTGTAACAATCGAAAAACCTAAAACAACCGAAATCCGAGAAACACCTCTGGCGGAAAAATCAAAATTCGGCGAAAAACTCTCAAAAGGCCAAAAGGTAACAACCATCGAAATCACCCCGCCCAAGGGCCTCGATATCGACCCCATCCTCGAAAAAGCCAAACTTTGCGCCGATATGGGTATCGACGCGATAAATATCCCAGACGGCCCGCGCGCCAGCTCGCGCCTGTCGCCAATGGTTACAGCCGTTAAAATCCAGCAGGCCGCGAACATCGAATCAATCCTGCACTTTTGCTGCCGCGACCGAAACCTCATCGGAATGCAATCAGACATCCTCGGTGCATATGCCATCGGCCTTCGCAATATGCTCGTCATCACTGGCGATCCGCCAAAAATGGGCGACTATCCGCAAGCGACGGGCGTGTTCGATATGGATTCGATCACGCTGACGGGCGTAATCAGAAATCTCAACCGCGGCATCGACCTCGGCGGCAACCAGTTCAGCCCGCCAACCTCGCTGGCAATAGGCGTCGGTGCAAACCCCGTCGCTACCGATATCAAACGCGAAATCGATAAATACCACCAGAAAGTCATGGCGGGCGCGGAATTCGCAATAACTCAGCCGGTCTTCGACGCGGATACCCTGTTTCGCTTCCTGGATTCGACTAAAAAATCAAAAATACCCGTCATCGCAGGTATCTGGCCCTTCACCAGTTTGAAAAACGCGGAATTTATGGCAAATGAGGTCCCCGGCGTCGTCGTCCCAGCTAAATTATTAGAAAGAATGAGCACAGCCAAGACCCAGCAGCAGGGAAAGACCATCGGCGTTGAAATCGCGAGGGAATTGATTGAAAAGATTAGCGACCGCGTCGCGGGTTTCGCCGTAAGCGCACCCTTCGGTAACGTCAAAATCGCCCTGGCCGTCTTAGGCAGAATCGGAATCGATAAAATCTGAGAAAAATTATGAAGCAAACACATGCAAAACAGCTTGAAGTTGAACTTATCGCGATAACGCCCGACCCGCAAAAGGTCATTGAGCAGGCGGGCAGAACGTGCTACCTCAGTTTCGACAAAATGGACGACAATTCGCAGGCCGGCTTCATCAAACGCCTCATCAAAATGGGCCACGAATCACCACTCGAACACGCCTACACAACCTTCAGAATCAAAAACTGCTCCCGCGCAATGACGCACCAGCTCGTCCGGCACCGCCTTATGGCCGTATCACAACAGTCACAGCGATATTGCGATGAGGAGGATTTTACCTATGTCATTCCTGAAAGTATGCCCGCTGAGCTTGTTGACGAATTTCACAATGATATGAAAACGATACAGGATATGTATCGCAAATGGCGTGACAAAGGACTGAAGAAAGAGGATGCCCGCTTCGTCCTGCCCAACGCCTGCACAAGCGAAATCGTCGTCTCCGCCAATTTCCGCGAATGGCGGCACATCTTAACCGTCCGCACAGACAAAGGCGCACAATGGGAAATTAAAAAAGCTGCCCACCTGATTCTCGATATGTTGAAAAAACTCGCCCCCGCCTGCTTCGAAGATATTGAACCCTCTAATTGATTGTCACTTATTTCAACGCAGGTATAAGTTCAAGCAAAAATTTCCAGACGGCATCGACGGAGGCGATATCGACGCGTTCATTGGGAGAGTGGGGATTCTTAATTGTTGGGCCGACAGAAATCATCTCAATACCGGGAATCTTTTCACCAATGACAGCCGGCTCAAGGCCCGCGTGAACAACCTTAACCTCCGGCTCTTTTTTGTTCAGCCGGCGATATACCTCTTTTGCTTGTTTAAGCAGCGAAGAATTGACATCCGGCTTCCACGACGGATAACCGCCTACGGTTTCAACCTTCGCATCTGCTGACTTTGCCAGGGTTGTAATTTTGTTAGTTATTTCGTCAAGCGACGATTTTTCCAAACTCCTCTGCGAGGTTAAAATTCGTAATTGATTCTCATCACGGAGCAACTCAACTTTCGCGAGGTTACAGGAGGTTTCGACAATGCCGTCAAATTCAGACGACATTTTATAAACACCGGTAGGTAAATCTGTTAAAATATTTATGATTTCTGATTGCTGATTTATGATTTTTTTCTCTGTGTGCTCTGTGTCCTCTGTGGCTAAAAACTCTGTGGCTTTTATCAATTCGAGTTTTAGATTAGGTTCGGTTTTAGCAAATTCTTTTTTGAAAGATGCCTCAATTTCTGACAGCGTTTTTTTCACAGCACTGAGCTTTGAGGTATCGAAACAAATAATCGCACTTGCATCGCGCGGGATGGCGTTATGAACTGTTCCGCCCTCGATAGAACAGACGCGTAAATCAAAACTCTGCAAACCCTTCAGCGTTCTTGCCAATAGCTGGATGGCATTAGCGTATTGCTTATCGATATCGATACCTGAGTGGCCGCCGTGAAGGCCTGAGATTTTCAGGTCGAAGCAGGCAAACGAATCGGGCACGGGTGAAAACTCTACCGGCAGGCGTATTTCGGTCTGCTCGCCGCCCGCGCAGCCGACGATGAAGGATTTGTCTTCGCCGTCAAGATTGATGAGGTATTTGCCCTTAATGAAACCCTTCTTCAAACCATTCGCCCCGGTCAGTCCCGTTTCTTCATCGACCGTGAAAAGCAATTCGAGCTTTGGGTGCGATATTTTTTCGTCAAGCAATGCGAGAGCCAACGCAACTCCTACGCCGTCATCTGCGCCGAGGGTCGTGCCGTCGGCTGTGACCCAGCCATCGCGTTCGACTAATTCGATGGGGTCTTTGGTGAAATCGTGTTTCGATTCAGGCGTCTTTTCGCAGACCATATCGACGTGGCTTTGAAGTACTACGGCAGGGATATTCTCATAACCTTTCGTCGCCGGCAGCTCGATAATCACGTTATCGACATCATCACTTCGACAAGCCAGATTCCTTCTTTTGGCAAGCCTTTTGAGCCAATCCATAATCTGCTTTTCATTTTTCGAGCATCGAGGAATTGCGCTGACTTGCCTGAAATACTCCCAGACATTTTGTGCCTTTGCCTGCTTCAAAGTCATTTTTTTGTCGACCGACATTTCATCGCTCCGTGAGACAGCGGTTTCTTTGCACGCAATACAGCCCGCGAATGCGAGTATAGCGAACAAGATACAACAACAAACCGCTCGGAAAGTTCGATTCATCACAACCCTGTGTAAATCCGTGTCCGATAAAGAGAACTATCCCCGGTGAGATTCGAACTCACAACCTTTGGCTTCGGAGGCCAACACGCTATCCAATTGCGCTACGGGGACCGAATAACCCCCTTCTAATACGGCAAAAAGGCCAAAAAGTCAATAAAATCAGTTCAGGCGGCAAATTTTGCCGAAATGCGCCGCCGATTTATGGTATGATTGATTGGGGCGATGAAACAAAGAAAAGAGCAAAATAGGTTACACCCGTGGATTATCGCATTACTGGCAATTTTAATTGCGCAGGCGGCGGTCTTTGCCGACAGGCCAGATTGGCAAAAGGAACAGGCCGACTGGCGAACAGGTAACGGCTCACGAATAAAATCTATCTCATATCCGCCTGAAAAACATCCGCCAATGGCAAAAGGCCGAAAGCCGCAAAAGCCGGAGAAAGCGCTGATTTTCCCGCCAGCAGCCATGCGAGCATCGGCCCGGTTAAAATCAACTGCCGATACTGCGGTTGTATTCGCCAACATGATTGACTCGCCGGCAGTGGATGGTTTTACGCCATGGATAGTGGTTTCGGTTACAGACAAACGCGAAGACAGCGAGGTAGCAGATGCCGACGTCTGGGATTCGATTACAGGAAGTTACCTGACAGGACATCCGGAATCGGATTACGCAATCGGGATATATGATACCGGCTCGAGCACGCACCTTATGGGATATGAAGACGCAAATCGTGCGGGGATTTACAAACCAGCTTTAGACCTGCTTACCACCAACACAGTAACAATCGGCGGCGTTACCGGTGAGGTTGACGCATTGGTAAGCCAGCCAATCGGGATTTTCATCGAGGACCTGAGCGATATCGAGCCAAACGGTCTGCTCTGGAACAGGTCGGGTATGGTTGGGCAATCAAACGTGTCGATAGCGGTGGGCCAGAGCGGTTATACGGTTGATTTGCCGACGGCAATCGGCTCGCCTATGTCGGTTTATTTTACCGCGACGTTCAACAACAACACAGTCATTACGAGAACACGCAACGGCAACGATTACAACTCGCCTGATATATATATCTACCCGCAGGACGACCCGTGCATACCTACTTACGCAAATATGATACCGCTGGAATTGCGGCCTTTGGGCGCGACTTCCGTTCAGTACATACCGGGGCTTACTCCCGACTTTGAACTCGAACCTACAACCCCGTCGATAATAACCGGCACTTCATCTCAAAGCGTATTTTTTGTCGCGAGCGTTGACCTGTATAATGGAACTCATTCGGCTATCGACAAGACAAGATTTATGTTAGATACCGGCGCACAGGTCAGCGTTGTCGGTTATAGAGTCGCCTCCCGGCTGGGGCTAAATCCCGCAAATCCGGACTTTGAGGTTGAGATACAAGGCGTTACTGGCGATTCAATAATGGCGCCCGGCTTTTACATCGACGCGATTGATATACCGGCGCTTGGTGAGTGGCTTTCATTTACTAATATTCCGGTTGTGCTGCTGGACGTGTCATCGCCTGAGGGCGGAACGCTCGACGGCATTATCGGAATGAATCTGTTCGCGGACCTCAACTTCACGCTTCGCGGCGGCGGAATGTTTTTACAGGATGACCCCGCTATCGAGTATGAGCCGGTATCGCGATTGCCGGGCGATATAAACGGCGACGGGGTCATTGACTGGCTCGATATTGGTGCGTTTGCCGATGCGTGGCTTGCCACGACGAGGACGCCAAACTGGAACGCACGGGCCGATATGGTTTCCGACGGGATAATCAACTTCCGCGATTTCGCGGTTTTTGCACAAAACTGGCAGTAATCTTGCCGCAGGTAAAATCCTGTGATTTGACAGTTGCCCCCCCTGCGATTACAGTATCCCCATATTATGACAGTGCTTATTGACATCGCATATGTGATTGCGCTTATAGCGGTAAGTCCTATGGCGATTTACCGGATGCTGCGATACGGGCGATACCGCGCCGGATGGGCAAATCGCTTCGGCAAAATAAGCCGAAAACGGCCAGACAAAAAGTGCATCTGGATTCACGCGGTAAGCGTGGGCGAGGTAAACGCCACAACGACACTTATCCGCGAACTCGAAGCCAGATTCCCCGATTATGAAATCGTCCTCAGCACCACAACTGACACGGGGTTTGCACGTGCAAACGCGCTATTCGGCAGCCGACTGAGTGTGTTTTACTTCCCGATGGATTTTTCGCTTACGATGAAACGGGCATTCGCGAATATAAGGCCAGCAATGTGTCTGCTGATTGAGCTTGAGGTGTGGCCAAACCTTGTGCGAATTGCAAAACAATCCGGTATACCAGTAATCGTCGTCAACGGCAGATTGAGCGAACGAAGTTTGAGAAGATATAACCTGATAAAGGGAGTAACGAGAAAAATATTTGGTAATCTTACGCTTGCACTTACTCAAAGCGAAGAATACGCAGAGAGATTCCGGNNCGGCTGTGGGTGGCAGGAGCAACAGGCAACGACGAAGAGCAGATTATTCTGGATGTCTACAAACGGCTGATTGAACAAAAACAATTCACGGATTTACGACTTGCGATTGTTCCCCGCAAACCCGAACGCTTCAACGACGTCGCTGAACTCATCAAGCAATCCGGCTTTGAGTTGACCCGTTACAGCGAATTAAAAGCAGCAACAACTAAATCGACAATCGACAATCGTCAACCTGTCCTGAGCTGTGTCGAAGGATCGGCAATCCGTAATGTAATTCTCGGCGATACGATGGGTGATTTGCGGAAGTTTTATTCGCTTGCGACGGTGATTTTTGTGGGCAGGTCGTTAGTGTCGATGGGCGGGTCGGATATGATGGAGGCGGCTGCGCTTGGCAAATGCACGATTTTTGGTCCGCACGCGTTTAATTTTAAGCAAGCCGTCGAGGATTTACTGAAAGCCAACGGCGCAATCTTAGTCAAAGATGCAGATGAATTATTCAACGCGATGAAAAAATGCCTGACCGATGCTGATTATGCCTCGCGAATCGCCCAAAACGGCCAGCAGATAATCCGGAAAAACCAGGGCGCAACGGCACGCACGATAACCAACATCAGCAAGATGTTGAAATAAAATCAACTCCGCAATTTTTTGCCGACAGCTTCGATGTGGGCGGGGGAAGTGCCGCAGCAGCCGCCGATTATGGTTATGCCGGCTTCGTAGATTTTCTGCGCGGCGTCGGCAAACGCATCGGGCGTTACCTTATAGACAGCATTGCCGTCGAGAAGTTCTGGTTTACCCGCGTTTGGTTCGGCGAAGACCAGAACCTTCGGATTGGCGGCCTTGGCGGCAGCAACATATCTTTTGGCAAGGTCAACGTATTCATCGAGAGTGGTAGTGCCGCAATTGAAGCCAACAGCATCTGCGCCGGCGGCAACAAGGGATGAGACAGCGGTTTTCACATCGACGCCCATCATAGTTCTGAAATCGTCCCCGCGTTTATCGAAAGACATCGAGGCCAGAACCGGTAAACTGGAACCGGAGTATTTGACCGCTTCTACGGCAACGACCGCCTCATCGACAGCGCCCATTGTTTCGATGATAAAACCATCGACCCCCCCTGCTATAAGCGCATTTACCTGGTCGGCGAAAATTCCCCTGAGCTGGTCGGGTTTCAAGCTGCCGAGCGGTTCGAGAAAGTCGCCGCTTGGACCGATATCACCGAGAACATATTTATTTTTTCCCGCGGCCTTGCGGGCGAGCTGAGCGCCTGTAGTGTTCAAATCGGTAACGCGGGATTCCAGACGGTGCCTGGCAAGGGTAAAGCCATTGCCGCCAAAGGTATTGGTGAGAATTGCGTCGCTGCCCGCATCCAAATAGCTATTATGAATCCGCATGACCAAGCCAGGCGATTCGAAATTGAGCAATTCACTGCACTTGCCCGGCTCAATGCCCAGGCCAATCAACTGCGTCCCCATAGCGCCGTCGAGCAGAAACAATCCCTTACGTAATCTGTCCTTCAAATTCAGCTTACCCACGAAAATTTTCCCTTTCAAACTTGTATTGCGTTTATATACGCCCTATTGCTGTCTCTGTTCGACCGCTTTGCCATCGATTACCTGATAAATATGGTTAAAACCACGCGGCAAAGGCCTGACAAACAACCGTTGCCGCTGCTGACTGCTCAATTCCGTCGGTTTGACGGATGAGAGCGTAATTTCGACAGAATCCTCGCTGCCTTGCTCGGAAACAGCGGCTATTTTTACCCGCGAAGGAGTTAAAAACCCTTCGGCTGTTTTTTCATACCCGGCAAATTCCGCTTTCAGGTAAATATCGCCCGAATCATCGAAACGCTCAATCTTTGTAACCACGTAATCGCACGGTTCGATATATATTTTCTGGATGATGACGCCGCGGTCGTTACGCAAAACGAGCAGGTCAAAATTACCATCGCGGCTTAATGCCCAGTCGCCCTGAGGTATATCGACTACCCCTAACACCTCAAGGGCCATCATCGGGTTGACGGCGAGGCCATTCCAGATTCCGGCCTGCGACCATTTGCCCGACCAGTATGAACTGATTTCTTTTGGTTTGAGCCAGAACCAGAATTCGTCGGCGTTAGAGCCGAATACCAGGCCGGTCGCGTCGAAGGCGACATCGCCCTGAAGGTATATTTCGTAAGGAGGATTCACCCATAATTTGACGGGGAAATTTTCTTTGCGAACTTTACCTTCGACGTGATACTGCAAAAGGCACTGGCCTGTTGCGCGAATCGGGGCTGCTTTTTCACGGCGTGACTTCAATACCTCAATCGCTTCGTTAGCGGTCGTTTTGCCCGGGCAATGACGCATCGGCTGGGCGGCACAGCCCGCGAAAAACAATACCAACAATAACAATGCAAGCCGATTTGACAATTACAGCTCTCCCTGGAGAATCTGACCCATTTGTGAGGTAAGCTGGGCAACCTGTTCTTCGCCCAGATTAGGATTGACCACTTCGGAAAAATCCTGTGTGCCTGTGATTCTCAATCGCCAGATTTCCTTACCATCCTGTGTCCGCGACGAGTCATATTTCAAGCGACGTCTGCGCATCAGAACAAGCGTGAGGACAAAACGGAAATTAACCTTTTCCTGCTCGGTCTCCGTCGCCAGTCGTTCGAAGAACGCCATCAGCATATCGTCATCGACGAACAAATGCTTTTTCTGTTCGGGCGTCGGCAGTTTGGTCTTCCAGTAACAAAAGACCTCCGGTTTTTGCTGCGTCCAGGCCTCGGCGCAAAAATCACGCCTCGCGAAACCCTGTTCGGTCTGCACTAAGGTCGCATAGTATTCTTCCCCCGGCGCAATCACCTTGCCGGTGGCACAGCACTGCCCCAGCGGCTTATCAATTACCCATTCGTCCATAAGTATTATTTCGGCTCCATACTGCTTTCTGCTGTCATCAAAACTTCAGATATTTACACATATTACCTACCGTTACAGGGCCGATACCTTTGACGTTATCGAGATCACCGCAATTGCGAAACGCCAAATCGCCCCGGCCACTTTGCCGGAACCGCTCACGATAACTTATTATCGCCTGTGCCCTTGCAGGCCCGACGCCCGGCAGCAGCATCAAGCCCGCCGCAGAAGCATTATTCGGATTTATCCTGCTTTCCAATTCAATATTAATAGTCGTCGCCCTGCTGTCCGCAACAACGCTGCCCATCGCAAAGCACAGGCAAAAAACGACAGCCAGGCAGGAGGCAATAACAAACGCAAACAATTGAATCCTGTTCATACCGACAATCCGTTACCGGCCAAAGATGCGGTCGTGGAACCTCTTCAATGCCAGATATGATTCCTTAGGTTCGAGTCCCGCCGTCAAAAGTCCGCTGTCGGGAACGGCCCCGTCCGCCACATCGGTGAAATTCGAATATATAACCCCGTCAATGCACGTCTTGCTGAGCGCTATCCTGTAAAACTGGTCGAGCCACTCGGCCTGTTTAAGCTTGTCCCATGGGCCGTGCCAGGAGCCGACAACGTCGGCGGCGCCATCGCGGCCCGGAATCTCGACATTGGTAATATACATCGGCCTCGATATGGGAGCGAACGAATCCAGAATTGCCGAAATCTGCATCATATCGCGGACGTACATTCCTGACTCGTCGGCGCCGAACCGCATCGTTAGTCCGAAGGCGTCAAAACTTATGCCGCTTTGAATCACCATATCCATATAGACCAGCGGGGGAATGGTGTCTGCGGTCTGCCCGTAATACTCGCCCCAGGGATTGCTGACTTCTATTATCCTAAGCGCCCGCTCGGCGGCGGCCTTGACCGCCCTGTTGGCCGCACGCGTTATCTCCAGGACCTGCTCGAAACCGAATCCGAAATGATTGAATGCGTTAAGTCCGCTGATGACGTTCCATGTCCTGACCATACCGCCATACCGAGCGGCTGCCGCGGAAACAAACTCGTAGGAGCACTCCCGGATTTTCTCGAAATCGGTGTTACTTTCGAGAAGCCACTTTGGCAGGTATTCTTTGGCAAAACAAAGCAATGGCCCCGCGCCAATGGCCACTTTCCTTTTGCTCAGCATACTTATACAGGCGTCGAGTTTTGAAAAATCATATTTGCCTCTTTCCAGCTCAATCTGTCCCCAGTTGAAAGGCACCATCGCCAGGCCGAACGCGCCTGCCAACTGCTCAAGATATGCCGGGTTGGCGACCTGCTTGGGGTCAACCCAGCAGCCGAGACAACCGCGACCGAAACCGTGATTTTTGCCCCGCGTCGCGAAAAGCAGCTTGGCGTGCTTTGCCGCCAGCAATTCCGAAAAAACAATCGCCTTCTGAAGCGCCTCGTCCGCGAGCTGCGAGGCAACAGGCCCGTCAGAGATACCCTGGATGGCCCTGATGAATAAATCCTGCGCCTCTTCATAAAGTGCAGCGGTATCTTCGGCATCCTCAAAAATCGACCAGTCCTCGCGTTTATTGATGATTTGCATCAGCCGGCCGCGTGCCAGTTCCAGATTAAGATTATATGGCTCAGGCCTTTCGGGCAGACAAGTCGTCGACAGCAGAATCCTGCCGAAACCTTCAACCGGCCACAGCAACGCCACACCGGCGGTTTCTTCGCTTGGCTTATAGCACTCCAGAACGCCATCGACAAAGGCGACCTGCGCCTTGCGGATTGCCATACCGTCGGAGCCGAAAAGATACGCGCCGTGCAGCGAGAAATCCGTTAGCGGCTTACCATTGTTAAAAATTTGAAATCTCACGGTATTCCTTTATCAGAAATAAATTATTTCACCATACCTTAAATGACCGCGTGATTATAACATCCACGGCCCAAAGGGGAAAGGAAGTTTCAGCCGGTTCAAATCATCTGAACATCCAAAATTCTGAAAAATTAACGTGTTATAAACAACCTGGTTTTGATATAATCAAAACATACCGAAGAGCAGGGAAATACAGGATGGTGAATTACGAAAAAAAGGCAACTATTGTATTAGGAAAACACACACCTATGAAACGATTGGCTTTTTCAATTGCGGTTATTACGGTCTTCTCAATATCCGCACATGCCAAATACTCCGGCGGCTCAGGCACTGCCGGCGACCCGTACCAAATCGGCTCCGCTGCCGACTTGCTGGCTATGGCAGCGGATACGGGCGATTACAACAAGTATTTCATCCTTACGGCGGATATCGACTTAGGTTCTTCTGGCACTTTTACCAAGGCCGTTATTGCATGGGATATAGATAACTCTAATGCTTATTTTGATGGTCATCGTTTTGCCGGTGTTTTCGACGGTGCAGGGCATAAAATCAATAATTTAACGATAAACACTAATGGAGAGAAAAGGGATTATATAGGTCTGTTTGGGTCCAATCGTTATGGCGGCGAGATAAAAAACCTGGGCTTGCAAAATGTTAATATCATCGCAGGGCCTAATTCACAAGGAGTCGCTGCCCTGGTGGGTGAGAACGATACAAGTGACATCACAAATTGCTTCTCAACTGGTACCATCATAGCGTCAGATAATGTATTTGAAGTTGGCGGTCTTGTGGGAACCAATTACTTTGGCAATATAAACTCTTGTTACTCGACGGTCTTTATTACAGGCGGAGAATCCGCCTTGTTCCTTGGTGGCTTGGTTGGCGACACTTCTAATGGAACTATCAGTGATTGCTGCGCAATGAGTAATGTGTCGGGTGGCTATAGTTCCGGGGCTTTGGGCGGTTTGGTAGGACATAATAGCAGTGATCTTGTTCGCTGTTATGCCATTGGTGATATCACAGGTGGCGGAGAGGCGTCTGACTTAGGTGGTTTAGTGGGAACAAACATGGAAGCCAATATTATTGTTTCTCGACAGGCAATGTTACAGGCGGGGATGGATCGTATTTTCTCGGCGGGTTAGCGGGAGAGAACGATGGAACTGATATGATAGGACCCGATGGAGCAAGTATTGTAAATTGTTTCTCGACAGGCAATGTTACAGGCGGAGATTCTTCAAACGGTCTTGGTGGGCTGGTGGGGTATAACTACATCCAAGCAAATATCATCAATTGTTTCTCAACAGGCAATGTTGTTACAAGCGGAGATGATTTATCCTGGAACGGTGGGCTAGTTGGATACAGCTATCAGAGCAGCGTTAATCATTGTTATTTTCTTTCCGGCGTAGGGCCGGATGATGGCAACGGAGTACCGCTGACAGATGCGCAAATGAGACAGCAAAGCAGCTTTGTCGGCTGGGACTTTATCAATATCTGGAAAATATCTGAAGGTGTCAGTTATCCTAAACTCGCATGGCAACCCGATTGCGATATTCCGTCGATACCTGTGGGAATGTCAGCCAGTGACGGGACTTACACTGACAAGGTGCGTGTTACATGGAGTCCGATTTCTGGGGCAATCGTGTATGAGGTCTGGCGCAGCGCCAGCAACAGTTCAAGCTCGGCCTCTAAGTTAGACGATTACACATCGCCTTTTGATGACAGCAGTGTAACTCCCGGGACGACGTATTACTATTGGGTTAAGGCCAAGAACAGTTGCGGTACGAGCGATTTCAGTTCATCGGACTCCGGCTATGCCTCCACGAATCCAAAGACCGTGTCAATTACCAAATGTAATGTTACCGCAGGCAGTAAGCTGAACAGCGACAAGATTTCGATTTCGGGCCTGATGGACGCAACAGCGGATGACTTCAATGATGCCAACAACTCCAGCGACGCCAATTTTGTCGAGGTTACAATCAGCTCTGAAAATGCTGAGGATATGGATCCCTGTGTTTTCACCTTCCCAGTCAACAACAAGACATTCAAGAAGGGCAAATTCAGCAGCGCGATAACCAGCAAACCTTTGAAGATGTCTTTTGCTTTCGATACCAAAAAGTCCAAGTTTTCTTTCTCGGCGAGAAATGTTGACCTCACGGGACTTTCCTGTCCGGTTATTGTAACCATCCAAATCGGAAATCTTTCTGGGTCTGTTTCGCTCGATGAGACAATCGTCAACGGCCCAAAAAAGCCGATACCGATTAACCTTTTGATGGGCGTTAAAAACTCGCTGCGGGTTGATAAGCCAAAATTCACAAAGAAATCGGGTGTTATCACCAGTTGGCTATCAGCGGCGGGTTCTAGGTTGTAAATATTGATGATGTGAATCTGGTTACTCATATACTCGATATTACCCTTGGTTCACAGGCCTTTACAGTTCCGATGCACAAATTCAAAAATACCAAAGGCAAATTCACCTGCTCAAAGGTCGAGTTATTCTACGGTGGGATTGTTGCTGCCACTTTCGATTTTAACAAATGCACTTTTACGCTCACGATAAAGAATACCAGTTTCACCGCTGCTGCCGGCAAAACGTTTTTTGGAATTGCTTTCGCCAGTTTCAGCGGAAGCGATGTGGTTACGCTGCCGTAGCAGGACTTGAGGTTTTCAAAGGTTGACGGCTATTCCGCGGTCGCGGAGGTATTCCTTCATCTGGGTAATTGTGTAGCTTTCGAAATGAGTGATTGATGCCATAAGGACGGCTTCGGCGTGGCCTTCGACGATAGCGTCGTAAAGGTGTTCGAGCGTGCCCGCGCCGCCTGAGGCAATTACGGGGATACCAACCGCATCAGCAACCGCACGGGTCAATTCAATATCGTAGCCCTTCTGTGTGCCATCGGCATCCATACTGGTAAGCAGAATTTCGCCCGCGCCGCGTTTTGCGCCCTCGACTGCCCATTCGACGGCGTCGATATCGGTCGCCTCGGTGCCCGCCTTAACGGTAACCTGCCAGTGTCCCGCTTTGGTTTTTGACCTGCGGGCGTCAATGGCAAGGACGACGCACTGATTGCCGAATCGCTGGGCGGCCTGGGTGAGAATATCCGGTTTTTTTACCGCGGCGGTATTGACGGAGCATTTTTCCGCACCGCTTCGCAGCAGTTCATCCATCTGCTCGACGGAGTTGATGCCCCCCCCTACCGTAAATGGGATGAAAACGTTTTCAGCGACTTTGCGAACAAGGTCAACGATTGTCTTGCGCGAACGAATCGTCGCGGTGATATCGAGAAAGACAAGCTCATCAGCCCCATCGTCGCTATATCGTGCGCCAAGCTCGACCGGGTCGCCGGCGTCTCGCAGATTCACAAAATGCACGCCCTTTACCACCCGGCCATCTTTGACATCGAGACAGGGGATTATTCTTCTGGTAAGCATCAGGCATTACTCCCATTGGCTATCCGGGCAAAATTGCGAAGCACCTGCAAACCCTGCCGGCTGCTTTTTTCGGGGTGGAACTGTGTGCCGTAAACATTGCCCTTCTGTATGGACGCGGGCAGCTTGAAACCATAGTCGGTATAGGCAACTTTGGCGGTTTTATCGGTAACATTGGCGCAGAAAGAGTGCGCGAAATAGAAATGCTTTTCACTTCCTAACCCGTCAAATAACGCCATATCATTTGGCAGCATAACCTTGTTCCAGCCCATGTGCGGTATTACCCGGCCAGGCGGTATGGCAACCACATCACCCGACACCAGACCCAGCCCATTGTGCGTGCCGAATTCAGAGCTTTTGTCAAAAAGCATCTGGAAACCCACGCAAATACCAAGCAGGGGTTTACCAGCCAGGGCAAGGTCTTTGATTACCGAACCGAGCGAGCCAAGGGCGTTTACCGCAAACCCAAAAGCGGCTACCCCAGGCAATACCAGCGCCGAGGCGGCCTCAATCTTCCTGCGGTCGCAGCTTAGCTCTACCGGACAACCCAGGTGGTCAAAGGCATTGCAAACGCTTTTGACGTTCCCAACGTTATAATCTATTACAACAAGCATATCCTGAATCAAACTCCAGCTTTAATCGAACTTCAGCCGATGAATCGAGTATTATAGTTTAGCAAATTTAAATTGCCAGTCGAATACAATCGCCTTACAATGGAGTTCAGCAAAACTGATACCGGTATAACGTGCTTCGCCCACGGTTTCAGTTCAGTGATAACCCATTGTCCGAAAAACAGTTGAATACATTCGAGGGAACTAAAAATGTGCGGCATAGTAGCATATTTGGGTCAAAAGGCAGCTCAGCCAATCCTTATTGAGGGACTGAAACGCCTCGAATATCGCGGTTACGACTCGGCAGGCGTGGCCCTTTTGAGCAACGGCGTTATTAAGATACAAAAAACAAGCGGCAGGATAGCTGCCCTTGAGGCAATTCTCGACAAGCCCAACGAGGAAGAAACTCTCGGCCTTGGGCATACCCGCTGGGCAACCCACGGCGTTCCAAACCAGATAAACGCCCATCCCCATGCGGATTACACCGGCAAAATAGCCGTTGTTCACAATGGCATAATCGAAAACTACTCTACACTGAAGACCTGGCTGCAAAACGAGGGCGCAACCTTCGTCAGCGACACCGATACCGAGGTAATAGCGAACCTTATCGGCTATTTTTACGAAAAATGCGACACAGGCGATAAACAATCGCCCCTGCCAAAGCTATTTGGCGCAATACAGGATACCGTCAGCAGCTTTATGCCGTCTCTTACCCTGAAAAAACCACAAGGCCAGAACAAATTCGAGTGGGCGGTCCAGCGAGCGTTACAGGAAGTGCACGGCACTTACGGGCTTGGAATCTTGTGCGCGGACTGCCCCGATATGTTCATCGGAGCCAAAAAGGGAAGCCCGCTGATTTTAGGGGTTAGCGAAGGCGAGTATATCCTCGCATCCGACGCGGCAGCGATTATTGAGCACACAGCGAAGGCAATTTATCTTTCGGACAACGAAATGGTAATCGTTACAGCGGACGGCTTCCATACCAAGACAATTGATAACATCGCGGTAACCAAGTCGCTTGAGAACATCGAATTTTCCCTCGAGCAAATCGAGCTTGGCAGCTTTAAACACCACATGCTCAAGGAAATTTTCGAGCAGCCCAGGGCATTGACCACCTGTATGGGCGGCAGGATTGACCCCCAAAACGACAGAATACATTTGGGCGGCGTCAATGACTACCTGCGGGCGATGACGCACATAAAACGGCTGATTATTACCGCCTGCGGAACGGCGTTTCACGCTGGTCTGGTCGGCGAATTTCTCTTTGAGCAACTTGCGAGAATCATCACCGAGACCGAATACGCCAGTGAATTTCGCTATCGCAATCCAATCATAGAAGACGGCACAACCGTCATCGCAATAAGCCAGTCGGGTGAGACGGCGGATACGCTTGCCGCCGTCGAACAGGCAAAAGAACGTGGTGCAACGGTTCTCGGCATAGTTAACGTCGTCGGTTCATCAATCGCCCGCGCAACCGATGCCGGGGTATATCTGCACGCAGGCCCGGAAATCGGTGTGGCGAGCACCAAGGCGTTTACCGCCCAGGTAGCCGTGCTGACGATGCTGGCAATTGAGCTTAGCAGAAGAATACTTGTAAGCAGCGACGAAGCGACAAGATACATCAAAGAGCTGGCCAAAATACCGGATAAAATCTCACAAATCCTTAAGCAGTCGGAACACATCCGGACTATTGCCCAGGCAAACATCAATCAGAACAACTGGCTGTTCCTTGGCCGGGGCATCAATTACCCCGTCGCGCTGGAAGGCGCACTGAAGCTCAAGGAAATAAGCTATATTCACGCCGAGGGACTGCCCGCTGCGGAGATGAAACACGGCCCCATCGCCCTGATTGTCGATGGTATGCCCGCCGTATTCATCGCCACCAACGGTCCTCAATACGACAAAATCATAGGCAACATCTGCGAGGTCCGGGCAAGAAAAGGCAAAACCATTATCGTCGCCACCGAAGGCAACGACCACATCAAGCAGTATGCCGATTACCTGATAACCGTACCTGATGCGCCGGAATTGTTGCAGCCGATGCTCACCGTCATACCGCTGCAGTTGCTGGCATATCACGCGGCTGTCCTTCGCGGCCACGACGTCGATAAGCCGCGCAACCTGGCCAAGAGCGTCACGGTCGAGTAATATGCGAAAAGCGGGATACTTGATACTCGATGCTCGATACTCGAAATCGAATATTAGGAAAAACGGCTTCACCATCGTCGAACTGCTCGTCGTCATCGCAATTATCGCCGCAGTAATGGCGATGCTTCTGCCGGGGCTGGGAAAGGCAAGGGCAATGGCATATCGACTTAGGTGTGCCACAAATCTGAAACAGATCGATTTGGCTTTTCAGGCTTATATGGATAATAACAACGACATATATCCCTGTTCAAATGATCCAAATCATTATGTGTTATGGCCGGGAAGAAACTGGCGCCCCTTTGTTGCGCCATATCTGGGCGGCAATATCGATGGCAATAATCCCTCGGTTTTGTGGTGCCAAAAAGACCTTTATAGCAAGCTAAATTATGATTCAACAAGCTATGCTTATTCTATGTCGTCCTATCAAAGCCCAGAAAAAATTGATACTCTGGTTTACACTGCACAACATGATGAACAATTTCTTAATATGCCACCCATTCCGCAGCGTCGTACCTCTGTGACCAAGCCGTCTGGAAAAATAATTATTGGCGAGTGGTTCAGTAATCATTTTCTCGTTAACGAAGATTCCAGGTGGTGGTGCAGGGGCTGGTGGAGTTGGGCTGGAAAGCGAAACTATCTATTCGCTGACAGCCATGTTCGTTTTCTTGACACCAACGACATTCGTCCGGCACTGGATGGCAATCCAAACCCAAATGTTACAATCCATGGCATTCGCGGCATCGACTGGCCTCGATAGTTATCGGCTGCTGCCGACATTCCGCTCCAAAGACGCTGTTTCACGCACAGTTTGAACATCGACAGCATCCCAACCTCCACCAATCGCCTTGTATAAAGATATAAGATGAGTGAGCAGGTTTGCATCCGACTGGCTCAAGCTGCTTTGTGCGCTGTACAGGTTTTCCTCCGTAACCAATACGTCGATAAAACTGGTTAGCCCCCTTTTGTATCGCTCGTTGGCCAGTTCCAGGGCTTCCTCATTGGAACGAATGGATTCGGCAAGAATCAGGTGTCGCTCCTGCTCAGCATAATAAGACGAAAGGGCATTTTCCACGTCTTCCAAAGCGCTGTTGAAAACGGAACGATATTTGGCAAGCGTTTCATCATAGACGGCACGTTTGCTTTCGATGTTCGCCTTGGTCTTTCCGCTGTTAAACAACGGCAAAGAGACACCCGGAACAACAGACCAGTAACGACTCGATGCCTGCGAAAACCTCGATGAGCTGACGCTCTGCAGCCCCAACCCGCCGGTGAGGTCAAACTTGGGATACAAATCTGCCGTGGCGATACCGATATCCGCAGACGCGGCAGCCAGTTGTCGCTCGGCCTTTCGCAAATCCGGTCTTCGACTAAGCAGCTCACAGGGCAGGCCTGCCGCTATAACACCATCGTATTTTGGGAGAGATTTGGCTTCCGACAATTCCGCCTTCAGAGTATCCGGCGACTTGCCAAGCAGAATTCCGAGTCGATGAATTGATTGCTTGATTGAGGCCTGAAGCTTCGGGGCATCGGATTCAGTTGAGGCCTTTTGCGCCTCGGCCTGAGCCACGTCGAGATAGCTGGTCAACCCCAGCCGGTAGCGCTCACGCGTTACATCAACGGTTTGTTTCTGCGATTCCACATTACGAAGGGTAATCGCAAGCTGTTCCTGGTTCGAGCGTAAATCTATGTAATTTTTAGCAACATCGCCAAGCAATGTCAGCGTCGTAGCCCTCAGGTCTTCTACGCCGGCATCGTATCTTGCATAGGCGGCTTCCTGGCTGCGTCTGATACCGCCGAAAACATCGATTTCCCATTGAGCATCAAAACCCGCCTTATAAAGGGTAGTAGTAGGTGTGCCGACTGAAATTGCAGTGGTGTTCTCGCTGATTTTGCTTCGCGTTATAGAAGCAGATGTATCTACCGACGGCACCGCAGATGCTCCCGCAGTTACGATATCTGCCCTCGCCTGAACGATACGCGCCTGTGCCTGCTGGATATCGAGATTTGTCTTGACCGCTTGTTCGATTAAATTGTCCAATACAGTGTCGCCAAAGGACTTCCACCATGCGGTTTGTTCAATCGCCCCTTTTACCTCTGTTTGCTCTTTGGCCTCCGACCACTTCGCTGGCGAGTCAATTTGCGGACGGACATAGTTCGGACCGACAGAATTGCAGCCGTTCAGGAACAACGCTAAACAGACGGTCGTTATCAGCAGCTTTTTCATTTTTCATTTCCTGTCGCTAAAGAGGCAGAATTGGAATCCCCAACATCGGGCGTTTCTATGAAAACATCCATTTGCTGCCCGACGTACGCGGGAAGAGCGTTACGGTCAAAACTGTAAATTATCTGTAAAACTCTTGTATCTACTCGCTCGGTGCTGCTTCCGGTAAGCGAGGTTTTGGGCGTAATGTAGGGTTCGACCCTTACGAAAGTGAGGTCCACTTTGAGGTCGCTGTTGCCGCGCATATAAGCAACTGCTCTTGTTCCTGCCTTGAAACGCCACGCATCACTCTCGTCGATGTCAACGCGAATGTGCAGCCGGTCGAGATTTCCCAGCCGCATTAAAGGCGTGGACAACGCTCCGGTCTGGGCATATTCGCCCGGCCGGATGTTTATCTGCATAACCTCGCAGGCAATTGGAGCACACACCGTCAGCCGTTCGATAGATAACTGGGTAGAGTTGATATCCGCCTCGGCTGCAATTACCGCGGCCTTGGCGCTTTCCAGCTTGGCGCCGGCGATAAGCTCGGCGTTGCGACGCTTCTGGACATCATCAACGCTGATAACTCGTCCATCAGTGGAATCCTTCACCAGCGCATATTGCGACTGATAATCCTGCAATGACGCCCTGGCTTCTTCTACCGAGGCCTTTGCCTTCAAAAGGTTTGCTTGCTTGACAAGAATGTCCGCACGCAACTCCCTGTCGTCAATCTGGAATAATGGGTCCCCGGCATTGACCTTGTCGCCAACTTTGACAAA
This sequence comes from Phycisphaerales bacterium, assembly GCA_003141275.1. Taxonomy (GTDB): domain Bacteria; phylum Planctomycetota; class Phycisphaerae; order Sedimentisphaerales; family Anaerobacaceae; genus Fen-1362. Next base: position 38,788 of record PLLM01000038.1, read on the forward strand.
GACCGCTGTAACGATACCCGGCAGCGATGTCCCTATAGAAATATTTTCGGTGCTTGCCTCAACCATACCAGCGCCTCCGAGATACGACTTGAACGGCGCCTGTGACGGCTGTGCTACCGGCTGGGCGGGCGGGGTCTTTTTCTCAGAGCTAATAGCGACCGCCACCGCTACAATCAACCCAACAACAGCGACTACCGGGAGTATTTTGTTCTTAATGACCATATTATTTTCCTTAAAGTGTCAGTTATTACGTTCTACTTTTTCGATTCGGCCGTCATCCATGTGCGCGATACGGTCGGCAAAATCGAAGATTCGGGCGTCGTGTGTTACTATTACAAGCGCGCGGTCGCTGTTGACAGCAAGGTTCTTGATGACATCCATCACTCGCCTGCCGGTTTCGTGGTCCAGGGCGCTGGTCGGCTCGTCGCAAACAACAAGTCGCGGGTTGTGCACCAAAGCCCTGGCAATAGCCACCCTTTGCTGCTGCCCGCCGGAAAGCTGAGAAGGCAAAGCGTTTTCCCGCCCTTCCAGACCGACGTTCCGCAGACATTCGAAAGCACGGGATATCGCCTTATCCATTGGCATACCGTTGATGAGAAGCGGAATTGCCACATTCTCTGCCGCCGACAGGGTTGGAATCAGATTGAAGGCCTGAAACACAAAACCGATATTCCTGCCGCGATAGACAACTCGCTGGTTATGGGAAAGTTGTTTTAAATCCTGCCCAAAGAGCACGCATTCGCCGTCATCCTGGTCGAGTATGCCCGCGATAACGGATATGAGCGTCGTCTTGCCGCAGCCGGACGGCCCCACCAGCATAAGCAGCTCACCCGGGTGAACTTCGAGGTCGATACCGCGAAGGGCCTGAACGCGTGCTTCTCCGATTCCGTAGGATTTAGTAATGCCGCCGCAATAAACAGCCATAGTTTCGTTTTCGCTCATTTAAACACCTCCGCCGGCTCAAGTTTCAAAACTTTGCGCACGCTGATAAGGGCAGCAAGCAAAACAATAAGCAGCACTGCCAATCCGCTGCCTGTAAGCAATTGCCAGTTGAGTTTCAGGGTGAGGTCACTGCTGTCCCTTGTTGCCGCCGCGAAGGTCGCAACTAAGCCAGCGCCGATACCGAAACCGACACCCCCTACAAGCAGTGCCTGCAGAAGAATCATCCATCGCAGCATCCTGTCCGTCGCCCCCATTGCCTTGAAAACGCCGAAGTAACGCAGGTTATCGAGCGTGAAGTTGTAGAAAATCTGCCCCGTTACCGCGGCACCGACAATGAAGCCGACAAGAACGACAAAACCAAAGTTGGTGATAATGCTCGTGTTTTCGATAATATACCACAGCGACATGCTCTTGAATTCATCCGCGGTGCGCGCAGCCATACCCGTTTCTTTTGTAATACGTCTTGCCACGGCCTGCGGAGATTCATTGGCCTTTGCCTTGACCAGGATGTATGAAAGGAGCTTACGTTCTGAAAGAGCAAAGTTTTTGGCACGGGTGTAAGTCGTGTAAATGATGGGCTGGGATTGAAAGGTCTTCGTCGCACGGGCAATACCGACAACAACAGCACGCTTGTCATTAATCTCCAGCGAGTCGCCAACCTGCAACGGAGTTGATTTGCCGCCGGGTGTGGAGGATGGTTTGGCAAGCCGGCCTTTAGCGCCCGCTTCATCCACGATTACAGCATCCGGCTGGTGCAGGTCGGCCAGTTTTCCCTGAATCATAATGGCCGGGCCTCCAATAAGCGAGGCATCATCCAGCCCAAGCATATTGCAACCGACAGTTTCACCATTGTCCATACGAACACGCTGACTGCCTTTGTATAACGGCACCGCCCATTCGACGCCCTTCACTCCGCGAACCCTGTAAAGCTGGGTATCGAGCAGGGGCTTGGAGTCGTCAATGAACTGAACCTTTGGGTCCATAACCCACACATCAGGCAGACCAATATCGGTGATAAAGCTGTACATTGTGGTAAATATGGATATCAGGATGCCCGGCTGCTGTATCATAAGGATAGAGGACAGCGCAATGCCCGTGATGATGCCGAGATATTTCCCGCGGTCACCGAAAAGCATTTTAAGAGCTATCCTGAACATTGAGAACTCCCCTCTTTGGACCGCTCCTGATTTTTCACCGCCTGGCCGCAAATACTGTGTATCCCGTTCAAAATAAAATCAGTGGTGTGGTCGGCAAACTTCTCGACGTCCAATTCTATGGGTAAATCCTTTGGGCGCGGAGCATCAGGCGTCTTTTTTGAATGCCGAATATGAAGCAGCGGACCGAAACACAAAGCTGTGACATTCATACTACAGAAACGAACCTGCTGCTCGCTTGCATGCTCCCCCAATATTTCCTTAATGATGGATTCAAGGTCTCGCCGAATCGGATCCACAGATTCTTCAATAACTTCCGTGAGCAAACCCGTCGGGCAGGCCATTTCCTTGTGAATAATATCAACCTCGTATGTCTGCGGGTCAGCAATGCGACGCATAAACGAAAGGATTCTTCCTCGTAATCTCTCCTTAACTGATGCGTCTGGCGCAACCCGGCCATCCGGAGGATGTTTTTGAATGGATGTTTCAAATGAACATTTCCATGCCTCTACATACAGCTCTTCCTTGCTGCTGAAGTGATAGTTCACGGCTGCCGTGTTTACCCCGGCCTTCTCGCAAATGTCCGCATTCGTGGCCTCCCAGAATCCTTTTTCCGCAAAGACCTCGCCGGCAGCCGCAAGTAACCGTTGGCGTGTTTCTTGTCCGTCAGTCCTTTGTTTTTTCATAATAATACCCTTTCGATACTTCTACTATATAGTTTAACTGACAAAATCAATTATGCAAGTTATTTTTCCGAAAAATTCATTTTCCTCAGCCACATAAACACCGTAACTTCTTTGCGTAAAAGCACATACAAAAAAACATTATATTTTATATAGCAAAGTTGAATTGAGAATTGGGTTCAATAGATATGGCTTTGATTGGTCCTATAATCTATGGCTGGAGAACAAAAGCCCCAATTGCCGATATTAACAACAAAGGGAAACGTCCGTTTTGTCTGCTGCTATGAGGTGCAAAATGGCAAAAAACAGATTAGTCGCCAATCTGCTCATAATACTAATTCTTATAATCCTGATTCTTATGATGGCGGTAGCCGGCTGTAAAGATGATGGAAAGCGAAAAGCTCTTGCCGAAGCGGCACAGGCAAGGGCAGAAGTTGTCAAGTTCAAGGCGGAGACGGTGCAGTTGAGAAGCGAAATCAGCTATCTGAACGAAAAACTTGTTACCGCAAACATGGCGAAAGACAACCTTCAGATACAGTTAGCCCAGTTGATTGAAGACGGCAACGCAACGACAACCGATGTGGAGGACGTTCAGCAGGAAAACGACAAACTCAAGGCGCAGCTGGCCGAGCAGATTAAAAAAACCGGCGAACTGGAAAAACAGATTGAAATGCTCAAAGGGGTAATTAACGTGCTTCAAACCAGAATAGAGCAGCAAAAAGCCGCAGAACAACCAAAGGCAACGGAGCAGACCAAAACCAACAAGTAAGGATTGTTTTTCAGCGGCCGCCCAGTTTACCGGCAATGTAATTGACTATCGAATTGACGGTGAACAGGTCGCCCAGCTTATTGATGTCCGGGTCATTCTGAAAAACAGATATATCGGTGTGAGGCATCTTTTCTCTTAACTCCGCAAGGCCTTTGGCGGTTAATTTGCCGTTGCTGACCAGCTCATGATTGTTCAAAAGTGTCTCTGCGGGGAAAAGCTCCTCTCGCGGAATCTTTATACCGAACGCTTTTTCCAGCCGAAAGACGATGTCTAAAAAATCGATGCTCTCCGCCCCCAAATCGCCCATCAGCGTCGCCTTGCCGGTCACTTCCTCCTCATCAACGCCCAGCGCATCAACCAGCACCTCCCGCACCTGCTCAAAAACCTGCTCTTTTGTGGCTGCCATATATCTTCCCCTTTCGGGCCTCGACGGTATCCCCTGCCGAATCAACCAAGCCGATAAATTACTCTATTCATCCGCTATACACAACCCCCCGCCCAACTTTCTCTACCAATGGATTACACGGTTAGGTTAGAATGTTTAAGTGATGAAAATGCTGCGAAAAATTTGGCCTGCTTTGGTGATGCTCGGGTTTATTGTTGTCTTCTTCAGAGAAAACATATTCCCCGCCCACGGGAACTTCATTGGGGGTATCGACGTTGTCCAATATTTCCTCTGGAACGCCCAATTCATCAAGGAGCAGCTTCTGTCGGGAAGTGTCCCGCTTTGGAACCCTTATTATTACAGCGGGCATCCGTTCATAGCCAATCCTCAAACGTTTGTTTTTTATCCGGCGACGCTGTTGTTCGCGGCATTACCTTTGCCCTGGGCATTCAATATCGACACACTTTTGCATATTTATTTAGCGGCAGCGGGAATGTATTGTTTCGTATTGCTCATCACAGAATCCAGAAGCGCGGGCTTCGCTTCGGCGATTGTTTACAGTTTAAGCGGCTACTTTATGAACAGGATTTATGCCGGCCACCTGACAATGATTCATACGGCCGCTTTGCTGCCCTGGATTTTTTATCTTTTTGAAAAGGGCTATAAAACAGGCCAAACTCGCTTTTTCATTATTACAGGTCTGGTGTTCGGCCTGCAGATTCTAAGCGGTGAGCCGCAAAATAATTATTATACGGCCCTGTTTCTCGCGGTTTATGCTCTTATCAGATACGTTTCCACTCCTCAACCGGCAAGACCAAAGCCCTTTTACCAGCTGGCGGCATTTTTAGTTTTAATTCTGCTTGTGGCATTTGGAATCAGCGCGGTGCAGGTATTGCCTTCTCTGGAGTTTATGTCTCTCAGTGACAGAACTGAAAAAACGTATCAGTTCGCTACCGCTTATTCATTCCCGCCCAAAAATTTCTTCACCTTCCTTGCGCCTTCGATTACGAATCCATCAATAACAACTGATGTGGAATTTGCCGGCTATGCAGGTATTATGACGCTCATTCTTGCAGGGACAGGAGCAATTTTTTACAGGCACAGGCCGCATATATGGTGCTTCAGGATTATGGCCTTAATCGCCGTTACAATCATGCTTGGCAAGTATACCCCCCTGTATTATTTGTATTATCAATTCCTTCCAGGAATCGCGACTTTTCGTATTCCCGTCCGATGTATGGTCATTTTTGTCTTTTCGATAGCAGTGCTTGCTGGTTTCGGCACCGGGCATCTATGCCGGACAACAATCCCCAGGAAACACCACATAACAATAATTGGATTGTGGGTTGTACTTTTCGTGTATTTGTTCGTCGGCGCAAAAACCCTCGGCGTTCCATTTGCTTCCAAAGAAATAATAATGGCTGTCGGCTTTTTTGTCGTTGCGCTCGTCATCCTGCTTCTGAATCTGTTTTTGAAAAACAAATCTTTTATTGCCGGCGCAATAATTGTTATTCTGTTTGTTGACCTTTACGCAGCTTATTCTTCCCAGTTACCCATAATAAATCAAAACGAGGTGTTTGAAAAACAGCCGTTTGAATACCAATTGCAGAAAGACCGCGGTCTTTACAGGGTCGCTTCGCCGCTCGATGCGTTACTCGGAGAGAATTTTCATTACTATGGAATTAACGCTTACACGCCTTTGGCACTGAGAAGCTATTTCAGATTTATACATGAGATGGCTGATGTCCCCATGCTGAAAGAGACAAGGTCCACTCTGAATCCACAGATGTTCCACAGGAGCTCGGTGTTCAGTTCAAAGATACTGAACATTAAATACGCTTTCATCAAGGACGGAAATGAATTTGAGCTGATAACAGCAAAGCAGGTGATGCCGCGAGCGACCCTGGTAAACAACGCTCTATTTCTGTCTCGGCTCGAAGACCATTTGCGGTATATCAAACGACCTGGTTTTGACCCTCAAAAACAGGTGCTGCTCGAAGCAGTCCCGCCTGAAAATGCGCCGCCAAATCCGAAAGGAACGGAGGTGCCGCCAGACGGGAATAACGTTGTGATTACCAAGTATCAGCCGAATCGAATTGAGTTGGATTGCGCTTCGGACAGCAACACCTATCTGGTTTTGAGTGAGCTTTTCTATCCGGGCTGGCAGGCATACATAGACGGCAACAAGGCGCAAATCCTGCGGGCCGATTATCTGCTGCGTGCGGTTCCCCTGCCGGCGGGTAAGCATAACGTGGTTTTCGTTTACAGGCCGAAGAGCTTCCTGATTGGTGCAGCGATAACGATATTCTCTCTGGGGGCAATCTCTCTCCTGCTCTTTTTTTGCTCGCCTGGCAAGCAAAAATCGGGGTGACTGGATTCGAACCAGCGGCCTTCCCTAAGGGACGCTCTATGCCAATAATTTTCACACCCCGCCGATTCGCCCTTCGACGACTCGGGGTGACTGGATTCGAACCAGCGGCCTCTTGGTCCCAAACCAAGCGCTCTAGCCAAGCTGAGCTACACCCCGTTTAATAAGTATTGGTAATATAACACAAAGGAATACTATTCGCAAGTTTAGCCGCTAACCCAGGCCAATTGTTTCTTCTCTATAGAACCCCGAGTGCTTTTGAGATATCGTTCCTGCCTTACCGCGGAAACCCGGTTTGGATGTTGTTCGCTATAAACCAAAATCCAAGGACCATTCTGCCGAGTATATTTACCACCAAGCCCGGTATTGTGGTCTTCTATTCTGCGATCAAGATTATTGGTTTGCCCGATATAAAGCTTGCCGGTTTTCCGGCTTTGGAGGATATAGACGTAATATACAATTATCTTTTTGGAATCCCTCATTAAATACCAGCGGCCTTCCCTAAGGGACGCTCTAAGCCAAGTGGCGTTAGCCACCCCTTGCCGTAAGGCATCCCTTACGGGAAACGGGGCTGAGCTACAACCCCGCATAAGGGGCCATTCTACACCAAGTCGTAAGGTAATGCAACTGTATGGCTCGCTACCCCAAATCCGTAAGTTTTCCGTAAAATCAGCGTTGCCAAACACAATGCGAGGTGTTATAATTCTCCGTTCCAAAGGTCGTTTCGGCGTATAGATGTGGATAGCAGTGTTTTTTTTCGCAAAGGAGTATGTTAGATGTCAAGAGAATGTTATTATACCGGCAAACGCACATCGTTTGGCAATCAGATGACCAGGCGAGGCAAAGCCAAGTACCTTGGCGGCGTTGGTCGTAAGATTACCGGTATCACCAGACGCAAGTTCAAGCCGAACATTCAGAAGGTTCACGCGATTGTCGACGGCAAGGTGATGCGGATAAGGGTTTCGACCAAAGCGCTAAAAATGGGGCTTGTTACAAAACGGCTGAAACGCAACTACAAAAAACCCGCCGAGAAGACGGCCAGTTGAGGGGAGTAGTTTGGCTGGAGAATCTTTCTGAGCGAGGCGGGACGCGCCTCGCTTTTTTTATTTCGTTTGGGCGATATGGATAAAAAAATAGACAAATCACAGGTCAAAAAGGTCGCCAAACTGGCCCGGCTTGACTTGAGCGAAGCGGAGATTGAGGAGTTCGCCGTACAACTCAACGCCATCATCGATTACGTCGAGAGAATGAATAAGCTGAACACCGAAGGCGTTGAGCCGATGGCACACTGCCTGCCGGTAAGCAATGTATTCCGCGACGACATCATAAAAGAATCCTTAGGAACGGAAAAAACACTCGCCAACGCGCCCCAACAGGACGGACAGTTTTTCAAAGTGCCAAAAATTCTCGAAGAACAGTAACCATTTATGATTTATGATTGATGATTGAAAATGGGGATACGATATGAAAAGCAAAATATTCGGAGCAAGTATAATATGTGCTGTGTTGTTAATCTGTTCGGGATGCGAGGCAGCTATATCCGCAAAAGCCGGGGGGCAGAGTAAACAGATGCTGAACAAAAAGATTACGAAAGTCGAAGATTGCAATTATCTCCTGTATTTGCCCGCCGACTACGACAAAAGCAAAGATAAATGGCCTTTGATAATATTCCTGCATGGCAAGGGCGAAAGAGGAAACAACCTTGAAGACCTCAAAAAGCAAGGATTGCCCAAGATGATCGCACAGGGCAAGAGTTTTGATTTTATTATTGTTTCGCCTCAGTGCCCCAATGATTTATGGTGGCCAGAGCAGGACGATGTCCTGATAGCTTTACTTGATGAAATTGAGGCAAAGTACCGCGTCGATACCGACAGGGTTTACCTGACGGGATTGAGTATGGGCGGATTCGGGACGTGGACGCTGGCGGAAAAATATCCGAAGCGATTCGCCGCCATAGCGCCTATATGCGGCGGCAGCGAACAATATGTTGCATATCGGCTTAAAAAAGTCCCTGTCTGGGCATTTCACGGCGCAAAAGACGATGTTGTGCCATTGGCAAGGTCGCAGGAAATGGTCGATGCTGTCAAGAAGGCAGGCGGAGACGCGAAGCTGACGGTTTATCCTGAGGCCAAACACGATTCGTGGACGGAAGCTTACAATGATCCGGAACTCTACCAGTGGTTTTTATCCCACAGGATAAGCGACAGGACAAAATAACGGGTTTTCAATGGAACTGATAAGCGCAAAACAACTGCGGGATAAAATTGCAGCCCGCCAGACCAGCAGCGTTGAGGCGACTAAGGCGGTCTTTGCTCGTATAGCGAAGATAGAGCCGATTGTCGGGGCGTATATAAGCACATTCGAAGAACAGGCAATTCCCCGTGCAGCCGAGATTGACAAACGTATCGCCGGCGGTGAAAAACTGGGGCAACTTGCCGGCGTGCCGGTAGCGGTCAAAGATAATATGTGCACGACGTTTGGAACAACAACGTGCGCATCGAAGATATTAGCGAATTTCCACGCACCATATAACGCGACTGTGGTTGAAAAATTATTAGCGGCAGATGCCGTGATAATAGGCAAAACAAATCTCGACGAATTCGCGATGGGTTCGAGCACCGAAAATTCGGGGCTGAAACAAACCGTCAACCCCTGGGATACAAAGCGTGTGCCGGGGGGAAGCAGCGGTGGTTCAACGGCGGCAGTTGCGGCTGGATTATGTTACGCCGCACTCGGTTCGGATACGGGCGGTTCGATACGACAGCCCGCGAGCTTGTGCGGCGTAGTAGGATTGAAACCCACATACGGACGAGTGTCCAGATATGGCCTCGTCGCTTACGGTTCCAGTTTGGACCAGATTGGGCCAATTACGCAAACGGTTGAGGATTGCGCCCTGATGCTGAACGTCATAGCTGGTCACGACACCGCCGACAGCACAAGCGTCGATGAAAAAATTGCACCGGTGTGTGATTATCTTGCTAAATTGGATGAGCCAGTGAAAGGATTAAGAATTGGTATCGCGTCAAGTTTCAATGCCGGGGCCGATGAGCAGGTACGAAAGGCAATTGACGAGGCGATACAAACCTATAAAAAACTTGGGGGCACTATAGTAGAAATTGATATGCCCCACCTGGACTACGCGATAGCGGCTTACTATATGGTCGCGACTGCTGAGGCGTCGAGCAATTTGGCGAGATACGATGGCGTGCATTACGGGCACAGAACTCGCAAGCCGAATGATTATATCGAGGTTTACACAAAATCCCGCGCAGAGGGCTTCGGCAAAGAAGTCAAACGCCGGATAATGTTAGGCACATACGCGCTATCGAGCGGCTATTACGACGCTTACTATTTGAAGGCCCTGAAGGTGCGAAACCTGATACGCGGGGACTTCGTCAAGGCGTTTGAGAAATGCGATTGCATTATGATGCCCGTCGCCCCCACTACCGCTTTCAAGATAGGCGAAAAGGTCGATGACCCGCTGAAAATGTACCTGTCGGACATTTACACAATAGCGGCCAATTTAGCGGGTATCCCGGGCATAAGCATCCCGTGCGGTTTCGATGAAAAAAATCTACCAATCGGCCTGCAAATACTGTCGCCGGCGTTCAGTGAGGAAAAATTGCTGCGAATAGCGCAGATGTACGAAAAGCAAACTGACTGGCACAACAGAAAACCAAAAATGGGCGTAGAAACCCAATTGAAGATTCAATTTAATGGCTAAAGTAGATTACAAAGTTTTGGTTGGGCTTGAGATTCACGTGCAGCTTTACACGCGGACGAAGATGTTCTGCGGCTGCGAGCTCGCTTTCGGCGCAGAACCGAACAGCAGGGTCTGCCCCGTGTGTCTCGGTATGCCCGGGTCGCTGCCGGTTATGAATAAACAGGCAGTAGAATTTTCAATACTGGCGGGGCTTGCGCTGAATTGCCAGATAGCCGACTTTACCAAGTGGGACCGCAAAGGATACTACTACCCGGATTTGCCCAAGAATTACCAGATAAGCCAGTATGATTTGCCTCTGGCGTTAAACGGATATATCGAGATACCGCTAAAAGACGGGTCGTTTAAGAGAATCAGGATAACACGGGCACATTTAGAAGAGGACGCGGGCAAAAACCTGCATACGGCTGGAAACTTCTCTCAGGTGGATTTGAATCGCGCGGGCACCCCCCTGCTGGAGATTGTTACTGAGCCGGATATGAATAGTGCTGCTGAAGTGCGGACGCTTGCCGAAGAATTGCAGCGGATAGTCAGATACTTAGGCGTCTCGGAAGCGGATATGCAAAAAGGGCATATGCGTTTTGAGCCAAACATAAATCTCATCATTGAAGAAAACGGCAAGCAATTCAGGACGCCGATTGTCGAAGTGAAAAATCTCAACAGCTTCAGGGCACTGGAAAACAGTATCAACTACGAAATAGTCAGACAATCCGACCAATTCGAAAATAGCAGAATAGAATTGGAGATGGGCAACAAAAGCACACGCGGCTGGGACGACGCAAAGGAAGTTACCGTCCTGCAAAGAGAAAAAGAGGAGGCGCACGATTATCGTTACTTCCCCGACCCGGATTTGGTGCCTGTGCGGGTCAACGAGCAATGGCTTAATGAAATCAAATCCCGGCTTTGCGAGTTGCCGTTTTCAAAAAGGATCCGATATACAACGGAATATGGTTTGAGCAATTACGATGTCGGCGTATTGACCGCCGAACGCGCTACTGCCAACTTTTTCGAAGCAACAATTGCCGCTGGCGGCGAACCGAAACGCGTTTGCAATATTCTGACACAAATAGGATTAAAATTGGCAAATGCTCGTGGATGCGCTATCACAGAACTTGGCCCGAAAGCCGCCGACATTGCCCAGCTTGCCCAGATGGCGCAAACAAGCGAAATCAGCGCAACTGCCGCGAATACCATTTTGGAGGAGATGGTAAACACAGGCAAAGGCCCGCGAGAACTTGCAGAACAATTAAACCTGATTCAAAAAAGTGACGCTGGCGAGCTTGAGGCAATCGTTGACGAAGTGCTCAAGAATAATTCTCAGGCGGTTGCGGATTTCAAAGAAGGCGGCAAAAAAAGCGGCAAGGCAAGGGGCTTTCTGCTTGGTCAGGTAATGCAAAAAACAAAAGGCACAGCCAATCCCAAAATTGCTGGTGAAATCCTTGATAAAAAGCTCGCCTGAACTCTATTTCCTACTTCAACACAGGTAATTCATAAGAAGTGTCAATTTTTGTCACATTTATCGAGATTTCGCTGGACATTTCCTTTCTTGGGGCTAAAATCCTATAAGATACAGGGAGAATAGTATGGCGGGTAGTGCGTGTAATTTCGGTGCGCTCGTCCAGCGTGTGGCAAATGAGGGAGGAACCAAGGGGGAATTTGTTATCCGCAAAACCAGACAAATCACAAGGTTGCTTTTCTTTGTGCGTAAGTTATAGACGGAGAAGACGCCGTGCCCAGGTCAGGAAAAGACAACGAGCGAACAGAACGAGCACCACGGGGCAATAGAATACCAACCAAAGTCGAACCCCTTCGTCTGCTGGTCAAAAACCTCGATAAAAACTATAATGACCTGGCTAAGTTTCCTTCGGAAAATCCTTATCCCGTCCTTCGTATTCACAAAGATGGAACCTTGCTTTACGCAAACAAGGCAAGCGAACCTCTCTTAAAGGCCAAAGACAGCGCTGTTGGTAAGCCAGCACCTCAGGAATGGCATCGGCTGGCAAAAGAGGTCCTTGTTTCTGGGCGTATAGCAAGAGAAGAAGTGAAGGACGACGGGCATGTTTTCACGCTTCGGGCGGTGCCGATTACCGAAAACAACTATGTAAATTTTTATGGCGTGGACATCACCGAGCAGAAAAATCTAGAAGAAGCCTTGGAAAAAGAACAGCAGGAACTTAGGCTCATTATCGATTCTTCGCCAATAATAGTTTTTTGTAAAGATAAAGAAGGAAGATTTGTGCGCGTCAATAAGGCATTTACCGAATCGCTCAACATACCCGAAGAAAAATTTTTAGGAAAAACAGTTTTTGACTTTTATTCCGCCAAGATTGCACAAAGCATGACAAACGACGACCATGAGGTTTTTGTATCAGGACGGGCCAAGCTCAACATAGAAGAACAATATGAATCCACAAAAGGCCTAAGATGGGTCCAGACGGACAAGGTTCCGATTTTTGACAAAGATAGTGTCTTAGTTGGTCTAGTAGGATTTGCCCAGGATATCACTGAGCGCAAACGGGCGGAAGATAATCTGCGAAAGAGCGAAGAGCGTTACCGCATTACGTTTGAAAACACGGGGACAGCAACAGTTCTCATAGAAGAAGATACAACAATTATTCTGGCCAACACGGAATTCGAACGGCTCTCAGGATTTTCAAAACAGGAAATCGAAGGCAGGAAAAAATGGACTGAATTTGTGGCAAAAGAGGATCTGCCCTGGATGCTTGAGCAGCATCATTTGAGAAGGAAAGATAAAGAAGAAGCAGCAAAGCAATATGAGTTTAGGTTTGTTACGAGAAACGGCAATATTCGGAATATTGCCCATCTTACCGATGTTATTCCCGGGACAAAACGAAGCGTTGCTTCGCTTATTGACATCACCGAACGCAAACAGGTGGAGCAGAAAATACTTGAGTATCAGAAACATCTTAAGCGTCTGGCGGCACGATTAACGCAGACCGAAGAGCAGGAACGCAGACGCATAGCAGGCGAAATTCACGATGAGATAAGTCAGACGCTTGCCATGGTAAAAATCAAACTCGATACCCTGCGAAATTCGCCGCCATCCGAAGTATCGTCTGCCGAGATTGAACAAATAAGCTCTTCCATAGAAAAAGTGATTGAGGAAACAAGAACATTAACTTTCGAGCTTAGCAACCCCATACTTTATGAGCTGGGTTTTGAAGCCGCGGTCGCTGAATGGCTCAGCGAACAGGTGCAGGAAAAACACGGCATCGCTATTGAGTTTCAGGACAACGGTAAAGCCAAACCATTAGACGACAATGTTAAGGTAGTGCTTTTCAGGAACGTCCGCGAACTGCTTACCAATTGTATTAAACACGCCAGCGCCGGCAGGGTCAGGGTCGGCATTCGCGGAATCGACGGCTCGATAGAAGTTGTCGTTGAAGACAACGGCGTCGGCTTTGACCCCGCACAAGTCAGGACTACAACGGGTAAAAAAGTCACATTCGGGTTGCTCAGCGTCCACGAGAGCTTGGAGGATTTGGGCGGACATTTCGAAATTGAATCAAAACCAGGCGCCGGCTGCAAAGCCACAATGGTTGCGCCGATGAAAAACACACAAACAAATAAGGAGATGTAACCATGCCCACGAGAATTTTATTAGTTGATGACCACGCGATTATTCGCCAGGGTTTGAGCTCGCTTCTGGAAAAACAGCCGGATATCGAGGTGGTTGGAAGCGTCGAGGACGGACGACAGGCGGTGGATTCCGTCCGCCAGCTTGCGCCGGACCTTGTGATTATGGATATCAGTATGCCTAATCTCAACGGTATCGACGCCACGCGCAAGATAGCTGAGGAAACCAGCGGCGTGAAGATTATCGCGCTATCCATACACTCCAGCCGGCGGTTCGTTGCCGAAATGCTCAATGCTGGGGCTTCGGGCTACATACTGAAGGATTGCCTTTTTGATGAGCTGATGGAGGCCATAAAAACCGTCCTTGGGGGAGATATTTACCTTAGCCCCAAGATTACCGACGTCGTGATAGACGACTATGTCCAACGACTCTCGAAGCAGAACCAGCCCAACGAACCTACCCTCAGTGACCGTGAACGGGAAGTGCTGCAGCTTCTGGCCGAAGGCAAAAGCACCAAGCAAATCGCCCTGTCCCTCCACGTCAGCACCAAGACCATCGAGTCGAATCGGCGAAACATTATGGACAAACTTAGTATCAACAGTGTAGCGGAGCTTACCAAATATGCCGTTCGCGAGGGGTTGACGCCCCTGGAATCATAGGCCGAACAATAAACGCGAAACACAAGAGCATAAGATGCGGTTTATGAGCGTGTTTTATCGGTATCATCCTTTTTGTGTATCGCCCCTCGCAGGCCCTCCATTTTCAAAAAACCCATCCGCCAGACAACAAAAAACGACACGAGGAAAATCGCCGCGCACGCAATGAAGGCGTATCTCGTGTGAATCATACTTGTTAAAATGCCTGCGAATGCATAAAGCCCGGCGAGCGCATAACATATACCGACTGTTCGATTCAAGGGTATGTCTCGGTCAATCATCTGGTCGTAAATGTGGCCGCGGTCCGAGACAAACAGAGGCTTTTTGTTCAGCAGCCGCCTCAATATTGCGGTGCCTGTGTCTAATATCGGCAGTCCAAACACGACTATTGATGCCACCCACCAGCGAGGGACTATGCGGGCAAGCAGCATCATAATTGCCGCTGATACAAAGCCGAGCATCATCGAGCCGGCATCGCCCATAAATATCTTGGCGGGATGTCGATTNNGCCCCAAGAACAAAGAAAATAACAATCGGAATACCAATCGCCATTTCGGTGGTATCCGACATCTGCAAGTGAAAAGATTTAACAATCTCACTCAGGTCCGGCCAGATTCCTGCGAATATAAGGGTTGACGCAGCGACGATCTGGCCGAGCATTTTCTTTGTGGGGCTTATATCCAGCAGGTCATCGATAAGACCGACAAAACAGGCTATCGTAGCGCCGGCAATAATACCGAAAAGCCACCGCATCACATCCGACAGGACAGTTTGGCCGCGGATAAGATAAACACCGCATAGCACACCGACGATAAAACCAGCCAGTACCCCCAGACCTCCCAGATAAGCGACCGGTTTTTTATGTGTCTTGACGCAGCCGTCGGGCCTGTCAACTATGTTGAATTTTATCGCAATTGCCTTACAACCCCAAGTGGCAATCAGGGCACAAACAAAAGACAACACCAGCACAGGCCAAAACTGCACACACCAGTCGATCGACCTTTTGGACCCGAGAAAAATGTCCCACATACCCTTTTTAGCCAGCCCTATTGTTAATAAGTTGGTATTTCCCAATTTAAACGCCTGGCTACGCAACCAAGCATTTCGGTTCAACATTCCTTATTAATCATAAGACGCCTCTATGCCTTTTGCCCCCCAGCGATTCGACTCGGCTCACCGGAGCCCAAAGGCAAATACCATTATACACTTCAGGGCTTGAAAGAAAAAGGGGTCAGGAGTCGTTTTTTACTCTGCGTTCTCCGCGGTTACAGATATTTTCAACGCCACAGGTAATTCAACATAACGGTACGGTATCTGTAACTCATCGCAAAGGGCCTTGAACTTTTTAATGGCCGCTTCCGTTAGTTCGCTTTGAAATCCGGCTTCGCTTTTGCAACAGAAAATCCTGCATCCGGAAAACCGGTAAGCGTAAACGCTGCACTTACCTTCTACTTGATAACAACATTTCGCTGTTGCCATCTGCTTTATATTCGCACCGCCAATTTTCTCAACAAAATAAATCATCTCAGGCGTGGTAACATACAGGCGATGGTCATATCGCTCGAAATCACAGCACTTTCCGCAGGCGGAACATTGACCGGCAATTATCTTATTGGCAAGCTGCTGGGCCTCAATCCATTTATAGATTTCACTCACCCGCTCGATAATTTTTTTATGTCTTGCCATTGCGCCACCACTTCTTATTTTTCTTTTTATCTTGTATCTGTTCGGGACTGTAAAACCGGCCACGATTTATCCCAGGGCATTTCCGGCCTGTCGAATTCCACGTCCCCGGGCTGACTAAATTGTGCTCCCAGAAAGGCCAGTTCCTGCACTGTGCCGGCCGAACCTCGTAAATCACGCACCCCCTGCCCTGTTTGGTTTGTTGCAGGAATACGCAATCCAGAGTGTGCGGGTCCTCGACAATCGTCAGCCGCAAACCCACACGCTTGAAAAATTTTCGCTTCAATTCTTTGACGTGCATTTTCAAAAAATCCGCAATCAGCCGGATTTCAGGCCTGCTGACCCAGATATATCCCCCCTCCGGCCCGGCGCAGCAACGCCCGCACTGCAGGCACTCAAAATGCAGCCCAGCCGAATACCATGGAAATTTATTGCCGAGATTCATAGGTTCATTTTACCACGGAATGGGATTAAGAGTTTTAAGTTTTTGGTTTTGAGTTTTGAGTTGAACAAAAAACTAAACACTCAAAACTTAAAACTGAAACAGCGAACTCTGCGGTTAATATGTGTTGGGTGAATTTTTTAGCGGCGCCACTCGGGCTTGCGAACCATAAGGGGAGGCATAAGATTTGGCCTGGATTTGTGACGCTTGGCGCTGCCGAAACACCGATTGCTCGGATACCAGCGAATCGCCAAAAGCTGCGGCTTAATTGCCAACTTGCCTGTTTTTGCCGTGCCAAACATCGTTAAATCCTCATTTGCCTGCCTGTTGTTTCTTGCGATAATACTATCGGCCAAAACAGACGCTCACTTAATCTGCTTAATTTCCCGAATTATAGGACGCTTCCCGCCTCAACGTGCGGATTAGTCGATGCCGCCCTGCGTGTTTTTCCAGCCGGCGGGCTGCAAATCAATTGTGAGAATCTCCGTCCGACTGAAAAACCACTCGTCGGCCTCCTTTGTCAAATCCGCCTGAATCTTAAAAAGCATCATTTTGCGGTATTCATAAACAGGCCCTTTGGGGTCAAACATAACACGGGCGGTAAAAACAACCATCGCATTAGGCGGCTTGATATCCAGTGACACTATGGCAGGCACAATCTTTTCAATTACCGGTTCCGAAAGCCGACCACCGAAATGATTCAACAATGCCTGTTTGGATGGGTGAACCGAGTCGCGGTAATCGTTCGAAATCAACGGTGCTAATGCTCGAACATCTTCCCCCTCTACTGCCCTGCACGCTTTGGCAAGGACGGCCTCTATCTTCTCCTTGTCGGTCTGAACTAAAAAATCAATCGCAAAAGCGGCTATCGCGATAGCCACGGGCAAAAGCCAGAAAACCCAAGCCCGTTTCGGCGGCAGTGCATCACGAAACATCGCCACCCCAAGAAATACTACACCCGCCACAATAAGCAACAACCAGGGCTGTTCAAATATATTTGTCATTGGCTCACCTCCGGCCAATAAAAATTACTCCGGCAGGTCCAATTTCGCAAGCGACTTTCGTATTTGTTTGGTCCTGTCGTAATCGGTAACGTCCGGCGCCAAAGCCGTAACGCTAATGTATCCTTCCATCAGGGCCATCATATCCGTCAAAGGGTCGTCAAATGGCCCAGGCCCGCCCGCGAGCTGATAAACCGTCTGCCCTTTCTCATCAATCTGCGGCTCATAATACTCATCGAATGCCTTGTTCGATTGCGGCACAACCTTAATCCCCCGTGGTCTGCCCGCCGAAAGCAGCGGTATATTTATATTGACCAGCGCGCCCGGCTTTACAGGCATAAGCTTTTTAAGGATGTGCATACAATACCCCGCGGCGGTATCGTAATCCATTTTCTCCTCCGCCGCCAAACTCGTAGCCACCGACGGTATCCCCAGCAGCACACCTTCCATCGCCGCCGCAACAGTCCCTGAGTAATATACATTTATCCCCGCGTTTGCGCCGTTGTTTATCCCCGCCACCAAAAGCTCAATCGGTTTCTTGCACAACTGCATCACCGCCAGCTTCACGCAATCCGCGGGCGAACCCTCGATGCTGAAACCTGAAAAGAGGCCGTTCACATCGACCTTGCTGCAAACCACCGGCCGGTTGAAAGTTATGCTGTGGCTCGCCCCCGACTTGCTCACAGCGGGCGCAACAACCTCAACCTCGCCTATTTTAACAAGCTCCTTGTATATCGCCGACAGTCCCGGCGCAAATATCCCGTCATCATTCGTCAGTAGTATGTTCATATTTTCTTGTTGATTATTGATGATTGATGATTGATTATCAATACTCATTATGAAAAAGTTTCAGCCGGACCAGAAGTGTTTATTAATGTGCAGAGACGAGGTGCGGGCTTTCGATGCCTGGGCAATCAACGAGTTGGGCATACCGAGCATCGTTCTGATGGAAAACGCGGGCCGAAGCTGCGCCCAATTTATCATCGAAACACTATCTAAAGTTAAAAAGCCGAAGGTCTGTATTTTCTGCGGGACCGGCAACAATGGCGGCGACGGCTTCGTCATCGCCAGGCACCTCCTCAACGCGGGCTTTGCCGTAATAGTAGTGGTTTGCGGCAACATCGCCAAAATCAGGGGCGATGCCAAAATCAATTTCGACATACTCACAGGTCTCGGCCTGAAAATTGAACGGCTGGATATGGAGGGCACTGACGATATCGACGCCCGCGTTACCAAACTCGCTAACGAAGCCAATATGATTATCGACGCCATTTTCGGAACGGGGCTTATCGGAACACTGCGGAATGAATACAAACAGCTTATTGAGAGCATAAATGAGCTTGGCTGCCCCATTCTCTCGGTCGATATACCCTCCGGCATGGATTGCGATACGGGGCTGTCGCTCGGCGCCGCGATAAAAGCCAATTGCACCGTTACCTTCGTCGCCGTCAAAAAAGGATTTGTTTTCGAAAACGCCAGACCACATACAGGCGAGATATTCATCGCCTCGATTGGCGTCGAACCCGACCGCCCGTCATCACAGGAATAATGGTTTAACCCTTATTCTAATCTGCGTTACCTGTCCTGAGCAGTAGTCGAAGGAATCTGTGGTTCAAAACGCCCCGGGATTGCCAGCCTGTGTCTTGTACCCGATGAAATACAGGAATCTGTCCGCGTTGAATATGGGTATCGATAACGCCAGTGCCTGGCTCTGAATATCCTTATATTTTGCCGCCTGCTGCAAGGCATGCTCATACTTCTCCATCGCGTTGGGGTACTTTTCCGTCTCCTGCACCGTCGGCTTCTGCGGCACTGCCGGCGGCATCCCCAAAATCACGTAATCCGTATTCATAGTCACCGAGTCGGCAACCTTGCCGCCCCACTTCTCCACAAGCCGGCGTATCTTCGCGATAGCATCATCATCAGGAACACCGTCGCCGTTCAAATCGAAATCGCCCGCGACTACGAAAGTATTCGCCTTCGTCGGAGACCAGATAAGATTCGCGATTATATCGTCAGCCACAATCGGGTTTTTCTTGTCGGAGCGGATAATTCTCGCCGATGAAAAACTGTCACCGACATTGTAAACCTCTATATCCGCCTTGCCTTTGCCGTTCCCCGGAATCGGCACGCCTCTGTCGTAAACCTCGAACGTCAGCCCCTGGTAAATATGGTCATTACTGCCAAGGCTGATTTGCACCGTCTTCGCCTCGTCATCGACCAGAATTACCTTACCATCCGGCTCAAACGCCTTGACCTCTTTATCCGGCGGCGGCTTAATGGGCCACACGTCTTCCTTTAATATCTTCTGAATCCGGTCCTGGGCCGTTTGCAGCTCCGCCTGGCTTTTCAGCAACTGCTTGTTCGTTTCTTCCCGGCCGGTTCTTTCCTGGTCGAGCTTGCCGTACAAGTCCTTGACCTGCTCATCGGTCTTTTTCTCAAGCAATCCCTTCAGCTCATCGTAGCCGGTACGAACCTTCTCAAACTGCTCCTGAAATTTGTCTTTTTCAGCCAGCAACGCCTGTTCCTTTTCCATGCTCGCCTTCATCGCGTCGTCGAACCTGCTTTGCAGTTCCTCAAGCTGTCCCCTTGTGGCTGCCTCGGCGGCCTTGGTGCTTTGCAACGCCGATGTCAGCTTTTCCGTTACCTGCAACAGGGTCGTATTCGGGTCAACATCGTTCAACTCAGGATTTTGTTTCGCTACCAATGCCACCATTTCTTTGACCTTCGTGGTTGCCTCATTCACCTTGACTTCGGCTGATGTGTCACCCGCTGCTCCCGGAGCTATCAGGCCGATTGCCTGGTCGAGGTAGTCGAGTGTCACCTTGAGCCGGCTCTTCCCGGATTGCTCAGCACCAACAAGAGCGCCTATCTTTTGAACCTCAGCCGGACTGGCAAACTCGCCCAGCCGTTTCTGCGCCGTGTCGGCAAGACCTCGCTGTTCCTCGAACTTTAAATAGTAGATTACCCCCGCCGTAGCCGCTATAATAAATAACGCCACAAATGCTATTAATGCGTAAAGGGTACTGTCTGTGCTCTTTTTGCCGATTGGCATAACAACTACTCCTCAGAAATTAGTAAAAAACCTTGGTTTTCAAGGCCTATAAGCATTATATTATCGTCTGAAAGTTACCTAAAGTCAACTAAAAAACTAACTTGCTGTCAATCTGGGCGAAGTCGCCCGCCACGGGGATTCGGAGTAGTAACTATGGCTATGGAGCGATTACAAAAGATATTATCGGCCTCAGGCGTCGCATCAAGGCGAAAATGCGAGGAACTCATCCTCGAAGGGCTCGTCTCGGTCAACGGCAAAGTCCTGGATACCATCCCCGCCTTCGCGGACATCGACAAAGACACAATCATTGTCGCAGGCAAACGAATCAAGCCCCAGCCAAAGATTTATTTCCTCCTCAATAAGCCACAAGGCGTAATTTGCACCAATTTTGACCCACAGGGCAGAACCAAAGCAATCGACCTCATCCCCACTCGCCAGCGAATCCTCTGCGTTGGCCGGCTCGACATCGATACCACAGGACTGATTATCCTCACCAACAATAACGAACTGGTCAACCGCCTGACGCACCCACGATATGGACTAACCAGAACATATATCGCTGAGGTGAAGGGCCGAATCGAGGGCGAACACGTCGAAAAACTAAATAAGGGTATCTGGCTGGCCGAGGGCAAAACCTCTCACACCGCCGTCAAAATACTCAAACGAGGGCATAAACGCTCGCTCGTCGAAATCAGTATCGCCGAACGGCTTAACCGGGAGGTCAAAAGAATGTTAGCTCGCGTCGGATTGCCCGTCCAATCCCTCAAGCGAACACGCATCGGCAAAATCACCGACCATGGCCTTGGAATTGGCAGATTCCGTCTCCTCACCCCCGCCGAAGTCAACTACCTCAAAAAAACCACCGCCGATAAAACATTGTAGGCCGGGGTTACTTCTTGCTTTCGACAATTGCGATTTCGTCAGCCGTCAGGTTTGTCACTTTACGCTTGTGCCGTTGTTGGTTGTCGTTGCTGGTAGATTTTTAAATGTTCGCTATCTCTAATTTCTTATTTTTTGCCCATTTTTACGAATTTTTAACATACTAAAATTTCAAAGCGGTTTCTTAATAAAACTAGGCCAACCATCGAAGGTAACATTCCGGTCGGTTAAAGCTTTTGCCCCACTCCCGTCGGCATTCATGATCCATATTTCGGTGGTATTATAAAACCCGGGATAGTCTTTCTGAAAAACGATTTTACTGCCATCGGGCGACCACGATGGCCAACGGCAATGCGCCCCGGTTTCGCTGGTTAATTGCACTTTTCCCGAACCGTCGGCATTCATCACGTAAATTTGTTCTTTGGCATCAAAATCTGGCCATCCCGGATAGGCGGCAAATGCTATTTTAGTCCCGTTGGGCGACCATGTAGGGTGCTCTGCCGGGCAAATAACTGTTTCTCCCAGTACATTGCCGGCGTATGTCAAATAGGTAATTGAACCGACGCCGATGGCCATTTTTGCAATAGTTCCCCCGTTTCCAGTCCTGTTGGTAGAAAAAAGCAAAGCCAACCCATCAGGCGATATCGACGGGTGATAATCTATCGGGTCAACAGCTCCAAGTTCAGGGTCGATATATGAGGGACTGACCTGAACTTCCCCTGTTCCATCCGCGTTCACCGAATAAATAAATTCTCCCTGAATATTCCACGCTGTAAAATAAATTTTCCCATCATACGACCAGGTTACATAATTCTCATAATCCACTGCCTCCAAATTATAACTCATGATAACTTTTTCACCGGAATTGTCGAGCACAACAATACCTTTGCTATATTGGAGGAAAACTATTTTCGACCCGTCGGGAGAAGATGATGGGGAAAATATATTATATTCTGATGATAACAATTCTCTCGGGTTTGAACCGTCGGTATTCATCACCCAAATATCTGTTCCATTTCTACGGAAAACAATCCCATCCGACGGCCAAATGCTTCCATCTGTAGGCTTTGCCTGTGTTACCGTAAAGGTTTGGCCAGATATCGTCATCGTCCCCGTGCGATTGGCGGTGCCGCCGTTGGCCGCCACAGAGTACCCGACAGTCCCATTGCCATTGTCGCTGCTACCGGAGGAGGTGATGATTATCCAGCTGGCATGACTGGTCGCCGTCCAATCGCATCCGTTAGACGTCGTGACGGTCACGCTGCCGCTACCACCGCCCGCAGTAAAAGATTGAGTAGTGGGAGAAATACTGAAAATGCAGGGCAGGCCAACCGGCACACAGTCGCTAAAATCAGCAAATTCAACGCATAATTCAACATCGCCGGAACTCGTAATATCCACGTTCTTTATCGTTATAGCAAAAGAACACGTCATGAAGTTGAACGTGGCAGAGGCAACACCACCATCCGACAAATTCACCTTTGAGCAGGTGAATTTGTCTTTCTTTTTGTTGGCCTTGAAGCTGCCAGCGGGCAGCGTAAAGGTCTGCTCCCCCAGCGTAACGACAAATTCCTCATCTACCAGATTCACGCTTGTGTCTTCAACCGAGAACCCGCCGCTGACTGACAACTGGTCGCTGCTGGGTTTTTTGCCTTGCTTAATCTGACACTTATCTACCCTTAAGACATCCTTGACTCCCATCATCAGCAGGATTGGTATCGGCTTCGAGCCGTTGACGATATCTTCATCCACCTGGGCTGTGCCGATGTAACCAGCAATCTTTATCTCGATATTAAATGGGCAGGAAAGCCCCGTAAGATCCACATTACTGGCCGAGAAGGAAAACGTCGCTTTCTTGGTATCGAAAGTAAAAGATGTCTTTGAAGGTTTACTGGTTATCGTGCTGCCGAATTTGCCATTCTTGAATGTCTTGCTGTTGACTGGGAAGGTAAAAACACAGGGGTCCATATCCTCAGCATTCTCATCACTAATTGTGACATTGACAAAATTGGCTTCGCTGGATTTATTGGCGTCACTGAAATCGCCCACTGTGGCGTCCATCGTCCCTGAAAAGGAAATCTTATCGCTATTTACCTTGCTGCCGGCGGTTACCGTACACTTCGTAACTGACAGCTCGCCGGCATAAACGTTCATCGCGGCAAAAAGGGCTGAAATGACAAATACAGCGGCTAATAAACGTCTCATCACAATATCTCCTGTTTTGGTGTGTTTATATGTGGACTTTATTATTTTATCGGTTTTTTTACCCGTTAGAAGGTTTGCTACCGATAAACTCCCCTAAATAAGATATATGATATAACACCCTCAAAAGCAGGAAAATTATCGCCGAAACGCATCCGCATCGGCAAAATCACCGACCACGGCCTCGGAATTGGCAGATTCCGACTCCTCACCCCCCGCCGAAGTTAACTACCTCAAAAAAACTACCGCCGACAAAACTTTGTAGGGTGCGGCCTGTCCGCTATTTCTTGCCCTCGACTATCGCGATTGATATCAAACAGATGCTCCTTATAATTGTTTACCCAGCGACCTTATGTAGTTCACTGCTGAACCAATCGGAACTTTTTTGCCGGCAGCCGGATTCTGACTGATAATCTTACCCACAGCCACCTTGTTGCTGTATGCGGTAGTTATGTCGCCAACCACAAGATCGGCGTTAACAATCGCCGTATTCGCATCATCCGCCAGCTTGCCCACAATCTTCGGCACAACCGGCTTGCCCAGCGACTTTAGATAGCTCACCTGCGAACCAGTCGCAACCTCCGTGCTGGCAGCCGGGCTTTGACTGATAACCACGCCCGCAGCCACCGTGTCGCTGTGCGCGGTAGTTATAGTGCCAACCTTCAGATTATCAACAGATTTGATAGCGGCATTTGCCTTAGCCGCTGATTTGCCCACAACATTCGGCACAATCGGCTTGCCCAGCGATATTATGTACCTCACTTTCGAACCAATCGAAACCATTGTGCCAGCAGCCGGACTCTGACTAATAATCACACCCGCAGCCACCGTATCGCTGTAGCTGGGAGTTACGGCACCAACCTTCAGATTGTCAACAGAAGTGATAGCGGCACTTGCATCAGCCGCTGTCATTCCTACAACATTCGGCACAATCGGTTTGCCCAGCGATTTTACGTAGTTTACTGTCGAACCACTCGCAACCTTTTTGCCGGCAGTCGGGCTTTGCGTGATAACCTTATCCGCAGCTATTTTGTTGCTGTATTTGCCGGTTACGGTGCCAACCACAAGGCCAGCGCCAACAATCGTCTTATTCGCATCATCCGCCAGCTTGCCCACAATCTTCGGCATAGCAAGCGGCAACTTCGACCAATTTCCCTGGTTCATATCGGGAAGAATTCCGCCAAAAGTCGCGTCGTTATTCAGCCCATACCCAAATGTGCCGGGTATCGCCTCGTTTCCGGCATCAAACTTCGGCAACATGTCCCGCGGGTTCACCGGGGTGGGATACCGGCTTGAGCCGCCAAACACAGGATTCAGGTCAACGTTCACATCGGTGGTTTGTTCGCTGACAAACTCTGCGCTAATATCCGAGACCGAGCCATCCTGCTGCCAGCTGCCCGACCAGTAGCCCGAGTAAGAGAACGTTCCATTTGTTATCTCCTTACCGTCGCTGCTCAATGTTCCATCAAACCATCCCCATCTCTGCTCAGATTTCGAGTAATATTCCAGGTCTATCCCGAAATCAGCCCCTGTTCCGTCGAAATTGCTGATTTTCCACAGCGCAGGGACACCGTCGATGCTGAGTGTCAATGTCCCTTTCTCTCCCCCGTTGCAGCAGTTCTCAACGAGGTTATAAACAAGCACAAGATTCCCTGCGAGTCCTGCCCCCTGGTACACGTCGTATGTCTTTGTTGTTTCCAGCGGGTATATCCCTGAGGTGTCGTTCTGCAGCGAATCCAGCAAGGTCTGCAATCTTTCACCAAACCAATCAACCTGAGGCCGGTCATTGGGGTCTATGTATATCAAGTGGTCTTCCTGCGGGCCTGGCTCCGACTCGATGTAACTTATCACGGTGAAATAGTAGCTTATACCGTCTATCAAATCCTGCTTTGACTGCGCTAATACTGCGCCGCCGTCCGGCAGAACCTTCAGCAGATTCGCATAACGTTTGAGAAAATCTCTATTTATATTGAAGCTGACAGTGATATCGTCCCTGCAAAATGCTTCATCTATCAGCTTCTTCACTTTCGGGTCTTTTATATTGATGGCCAAATTGTATGCCTGCCTGAACTCCAGCTGGCTTTTCAGTACCGCCAATATTCCCTTGAGAATCAGGACTTCGCCGTAATCGACCTTAATGGTTTTGTCGAGGCCGGTGTCATCAGGCGAAAATGATATCTGAAAAGCAGGCGTATCACTTATTGTTCCCAGTTCAGCAATGATGCTGTCAATCTCCGGAATTATCGAGGTTTGTATCATCTGCGAAACTTCAGTTGCATCCGGCGCACCGGACGGTATCTTGTAACAATCCCCTTGCGTCAAGCTCGCGTTAATTTTGAGCTCGGTAAAGTAATCCCCGACAACGGTTACCCCAAACGCGTTTGCTATGTCGATTATGCTGTGCGCCAGCGCAAGGTTGCTGTCGTCAATAGCCAGCATCGCCGTCCGGCTTACGGCATGCAGGAATATAAGGTTATTGTCGCTGGCGCAGGTTGGGTCCTGCATTGCTTCATTAAAATCGCTGTAGGCCACGCGCACACCGGATAAGCTCCCCTCAAGCAATGCAGTTCGACCGGCAATGTACTTGTCTTGACAATTAGAGTCAGCAGCCGCGACGCTGGTTAAACAGCCGACAACCAACACAGTCCAAACCAAAGTTTTTCTCAACATGATCCCGCACTCCTTATCTAAAGTTTAATGTTTTTAGCATCTGCAATATCCAGATGACTGTCAACATGAACACCTTTGCCGGCGATTCTACTTTCGCCTCGTCGCATAAAATATGTTCCGTCAGCGGTAAAGGTCTGCCTGCGAGTATCCCATATAACGTGGTTGCTCTCAAGAGTAACGCCATTGACTCCGGTTACGATGACGTGCCCTCGCAGATTTACCAGAGGCCAGCCCGAATTCACGATTGCCCGCCTGCATTGGACTGCCAGCCGCAAGTTGTCATCGTCAAACATCCGGCAGTCGAGATTGTCGATGGTGACTTCGATGGGGTTGCTCAAATCAATATCCACGCCCCAGTGTTTGCGTGCATCAACTACTCGGCTGATAATTTCCTTAAAGCCGTTGTCACTTGGAATTATATTTTCGGGCGGAGTGTCGCCCTGCAGGGCTGTCACAGCGGGAGAACCCGAAGATTCGCAAAAACGGAGTTGCAGGTCTTTAACTTTTATCGTCCTGGCAGCGGCGGTTTTGAAGATTCCCAGTGGTGCGTTTTGTGTTAGAAATGTCCCCACACTGACCGCGAAACGCAATTTATTGGTGTTGGGGTCGTAGCGATAGTAAGTAAGGCCGGTGAGTTGATTCATGGATGCGGGTATGGCACCATAATCAGCTTGATAACAGCTTGAATACGGCTTGATACCCCAGTAGTAGGCGTAAATCACCGCCAAGATTGTTACAATCCCCCCCCATGCCGCGAAAACAACGTATCTTTTATACTTTACACTGGCACGCAATTCCGTCACCTTTTAAGAATCCGGTTCTTCGATATTATGACTCCTGCCGTTGATGCCAGTTTAGGCAAACGATATAAAAAGTCAAGAAAATTTATGGCGATATTGGGAACAGGAAAGGAACATCATGTTTCGTTTGAAAAACCTAATCCCGTCGGTTAATCTGCGATAGCTACCGCTAAATGGTTAGAAGAACCGCCGACAAAACTCCCAGCTAAGGCAGGGATACTTCATCGCTTCCGCTGAAACTGGCAAAATCAACAAGGAAATCCGTTTCGCCAGCATCGGCTGCTAAATTGGTATTCTTTATAGTCAGCGTAAAAGTGCATTTGCTGAAATCAAAAGTAGCGTATGCAATTTCGCCGCCGGACAGTATAACCTTCGAGCAGGTAAACTTGTCCCCTTTTTTGTTCGCTTTGAATTTGACTGCTGGAACTGTAAATGTCTGCGGACCGACGGTAACAGAGAACGAATGCGTCGCCATATTCGCATCGCCAAGGTCTCCCACCGAGAACCCACCGCTTACTGCAGCCCGTGTGATATTGTCCGTGTGCCTGTCTCGCGTGAATTTCCACTTATCGGCCCGCAGAGAATTTTTGACGCCCATCAAAAGTTTAATCGGTATCGGCTTTTTGCCGTTAACTATCGACTCATTCACTTCGGCTGTGCCGACGAAATTACCCACATTTATATCGATTATCATCGGACATTCCAAACCAGAGAGGTTAATCTTGCTCGATGCAAAAGCAAATTTGCCCATCTTAACATTATAGCTGAATGACTTCTTTACGCCGTTTTCTGTCCCAGAATAGCTGAACTTGCCCTTCTTCCAGGTCTTGCCGTTGACGGGGAAGGTTATAACACGGGGAACCATATCATCAGAATTCTCATCGCTAATTGTAACTTCAATAAAATTGGCGTCGCCGGAGTTGTTGGCGTCATCGAAGTCATTCGCTGTTGCATTTATCGTCCCTGAAAAAGAAATCGCGTCGTTGTTATTAGTGCCTGCCTTTACGGTGCATTTTGCGACCATCGCAACAGAGACAAAATCTATCGCCCAGCAGTTCCCCGACGTCGCTTCGTTATCCAGTGACTGGCCCGTGATTGTTACCAGGTCGGCAAATGTATAGCCGGATTTGGCGACGCTGATTGTATAGGTCGAATTAGATGGAACTTTGGCAAAGGTGTAAATACCCTTTTTATTGGTTGCGGCCTGATACGTTTCGCCGCCGCCGGTCCTCACAGCAGTAACCGTCGCACCGTAAATCGGCAATTTGGAACCAGGCGACGAAACACGCCCGCTTATAATTTCACCCGTGCCGCTGATGTAAATGTTGTAAATCGCGGCGTCAACAATGTTAAACGAATACAATGACGCATCGATATTCGGCAGGTTATACCAGATATCGTTTCTGCCGTTCCAGCCCATATTCAAATGATGATACAGTGTTGAGCTTTGATATCCGTAACCATCGGTCACAATTGCGTGACCGCTGCTGGCGTCAGTAGAATAGTGAATACCAAGTATAACAGGGTTGCCGTAATCAAGATTTGGATTAATCATCGCATTGAGGCCGGCGCCTATTTCGTTATTGTAGTTATAGCCGTATATCGCATTGCTGTAACCAAATGTGTCAACCAAAGCTGTGTCAGTATAGCTTAAATCCGCACCGGAACTGTCCGCCCAGTAATCCATTCCAACAGCCACGCCGGCATCGTACATAAGTGCGCCGATGGCGCTGCGTTCCGCAGTTGTCGTGCAGCAATCGGGAACATACAGCATCTGACTCCAGTTATACGCCTCGCCTGAGCCGTCACCGCCGCGAAGATACGCCGTCTGCCCATACCCATCGACAGTAATCGTAAAACCCCGCGTCCCTACGCCGGACACAGGGTACTGCCAAAACCGCATATACTGTGCCATAGCCGTAGCCACGCACCCGGCAGGATAGTTGCTCGCGTCCCCCTCGCCATATCCCCCCGGCGTGTAATAATTGAAACACGCGTTATAACAACTGGCATCAACCGTCTGTCCCCATTTGGTCCTGAGAAGAGGCGCTACGCGAACATCCGAAATACCGGTCTTATGCGCTGCCGACACGGAGAAGCCGGCACCACTACCGAGCAGTTCGGTCCATTTGCCCAAGGCCTTTTCTCCAGATTCATGTACCCTTGCTTCCTGTTTTGTAAGTTTTGCCTTCAAACCGCCGGCAAGCAATTTTTTGTGAACCGACCGTGACGCATTAACTCTTGCGGGGATGTCCCGGCTGACTAATGCGGCAAGCGGATTATGTTCCGACAAATCGTAACTGCCTTCCGATGAAAAACATACTATCGGCTCAACAAGGTCGTCCGCGGATACAATCACAAATCCGTTGGGCTTAAGACAAACAACGTAATAAACGGGCTGACCGTTGGAATCTGTAAATGTTTCAACGTTTTCGACCTCGCTGCCGAGCTGGCTGCCCATGGGCTTCGCTTCCTTAGCCAGCCATCCGTTTACCATCTCATGTGCCAAACTCGAAGGGACGGCCTTTGCCCATACTATTTCACCACGCAGCCCCTGCAACACGAAAAAACACAACAACGGCAGCAGGAAACCCCTGGCCGCTTTATTTAAGCATAACACCTTTTCCGGTCTTTTCATCACATCGTTACCAAAACTACTACGCCGTAACCAGCATCAAAAATCGAGTATCATCATAACTATATGTATCTGATTTCCAGTATAATTTTGATTGTGTATTATAACAGATATTCGTTAAACACCCTTAATAAAAGTTACGCTTAGTTTTGTCAAGATAATTACCTATTAGGACGTTTACCCCCTTTGTCAGCCAAAAACCAGCATCAATAAGGCCTATTTTTGCTTGCATTTGGCCCGCAAATCGGCTATAATAAGCATATAAGTTACGGAGCTTTTGTGCCCCTTAAGCCCAGTGCAGAAAAAGGCGGGTTTATTGGGCCTCACGCCGAAATACGTCGGTTTTTAGAAAATTCAGACGGGTCGCGTGAATCTAGCAAAACGCAGGGAAGCACAATAAACACTTTTCGGACTCATCCGAAAGCTGGAGAATAAACACTTATGGCCGGTATGTTTTTTTCGATCCAGGAAGTTGCGGCGAAACTCGGCAAAAGCGAAGACGAGATAAGGCAGATAGTAAAAAGCGGTCGGCTGCGCGAGTTCCGCGACGGGCCGAACCTGCTGTTTAAGGTGGATGAGGTAAACGCCCTGCTGTCGGACACGAGTTTCACGGGAGTCAAGCCAACACCGGCAGCCGAAAAACCCGCTGCGCCGAAGAGCGAAGAAGCTGAGGCCGAAGAAATCCTGCTGGCACCCGATACGCCGGCCAAGGATGAAGAGCTTCAACTGACCGATGCCGATACACAGATAGTCGAGGAAGGCATTAAGGTCCTGGGCGATACCGATTCATTAGGCAAAGATGGCAACGAGGAGACATTCAAGAGTTCCGGTTCGGGAACACCTGGAAAAGAGGCGTCGCTTGAGGAAATCGAAAAAGACGTGAGTTTGGACACCTTCGGCAGCGGTTCGGGGCTTCTGGACCTGTCCTTGCAGGCCGATGACACATCCCTGGGCGGGATACTCGATGAGATTTACACGCCGAGCGCGGGCGGAGAGGGCAAGGCCCCCGCTGCGGCAGAACCGGCGGCAGCAGAATCGGCGGGTTCAGCAATGGAAATAGCTGCTGAAGCAGACCAGATGCAATTCCCCGAACCACAGGCACCATCACCGGCATTAGCAGGGGCTATGACGTATGCCGAGCCGGCGCCGGACGCGATGAGCAACGCACTGGGCGTTATGCTGTTTATACCCCTTGCCGCGGTCATTTATACCGCGATGGTGGCAGTCGCGGGATTCAGCAATTTGAACCCGGCGATTTTGAAAATGTCACAGGGCTTCATCTGGTATATCGTTATCGGCATGGCTGTCGCATCGCTCCTAATTATGGCTATCGGAGCGACAATGGGCGGCGAAAAGAAACCCAAGGCACCGAAAGCACCGAAACCGCCGAAGGTCAAAAAAGAAAAACCGCCTAAACCAGTGAAAGAGAAAAAAGGCAAATAGTAATTCGTAGTTAGTCGTTAGTTGTTCGTATTTCGACATTGTAATCTTCCCGTGGGAAGTTTAGACGGGCAAACTCGCCAAAACATTTCTTCGCCGCTGCATCATACGCCTTCGCGGCTTCGATTTCGGAGTGAAATCCGCCTAACCATATATGTTTCCCTTTGTGTCTTATTTGGGCTTCCCAATACTTCCTCCGCTTGTTAAAAAAAACTCCAATATATTTTGACGTAGTGTTTTTCCTTTTTTGACAGTTGTAAGAATTCTGCGCACGGGTCGCAAGGCGAAGATTAGACCTTCGATTATCTAACGAATCTCCGTTTTTATGGTCAATAACAAGCCCTTCTGGCGGCCGCATTATCTCCCTGTGCAAAGGCAGAATTTTCCCCTTCTCATGCGTTGCTAAAATGTTCCTGACCGCATAAATACGCTCGCTATTTCCATTGGCGAACCATTGGAAATGATTGAGCCGGTAGAAGTCACCCGGCTCAACAATCGTGAACCTGCCTTCGCCAAGAGGAATTCTGCGATAAGTGTACCCGTATTTCAAAAGCCGATAAACCACCACTGGCCACGCACAAATCCTGTCCAACCAGTTCGGAATCGTTATTGTGATACTTGCCATAACATTCTCTCCTCGTAGCGTAGCGAAGATCCCCGCGTCTCGTTTTGAGAATCAAAACGGCGGGGACTCCCAACCATTAATTTATTTGATGCTCAGCCCAGCACCCCTTAGGGGGAAACTATTTCTATTAGACCCGTTCGACGCGGCCGACAACGAGTCGGCCTTGCTCAGGGTTCGGCCCAATTCGAGGAACATAGTTCCTCTATAATTGGGCCGAACTTGCGCGCTTTTGACGAAAAATCCGATTTTGGAGATACCTCGAAATGCACTTAAGTCCCTGTGGGAAAAGGAATAAAAAAAATTTAAAAATTCCGGGATTGCTCAAAAAACACTTGCGCGAAATCGGCGAACAAATGTATAAAACATTTGTATCATACAACTGTATTAAACAACCGTTTGAGTCCAGAATTTAAGCCGTTATAATAAAAGATGTTATGGCAAAAATGGCCACGGGAAAAGAGAGGTTTTTAAGCCACAAAAATGCACAAAAAATAGGGTCTTAACCACAGATTTCACAGATGAACACTGATCTATAACTGCTTAATAATAATGGGGTTGCATCGTTTTTTTAATGTCCCCATAACCCCTGTTTTTTATGTCGAAAATTATCGCCGCAGTGAACCCGCCACACAGCCCGGCGGATAAATCTTGTTGGTAACTCACCGCGAATGTCGGTAGAATTTACCATGCTGAGAATTGCTCTGTTTTTTGAATTGGAAAACAAAGAAAGGATAAACAATGCAAAAACGTAAATTGGGAAAAAGCGGACTGGAAGTCTCGGCTATCGGCCTGGGCTGCATGGGGATGAGCTTTTCCTACGGTCCGCCCAAAGACAAGCAGGAGATGACCGCACTTCTGCGGGCGGCGGTGGAACGGGGCGTCACATTCTTCGACACCGCCGAAGTCTATGGCCCGTTCATAAACGAAGAACTTGTAGGTGAAGCCCTCGCCCCATTCCGCAAGCAAGTGGTGATCGCCACCAAGTTCGGATTCGATCTCAATCCAAATTTCGATCCCCGCGGGGTGAAAGGTTCGCCGGGCCTGAACAGTCGGCCAGAACACATCAAGCAGGCCGTCGAGGGCTCGCTCAAGCGACTCAAGGTCCAGACAATCGACCTGCTCTATCAGCATCGGGTTGACCCGAACGTGCCAATTGAAGACGTGGCGGGAGCGGTTAAGGAACTGATTCAGGCAGGAAAGGTCAAGCACTTCGGCCTTTCTGAAGCAGGAGTGCAAACGATCCGTCGCGCTCACGCCGTCCAGCCGGTCACCGCTGTCCAAAGTGAATACTCGCTTTGGACGAGAACGCCCGAGAAGCAAGTGTTACCGACTCTCGAAGAACTCGGAATCGGCTTTGTTCCATATAGCCCTTTAGGTAGAGGTTTCCTTACAGGCAAGATGAACGAAAACACCAAGTTCGACAGCTCCGATTTCCGCAGCATCCTGCCTCGCTTTACGCCGGAGGCGCTCAAGGCGAATCAGACCTTGATTGAATTGCTTAAAACAATCGCAGAAAAGAAAAAGGCGACCACTGCTCAGATATCGCTCGCCTGGCTGCTTGCCCAAAAGCCGTGGATTGTTCCAATTCCGGGCACTACGAAACTGTCACGCCTTGACGAGAACATCGGGGCAGCGACAGTCAAGCTGACGCCCGACGACCTTCGTGAAATTGAAAATGCCTCGTCAAAGATCAAGGTGCAAGGAGCTCGGTACCCCGAAAAGCTGGAGAAAATGACCGGCCGCTGAACGCTGGCTAATAAATCCTGTTGGAAACTCACCCCCAATGTCGGTAGAATCGGGAAGCAATGCAAAAATCAAAAAGCAAATAGCAAAAATGCGGAGGCCATAGATTACCTTATAAAATGCCCCTGATATTGAATCTGCCGTGATTCAACACGAAACATTGACAGTAAAAGCTTCGCACAGTAGAGTTATCACTTATATTCGGTATCGTATCAAAACTTACCCGAAGTCAGGAACATAGAGAGCCGGTTATGCGGGTAAGGGGATAAAAATGATTAAGACCTTAATTGAAAATTTCAGCCTCATGAAAGAATCTGACATTACATCAACCCCAACGTTCCAGAGCCGCCTGCTCCGCAGCGAACAATGGCGTGCCGGCCTGCTCGGGTTCGTCTGGGTAACGATGCTGCTCGTGTGGCTGCTGCGCCGTTTGCTCGGCGGGGTCGTCGCGTCGACCAATGCCGTCTTCTTCCCCGGCATTACCCTTCTGACTTTCGGCGTGCTGTTCGAAGGCATGGTCTTCTTTTATGTCCACCGTCAATCAAAACTAAATAAACCGCAGGAGACAGGACGCAGCACTTTGTGGTTCATCAGTGCCGTAGTTGACCTGGCGATACCCATCATCTACCTGGTAATCGTCCAGAAATTCTCCCCGCGAGGCGCATACGCGGCCCTGTCATCGCCGGTTCTGCTTGTGCTGCCGATTGTTACGATGCTGTGCATTTTGCGTCTTCGGCCGACCATCTGCCTGTTTACCGGTTTTGGGGCGGGTCTTTCGCATGCGGGGCTTACCATAATGGCGATAAATTCAGCCGGCATCGATTCGTCTAACTGGCCGCTGCTTTTTACCTATGGACTGATGCTTATTGTAACCGGCATCATCGCGGCAGTCATCGCCCGCCAGGTCCGCACATATGTGACGCAGGCCGTGTCCGAAGCGATAGAGGTTGAAAAAACCCATCATGAACTTGCAGGCCTTGAACACGACATGTCGATAGCTCGTGACATCCAAATGAGCCTGATGCCATCTGTTGCGCCGTCGATTCCGGGCTTCGATGTAGCCGGGATGGCACGTCCGGCCCAGCAGGCGGGCGGCGACTATTACGACTGGCAGCAGATGCCCGACGGCAGGCTTGTCGTAGCACTTGCGGATGTGAGCGGTCACGGCATAGGCCCTGCGCTGGTGATGGCCGTATGCCGCGCCTATGCGAGAGCAACCGCTCCATCGACAAGCGACCCGGAAGCATTGCTGGCACGTATCAACCATTTGATATTCGATGACATCGGGGGTACCGGCCGATTTATCACAATGGCCATCGCGATACTGTCCCCCGACGGTACGGTAGAACTTGTCTCTGCCGGCCACGGCCCGACGCTGCTCTACAATGCAGCTTCAGGCAAAATAAGCACTTTCAACGGAAACGGCGTACCGCTGGGCATAGACTCGACCGAGCTTTATCGTCCGCACGCCAAGCTGAAAATGGAACCGGGAGATGTACTGCTGCTTTTAACCGACGGCTTAGTCGAATGGCAACGGGCAACTGACAGAAAACAATTCGGCGAGGACCGGCTCTGCGAGGCCCTTGTCGGCTGTGCAAAGCTTCCTGCCCAGTCAATTATAAGCGCTATCGATGCCGCTGTCATTTCATTCGCCGTCGGCACACCGCAAGCTGACGATGTCACCGCGGTAGTAATCCGGCGAGTCTGAGCGGCGTCAGGAAATTTATATTTCAGGAGACAACTATGTCCTTTGAAGACTCGGTAATAAAAGTCGAATACGGCGCCGGGGAAACTATCGTAACTATTGACGACTGGTATATAACAACGGATAGAAAGATCGATAAGCTTAAAGAACTTTTGATACCAATCGTTGAAAAAACCAAACAGGGAAAGCTGGTGCTGGATTTTTCAAAGGTAGAATCTATCGCATCTTCACTGCTGGGGCTTTTGCTGATAATACACAAGAAAGTGCTTGAGCAGCAAGGGAATATGGAAATCTGGAATCTTACCAAGAACATTCAAAAAGTCTTCGAGATAACGCAACTGACAAAAATTTTCAAGATATGCAAATAGCAGGACGCCGAAAAGACATCACAGGTTCGCCGACCGGGTGATGGCATAAACTTCTTGCCAATACAGCCAAAAATAATTAAAATGCGAAAGATCGACAGCATAAGCCTTAAGGGGCGAGACGAAATTTAAATCATCAGGAGATACTATGAAGCCAGAAGAGCCGGACATCAACGTCGAATATGGCATGGACACGACATTTGTAACTTTCAATGATACGAGCATACTGGAAAGCGAGCATATCGATAAGCTTAAAAAACTTTTAACCCCCATAGTTGAAAAAACCAAAGATGGAAAGCTCGTGCTGAATTTTGTGAATGTTCAGTCACTCTCCTCTGCCATGCTGGGGCTTTTGCTGATAATTTACAAGAGAATGTGTGAGCAAAAAGGGAATATGGAAATCTGGAATCTTAACCAGAACATCCAAAAAGTCTTTGAGATTACACAACTGACAAAAATTTTTAATATCCAAAACAATTAAGGCAGACAGCGCGGAGGCAGTTCATAGTTCGTTGTTCATAGCAGTTCGTATCTCGTCGTTAGTATTTCGCATATCGTAATTCAGATACCGCCAATGGCGGATGAATCTTCTTGTAAACTCACCCCGATTGTCGGTAGAATCAGACAAAGTAAAATATCTCATAGTTTCTAATTTTTTGTTCTGGAGACAGTCGTATGGAGATACACCCAAAAGCGTTAATGAGTGAAATTCTTTCCGGGTTCGTTTTATTAGGATTGCTTCTTTGGTCATATTTTCAGGTGCATCCTGTTCAGTTAAATTGGATACTTTCTCCTCCGCCAAACGGTTCGACTATTATTGTAAGTTTTTCAGCAGCGGGGTTCCTTATCTCTTGGATAATAGGGCGTCTGCTGGGAACAATACGCGACGGATTTGTCGAACGATTATTTGATTCGTTTTCCCAAATATTGTCTGGTGAACAGCTAAACTGGGACTTTTTTTTCAATAAAGACCGTGAAAAAGTAGAACAATTAAATGATTGGTATTACTCATATTATTGTCTCAATATTAACTTAGTGATAGGAATTTCATCTTTTTTCGTGATAGAATTAGTAGCATGGCAGACAAGGTGTGAATTTATAAGCCCGCTACCGTTAGGGCCTAATGTAATATTATTGATTGTGATGATTATATTTTTCATTGGCGCAATTAGCCTAAGGAATGAGATTAAACGTTTAGTAAAAGAACAGGTATCCATTTGCCCTCATCAATGTGTATATGTTCGATTAAAGCCTTCTCCCATTCATGGAGTTGGCGTATTTGCGATTTGTGATATTCCTAAAGGGACTAAGATATTCAGCAATGACGATAGCGAGATGACTTGGATTAATAAAGCTGACATCGGCAATATTGATTCGGAACTCAAAAGGCTTTACGATGATTTTTGCGTCCTTAAAGATGGCAATCTTGGCTGTCCCAAAAATTTTAACATGCTGACCGTTGGTTGGTACCTAAACAACTCAAAGGATAATCCAAACGTACGCTGTATTGATAATTACGACTTTATTGCTTTAAGAGATATTAAGAAGGGGGAGGAATTGATAGTTGATTATTCAACTTATAGTGAACGTCCTAAGGGTATAATACTAGAACAATCATAAAAAGCCTCCCTATTTTTGCCAGCCCGGTGGTTTGGTGATTAAATGCTACAGGGGCGAACTTGAAATCGAAATTATGGCAGGATGAAAAAAAGAGAGTTGGTTTGGCTTTTCAAGTTTTTTTAATTTGCAAAATTTAATGATGGGGATAAATGTATGACGAGACAAGAAACCATACTTTCAGTATTTGTTTCCTCTCCCGACGACGTTAAGGATGAACGTGAACGCCTTGAAGAAGTCATTCGAGAATTCAACAAAACTTGGAGAGCAATTTTGGGGATTAGTATGGATTTAGTTAGATGGGAAACGGACGCTTATCCTGGAATTGCTGAAGATCCTCAGGCTGTAATTAATGAACAATTACCTAAAGATTATGATGTGTTTGTTGGAATCATGTGGGGTCGTTTTGGCACTGCTACTAAACGTGCAGGTTCGGGCACAATTGAAGAATTCGAGCATGCAAAGAAACGATATGATAAAAACCCGAAGAGTGTAAATATTATGTTTTATTTTAAAGATGAACCTATATCACCAAGTAAAATTAACATAGCCCAAATTTCAAAAGTTATAGATTTCAAGAAATCTCTCGGCAAAGAAGGTGTTCTTTATTGGCCGTTTAATAATATCGACGATTTTGAACGATTACTTCGCATGCACCTATCCCGAAAAGTTCAAGAATTAAACAAGGAGTTGAAAACAACAGCAACTGAACCCTTCATCAATAAAACAGATGCTTTAAATGTGGCGAAACCGGACTCTGTCTGTGACGAATCAGATTTAGGTCTTATCGATTTTATAGAAATAGGCACAGAAAGATTCAGTAATTTGACGGAAATTACTAACCGTATCGGCACGTCAACTCAAGAACTTGCCGATAAGATGAATATCTGTACAGAGGAAATGAACGAAATATCTATCCTCCCACAAGGAGATAACAAACTAAATGCCGCAAAGAGATTGATAGCTAAGGCATCCGGTTATATGGATGTTTATTCGTCAAGAATTGATACAGAACTACCCTTATTCGGGAAAAATTTAAAGGAAGGAATCGATTCTTTCATTCAAGTATTTAAGATATCAATAGAATTTGGAGCATCGAAAGATGAACAAGGACAATTAAAAGATTCCTTTAAAGCGGTTACAGATCTTAAAGTAATCTTAAAAGACACCGAAGGTGAAATCCAAAAGTTTCGTAATGTAGTAGATGCACTTCCGAGAATGACAAGTGTTTTAAATAAATCGAGAAAGAAAGTTGTATTTGTATTAGACTGTTTACTTTCAGAGCTTAGAAACGGGCAAAATTTGCTTCAAGAGGCAGAACAACTTTTGAATGGTGCTCAACTATAGACAGTCATCTATTTTTTCTATGAGAAAAGAATACGATTTTCGAAACTGAAAGGCCGGAGAAATTTGTCGAGGTAAACCCCACCCTACAAGTTTTATTACCCGGCAATAAAGTTGCCGGGCTAAGCATAAAATAAATCCGTGCCATCTGTGCAATCTGCGGTTAAAATTCCACGATAATGAACTATAAACTTCCAAAGAAAAGACATCAGCCGAGAGGGCTGGAAATACTATACGAAGATAAAGACATCATCGTGGTGGATAAGCCGGCGGGATTAGTGACCATTGGGACGGCGAACAATAAAACCAATACGGCTTACTATAAGCTGACCGATTACGTGCGCAAGGGCAATTGGAAATCGCGAAACCGGATTTTCATTGTTCATCGGCTGGACCAGTCCACGTCCGGCGTGCTGGTATTCGCGAAAAACGAAGAAGCTAAATTCCGGCTCCAATCACAGTGGAAAGACACGGAAAAGAAATATGTCGCGGTGGTCTATGGCCAGTTGGCCAAAAAAGAGGACGTGATTAGCTCATACTTAGCTGAGAACAAGGTCTATATCGTATATTCCACAACGGACACCACAAAAGGCAAACTGGCGCATACCGCTTACAAGGTGCTTAAAGAAAGCAGGCGGTTTAGTTTGCTGGAGATAAATCTTTTGACGGGCAGGAAGAACCAGATACGCGTGCATCTGGCTGATAAGGGACACCCGGTCGTGGGCGACCGCAAATACGGAAAACCAAAGGACGCGTTCAGGCGATTAGCTCTTCATTCCAAATCGATTTCCTTCAAACACCCGACCACAGGCAGGCAGATGACTTTTGAAACCAGGATGCCAAGTTACTTTAATGAGCTGGTGGAAAAAGAGTAAAAGATTGTCGATTGCCGATTGTCGATTGCTGATTTAGGGATGCGGATTTAATGGATTCCTGCTTGCGCAGGAATGACATATCCCAACTAAAATTCTCTGTGCTCTCTGTCTGCCCCGGCGTAGCGTAGCGAAGAGGGGTGTCCTCTTGCCGTAAGGCATCCCTTAGGGAGTGGCTAAAAAAAACAGTGTAATCTGTGTAATCTGTGGCTATAATTTTTGTGTCTTTATTTGCAATCAACAGACACGGAATTCCTGGAGTCAGAATGAACGAGTTCGAGCAACAGGGTAACAGTGAGCAGCAGCCGGCCAAACACCAGAGGCGACACAGATACAGCGGAACGCACCCGAAACATTTCGAAGAAAAATATAAGGAGCATAATCTCGCGGCCCACCCGGAAATGAAAGAGCATCTGCGAGCGAAAGGCAAAACGCCGGCAGGCAGTCATATTCCCGTCCTGCTGGAAGAGGTCATTGGCTGCCTGAGACCCAAGCCAGGCGAAATTGTGGTTGACTGCACCGTCGGATACGGCGGACACGCATCCGAATTCCTCAAACATATCGGGCCAGCGGGAAAACTGATTGCGATGGACGTGGATAACGCGGAACTCGAACGCACGCGCAATCGGCTGAGCAAAGACAATGCGCCAATCAGTTTTTATCACAGCAATTTTGCGGGAATCGCCAACGTGCTGAAAAAAGAAAATCTCGCCGGCTGCGATATAATTTTCGCCGACCTGGGCGTTTCGAGCATGCAGATAGATAATCCGGACCGCGGGATGAGCTACAAGCACGAGGGGCCAATCGATATGCGAATGGACGACCGGCTCAAACAAACCGGGGCGGATTTGCTCAACACGCTTTCCGAAGAAGAATTATCTAAGGCGTTTCTGGAACTGGCGGATGAGCCGGACCACGAAAAAATCGCGCAGTTTATTGTCAATCAGCGGGCAGTGCAGCCGATTACGCAGACCGAACAACTCATCCGGATAATTTTCAGCGTTAAGGGATTGACCGAAAAGCTCTGGAAAAAGCAGAATCGGGCCGGATTCGGCAAGCTGCACCCTGCCGCACGGACGTTTCAGGCCTTACGCATATTAGTCAACGACGAACTCGGCTCATTAAAAGAACTTTTAAGAATCGCCCATTACTGTCTGCGTCCGGGCGGGCGAATCGGGATAATAAGTTTTCACAGCGGAGAAGACCGCATTGTAAAGCGATGGTTTCGTGACAATGTTAGAACCGGCATATACCAGTCGGCGTCCAAAAACCCAATCGTGCCGCGAATCAAAGAAATTATGTTGAATCCCCGCAGCGCATCGGCGAAATTCCGCTACGCCGTAATAAAATCGCAGGAGAACACAACGACCCCGGCCATACCCCCAGGGCTAACCGATGCAGAATGAAAACGGGAATAACTCGCAAGATTTTGCAATTTTGCCCTTGACGGATGGGGTGAAAATCGTTTTATTAGCTGTGTTAAAGTCCCGGCAGGCCGGGAAATGATTAAAAAGGATTGTAAGTCATACTCGCTTGAAAGGATGTAAAAATGCGACTCGCCACAGTTTCAGTAATCAGTTTTGTATGTGCTGCAATGATAATTACCAGCGGCTGTGCTTCTGATCAGCTCAAGGACCTCAAAATGCAGAACTCCGCACAGGAAAGACGCATAAAAGAGCTCGAAAGCCAGCTCCAGACGGCAACACTGGAGCTTGACCAGGCCAAAAGACAGGTCGAAACACTGAGCGGCAAGGGCAGTATCGAAATGCAGGCCCTGCTGCAAAAAGTCGCGGCACTCGAAGACGAAATTGCCAAAAAGAAGGCATTGATTGAGGCGATGCAAAAGCAGCTTATGGGTGGCGTGCAGCTGCCCGCGGAGCTCAGTTCAATGTTAGAGGACTGGGCAAAGGGAAGCGACCTGGTGAGCTTCGACGCGGCGAGGGGTATTGTAAAATTCAAGAGCGATTTGCTCTTCGAGAAAGGCAGCGACGAGGTCGCACCGACAGCTATGGAAGCCGTCAAGGCGCTGTGCAGGATTCTCAATACGGACCAGGCCAAGGAGTTCGACATCATAATCGCGGGACATACCGACGATATGCGTATTGTGCAACCCGATACTCTCGCCAAGCATCCCTCCAACTGGCATCTGTCGGCACACAGGGCGATATCGGTACTTAACGTTATGGCAAGCAACGGCCTTGTGTCTGAACGAGCGAGTATCCGAGGGTTCGGGGAATTTCGGCCCATCGTGCCGAACGAGTTGAACAAGAAGGGCAATCCGCAGAACCGGCGTGTAGAGATTTATATCGTCCCCAAAGGCGTGTAACGGGTCTGTTTAGCCGGGTTTGAACGAAACCATATAAATGGCGGACAAAACGCTTATTATAATTAAGCCGGATGGGGTGCAGCGGCATCTTATCGGGGAAATCGTGGGCCGATTCG
>PLLM01000068.1 GCA_003141275.1 Phycisphaerales bacterium
CAGACCTTCTATGAGCCAAACGGCATTATGGCAATCGTCGGCGGCTACTACAACGGCGACGGCGTATG
Source organism: Phycisphaerales bacterium (assembly GCA_003141275.1). Classification (GTDB taxonomy): domain Bacteria; phylum Planctomycetota; class Phycisphaerae; order Sedimentisphaerales; family Anaerobacaceae; genus Fen-1362. The sequence continues at coordinate 69 of PLLM01000068.1, forward strand.
GACATCCGGCGGCGCAGGTACATACAACAACGTTATTCACAGGGGTATAGCTTACGAACGGCCTGTATCCTTCGAAATCATAGACCCAGCCGCAGACAGCAACTACCAGATGAACTGCGGCATTCGCGTCCACGCCAGCGACTTTACCAGACCGCGTTTCACCCGCGGCGACGACTGGCTCTGCAACAATAATAAAATCAGCTTTAACCTTTACTTCCGCAGTGACTATGGCGATAACCGCTTCGATTACCCGTTCTTCCCGCTTACCCCGGAGGCTCAGAACCTTCACAGTATCTGCCTGCGTTCGGGAATGAACGACAGGTGCTCGCCATTTGTCAAAGACGAATGGATGAGACGCCTGTTTAAGGAAATGGGCGGCGTTCAGGAAACCGGAACATTCGCCAATCTTTATATCAATGGCTCTTACAAGTATTACTACAATCCCACGGGGCGGGCTGACAATCAATTCTACCAGGAATGGTACGGCACCGATAACGATTTCGATATCATTACCCAGGGCGGACTCCGGAACGGCGACTGGACTGCCTTTAATGACCTCCTCAATTACATAGGCAGCCACGACCTGTCAAACTCTGCCTACTATGATTACTTCGCCAGCCAGTTCGATATACAATCGTTCGTTGATTACCTTATTCTCCAAATCTATTCCTCGAACTTCGACTGGCCCAACAACAACTTCACCGTTCACCGCGAAAAGTCGGACACAGGCAAATTCAGGTATTCCGTCTGGGACGCGGAAGGCATTGAAAAATGGGTTATCGACGACCCCCAATTCGGTATGGATGTAAATGCCTTCGATGATATGCCAACCTATGGAAGTGCGCCCAAAGGACTCAACGGCCTGCCATCGGACTATATCCCTCGGTTTTACCGCGCCCTCAAGGCAAATCCCAATTTCAGACAGCTCTGGGCCGACCGCACCCACAAATGGTTCCACAACAGCGGCGTTTTGACAAAAGACCACCTCCTGGCAAGATGGTATGAAGTTCTTGGCGAGGTAGAGGCAGTCCTGCCGTGGCAGTCCTGGGATTACGATTTCATTCCCACCAGTTTGATACCGAACCGTGAGCCATACGTATTACTCGCCTTCGAGGACAACGGATTATTTAACCGTGCCTTTGGCGCACCGGTATTCAACGTCAACGGCTCTTATAAATTCGGCGGCTATGTAACCACAAGCGACTCATTCACTATTACCGACCCCTGTGCTTCAGGAGGCACCATCTATTACACCACCGACGGCAGTGACCCAAGGATGCCAGCAAGTGGAAACCTCAAAACGTTCGTAATTGAAGACGCCTCAAAGAAAGTGCTCGTCCCCACAAGCGATATCGGCACAACCTGGCGAGGCGGCTCAGAACCTTATAACGATTCGAGCTGGACAAGCGGCACAGGCGGCGTCGGATATGAAAGGGATACCGGATATGAATCATATATCGACATAAACGTCGGCTCCGCTATGTATAACAAAAACGGCACCTGCTATATTCGCATACCATTCAATGTAGATGCCGGCGATATCGGCAATATCACCACACTGACCCTGAAAATGCGCTACGACGACGGCTTCGTTGTTTACATCAACGGAACAGAAGTCAAACGAATCAATTCGCCAACTACCCCGGTGTGGAACTCTTTATCCAGCCTGTCGTCATCCGAAGCAACCTCCGCGTGGAACTATTATGACATTTCGACGTATATCAGCTCCTTGCATTCCGGAACCAACATCCTCGCTATTCACGGTTTAAACACCTCCACCACAAGCTCGGACTTCCTGATTTGCACGGAACTTACCAGCAGCGTATTAACCGGCGGTNNCGTATTTATAAGAGCAGCAATCAAACGTGGAGCCCGATTAATGAGGCCGTCTATGAGGTGGGCAACGTCAGAAATGCCCTGCGGATTACTGAGATTATGTATCATCCGCTGGATGCCAACGACCCCAATGACCCGAACAAGGAATACATCGAATTGAAGAATGTCGGCTCAGGCACAATCAATCTCAATCTGGTCAAATTTGATAAAGGCGTCGATTTCACATTCGGGCCAAACACACTTGCCGCGGGCCAGTATATTCTCGTCGTCAAAGACCAGAACGCCTTCGCGGCTAAATATGGAACGGGACGCTATATCGCCGGCCAATATACCGGCTCATTAGACAACGGCGGCGAAAGATTACGCCTGCTCGACGCGGTCGGCGGTACAATTCTCGATTTCACCTACAAGGATGGCTGGAGAGATATCACCGACGGCGACGGCTATTCGCTTACTATTGTCAACCCATCTGATTCCGATACAAACGACTGGGGCAAAAAAGACAGTTGGCGCGCAAGTGCGTACATCAATGGCTCGCCCGGCTGGGACGATTCAGGAATTATCCCTAACCCCGGCGCAATCGTCATCAATGAATTGCTGGCACATTCTCACGATGCCGCCTCTGACTGGATTGAGCTGAAAAACACCACCNNAACTTCGGCGCAACCAGCAGCGACCCCGGGCGGCTTATACCGTTCGCCCTCTCAGAAAACGGCGAATCCGTATGTTTAACTTCGGCGCTCGACACCAACAGCAGTTTCACCGGCTATCGTGAGAAAGAGGACTTCGGCGCATCCGATACGAATGTGGCATTCGGCAGGTATTACAAGGCCAGCACGGGAACTTACAACTTTGTCCCAATGAGCACAAACACACCCGGCGCGGCAAATGCTTATCCAAAAGTCGGCCCGATTATAATCTCCGAGATTATGTATCATCCCGACTGGCCGGCGAGCGGCTCATATTCCAACAGTGAATACGAATACATCGAGCTTCTAAACATATCCTCTTCGGCCGTAACGCTCTATGATTCCAATGTAAGCACCCCCTGGAAATTCACCAATGGTATCAATTACACGTTCCCGGCCCCGCCAAGCGCGGTTACCATTGCCGCCGGCTCCAAAATCCTGGTCGTCAAGAATGTCACGGCTTTCGAGGCAAGGTATCTGTCCGTACCTGCCGGCATTATTTACGGGCCTTACAGCGGGAAGCTCGCCAACGAAGGCGAACAGCTCGAATTGTCGAAGCCGGGCGACATTAACGACCTGGGCATAAGACAATATATTCGTGTTGAGCGGGTTGACTACAGCGATGGCTCGCATCCCGGCGATGAGCCGGGCGATGTTGACCTCTGGCCTACAGGAGCTGACGGATTAGGCAACTCTCTGAAGCGAACCAGTGACTCAGCCTACGGCAACGACCCGAACAATTGGACCGCCGCAACGCCTACTCCCGGCTCATAGGTCAGCGGCCATAGAACATTTCTAAAACGCTTAATCGCGCAGCCGGTTATTGACTATTCAACGGCAACAGGGTATCCTCAATCATTCGTAAATACAGATTTTGCAACTACAAACGGCTTTTAGGCGGATTTTCAATGCTCAAAAGGACAGTCAATTGCGGCCAGCTTCGTCTGGTGGATAAGGATAAAAGGGTCATTCTGGCCGGCTGGGTAAGGTCATCACGCGACCACGGCGGACTTATATTCTTTGACCTGCGCGACAGGGAAGGCATCACGCAACTGGTCTTCAATCCCGAAAAATTTCCCGATGCCCACAAACTCGCACAGACCGTCCGCAGCGAATGGGTAGTGGCTATCGAAGGTATCGTAGAACCGAGAGGTGAAGGACTGGAAAACCCCAAGCTTGCCACCGGACAAATTGAAGTGGCCGTGGAGAAACTCGAAATCCTCAATACCGCCAAGACGCCGCCATTTGAGATTGAAACCGCCGACAAAACCGGCGAAGAGGTCCGGCTGCAATATCGATATATCGACCTGCGCAGACCCGCGATGCAGGAAAAGCTCAAGGTCCGCCATCGCGTCACAAAAATCGCCCGCGATTATCTCGACTCGCTGGGCTTCTGGGAAATCGAAACGCCTATGCTGGGCAAAAGCACGCCCGAAGGCGCACGCGACTTCCTCGTCCCCAGCCGATTAGTGCCGGGGACGTTTTACGCGCTGCCCCAGTCGCCGCAGTTGTTCAAGCAGATTCTTATGGTCAGCGGCACCGACAAGTATTTTCAGATTGTCCGCTGCTTCCGCGACGAGGACCCGCGAGCCGACAGGCAGGCAGAATTCACTCAAATCGATGTGGAGATGAGCTTCGTAGAAGCAGACGACGTTATCAAGGTTCACGAAGTGCTGGTCGCCAAAATCTTCAACGAGGTGCTCGGCCTTAATATCAAGACGCCAATCAGGCGAATGACTTATAAAGAAGCATTGGATGATTACGGCATTGACAGACCCGACCTGCGATTCGATATGAAACTCAAAGACATATCCGATATCGCCGGCAAAAGCACCTTCAAGGTCTTTACCTCGGTCATACAATCGGGCGGTATCGTCAAGGGACTCTGCGCTCCCGACGGCGGCAACAAGTATTCACGCAACGATATTGAAAAGACGCTGACGAGTTTCGCCGCCGACTACGGCGCGAAAGGGCTTGCCTGGTTCAAGGCGAAAAACGAGAACGGCAAAATGACCCTTGTCAGCAACCTCTCGAAATTCTTCAGCCCTGAACAACTCGAAGAAATGGCAAATCGCTTCGGCGCAAAGGACGGCGACCTAGTGCTGTTAGTGGCAGCAGACGAGAAAGGCGTCAATAAGGCGCTGGCGCCCCTGCGGTGCAAACTCGGCAAGGAACTCAAACTCTACGACGAAGGCAAATTTGAATTCGTGTGGATTGTCGATTTCCCGCTTTTCGAATGGAACGACGGGGAAAAACGCTACGACTCGATGCACCACCCGTTTACCGCACCAATTCCGGCAGATATGCCAAAGCTGGAAACCGACCCCGGACACATCATTGCCCAAGCATACGACATTGTAGTCAACGGCTCGGAAATCGGCGGGGGCAGCATTCGTATCCACAGGCCCGAAATGCAGGCAAAGGTCTTCGACCTGCTGAACATTACAAGAGAACAGGCGCAATTAAGATTCGGCTTCTTCCTGCGGGCGCTCGAGCACGGTGCTCCGCCCCACGGCGGAATCGCCCTGGGACTCGACAGAATGATTATGCTGCTGACAGGCACCGACAATATCCGCGACGTCATCGCCTTCCCGAAGACGCAGCGAGGCCAGTGCCTGCTCACCGACGCGCCGAGCGAGGTCGAACAAAAACAGCTTGACGAACTCAACCTGCGAACGCAAACGCACTCGCACGAGCTTGAGAAAAAACAGTAGCGTTTGACGCGCAGCGTACGCCCGTTTCTTATTGGGCACAGGAATTATTACTATACGCTATACGCTATTTTTCGACCTATGCTGAAAAAGATAGGGAAAATTTATCACAGGATTCTGGTGTTTCTGCACCTCTCGCCGCTGTCACTGGCGGAAAAGTGCAGAATCGCATTCGGCGCCGCAGTGGTGCTGACACTGGCTCTCGCCCTGCTTATACCATACGCATGGATGCGCCAACTCACCAGGCAGATTCTGCTCGACGCCAGCAGGGCCAGGGTAGAGATACTGGTTCGCCAGCACTTCCAGATGCATATCCCCGGCGAAAACAAACTGGCGGAGCTGGACGACCGAGGCAACGTGATGGACCCGAACAAAACCGACATTCGCTGGGTTCGTTTCAAAAAAGATGACAAAAAAGTAGAAGGATTGACGGTCCAGCAGCGGCTTATGGTAGAGGACCTGCGCAACGACGAGGATTCCTCCGACCAGATACGCCTTGAGAACAGGAAAAATACGCTTTATTCCAGCTATGTGCGTGTTTTCCGCGCGACCGAGGGCTGCATAATCTGTCACAATCCGCAGGGTTCCGCGGGCACCTTCAATCGCAACGAGGCGATAGGCGCCGCAGTAGTCGAAAGGCCGGCCGCCGAGATACGCCGGGCGGACCTCCTGAACCGCGTATGGATTATTGTCGCCGGCCTTATCAGCGGCACAGGCGCAATCGTGGCATTTTATATCATCACGCAACGGGTCATTTTGAGTCCTATTCGCCAGTTGCGGGCATTAGCCAACAACGTCGCCGAAGGCAACCTCGACATCAGAAGCTCCATCAATACCCGCGACGAATACGAGAAACTCGCCGAGGCCTTCAACCACATGCTCGACGGTCTGCAGGCCGCCCAGGAAAAACTCCGCCAGGCCAACAGGCAGCTCGATGATAAAATAATCGAACTTTCGGAACGAAACATCGAGCTTTTCAAAGCGAACAAGGTCAAAGGCGAATTTCTGGCAAATATCTCGCACGAGTTCAGAACCCCGCTCAACTCCATTATGGGTTTCGCCCAGGTGCTTCGCGATAAACCAGAGCTGCTCAAGGAAGACAAAGGGAAACGCTACGCCGAGAACATCATCGTCGGGGGCCAGCGGCTGCTCAATATGATTAACGACCTGCTTTATCTGGCGAGGGCCGAGGCGGACAAGATTCAACTGCATATCGAACAGACAACCGCCGAGGAGATTTGCGACGCCGTTATCACTTCGTTTACTGAAATAACGCGTGAAAAGAACCTTGCCATCACACTCGAAGTGCAGCAAGGCATCCCTGCTTTTGTGACCGACGCGGGTAAAATCCAGCAGATTCTCGAAAACTACATGAGCAACGCTGTAAAGTTCACGTCCGAAGGCAGTTCAATAACGCTAAGCGCGGTGATGCTCGACGACAAGACAATTCGATTCTCTGTAACAGACACCGGCTGCGGAATAGCCGAGCAGGACAGGGACAAGATATTCCAGAAGTTCGGCCAATTAGGCAGCCCATTGACGCGACAGACAAGCGGTACGGGACTGGGTCTGGCTATAAGCAAGGAGCTTGCTGATTTGCTCGCGGGACAGATCGGCTTCGAAAGCCAACTCGAAAAAGGTTCGACCTTCTGGCTGGACATACCGCTGACCCTGGCTAAAGACCAGCAACAACAAAATCCTTAATCTAAAAACTTCAGGTCGTCCGTCTCGTCAACCTTTGCGCTTGGCGTATAAAAGCTCAATACGAACGTCCTGTGACGCGGTTAACGTCAACTGCCCGGCTGAACTCCCCATTTGGAGTATCGAAGCTGACGCTGAAATTGGGGTCATTAGAATCAGCCGGTCCAGATCCAACGAACACCGAGTCGGCTTTGCTTACCGATACGGTAAACACGCACTTGTCAAGATCGAATTGCGCTGCTATCGAGCTGTTGGGGTCCTCGGCCGGGTGTATCTTACTGCACTTATACACGTGTCCTTTTTTGGATGCCTTAAAGCTGCCAAGGGCAGGGTTGTCATTGCCAGGAATTGTTAAGGTCTTGGTGGGCGTGCCGTTCTGATCGCCCCATGTCAAAACAACATCTTCAGTAACAAGATTCGGCTCACCAGTAGCAAGGTCCATATCCGCTACCGCAATTTCTCCTTTGACAGACAATGAATCAGATGACGCTTTGGTGCTGTGCTTGGCCTTTGCCTTGTTTACGACAAGCGTGTCTTTATACAACCTCATAAGACGGGTCGGTATAAGCGTCTTCTTGCCGTTGACTACCGTTTCACCGACATCGCCGGAAAGCGTGTAATTGCCCATCGTAATTTCCAGCCGCAGCGGGCAGCCCAGACCGGTCAGGTCAGCGTTTTTCACCGTTACAGCAAAGGTTTTTTTGGTGAAATCGATTGTCATCGAAGTTATTGCGCCCTCGGTCGGGTTGCCTTTTGGAATCTTGTACTTATGCGTGTACTTGCCTTTCTTTACGTCGGTGGTGGAATTGAATGGGTCAGTTTCGAAAAAAATGGAGTTTCCATCGGCCGAGATGATGTTAACATCTATATGGGTTACCGAAGACAGCGCCAGCGGTGACAATGCCAATGTCCCGGAGGCCACAAAGATGTCTTTCATATCATTATAGTCGCCATCGTTGGCGTACTGTGTTTTGCCGGCGGCAATTTTACACTTGGTGACTGTCAAAGCTATGGTCTGTTCGATACCACTTACTTCCATCCATACCGCGTTCATCTGCGCCAGCAATAGCGAAGGGCTTACGTCCGTCCATGACCATCCAAGTGCGCCGGCGTAACCTCTTTGATAAAGTGTTTCGTATGGTGTGTCCGTGCAATAAGTAGAGTCGCAATTCGGATAGAATTCCGCGATTACCAGCGGCTTATCCAGTTCCCAGTATGAAGCGTCATGCAAAAACGGAGAATGTTCCGTGCCTGCCCAGTCATAATAATGGATGCAGTAGAAATCCAGGATCCCATCCGCGTCTCCGCCCGCGGCAATCAGCCGGTCATCTCTGTAGTAGTTCGTATGTCCGTCAACGTCAGTGCCTGCCTGCATATCCCAGCACCCGTTGGTCACCAATACAGATGGGTCGGTTCGGTGAATAGCGCCTGCGCACTGGTTGACAAAGGCCTGGATGTTGGCCATCGATGTATGCTGAATGTTAGACCAGCCGAATTCGTTGCTCATCCCCTCCGGCTCATTGAAGATTTCCCACGCGACGATGGCTGGATGACCCTTCAGCGCAGTTACCATTGGAATCAGGCAGTTGTCAATATATGTCTGCCGGTAGGTGGGGTTCGATAGTATAGCATTTGACCGGTTGGTGATTGTGGTGCCATTGGATGTTCGCATCATATCGAAAGACCACAGGCAGCACATCACGCTCACATTGTGAGACCAAGCATCGTCCAGAATGGCCTGTAAATCGGCGATTGTATTCGTCCCGGGGCCGGTTACCGTGTAGCCGCTCCACGCCGGGGAGTTGGCGCCGGTTGTGTGAAGCCACAGCCGCATACAGTTGCCGCCGTTGGCCTGAAACTGGCTGAAAACATCGTCAAAATAGGCTATGTCCGGCGAATAGGTAGAGGGCCCAATGTCGTCGGCAAAATACTGCCATGCGAGGTTGGCGCCGTTTAGGAACAGGTCCTGATTGTTATAGAAAATACGGCTTGAGGCGGCGTAGGTGTAAATCGGCATTGCCAAGCACAACATCACGCAAACAATAGAGGTACCAATGCGAATATTTTCTACGGGGCACCTGATGCCAGCCCTCTCCCCTGTTTTCGATTTCATCGTTGCCGCCTCTAAAAATGACTGCCTTCCGATATATCCTCAAAGCTGCCGAAAAGCCCTTTTTCCGGCAGGTGTGTCTTTTGCTTGCCCCACAACAGGAAAACCGATTACGGCGTACTTTAATTCCGCCGTAATCGGTTCCCGCGTATATCGTATCTACGATCCGGCTTTCCCGGCTGATACTAAAATCCACCGCAGCAAATTAATGCCCCAAGGCAAGATTAAGGTTGTCCATCTCGTTGAAATCGTTTAAATCAGCGTTAGTAAACTTCAAGCCAAATTTCACATCGCCGGACACGGCGTTAATATCTGCCTTCGATATCGACACCGCAAACGCGCACTTGTCGAAATCTATGCTCGCCGCTACCATCGTGTTAGCGTCCGCGACGGGGGTGACAGTGGGGTTAATTTTGCTGCACTTGTATAGACGCCCCTTCCTGGGAATCTTAAAGCTGTGCTTCGGAATAGTGAAGGTCTGGTTCTTTGTATCATCCGCGCTGCGCCAGGTAATGACAACATCACTGGCATACAGGTTCGGCTCGCTCTCATTGAAATCTTTCGCCGCGAGTTCCCCGTTGACGGACAGCGAATCAGCCGACGCCTTGCTGCTGTTCTTGACCTTCGCTTTGGTTACAAACAGCGTGTCTTTATACGTCCGCATAAGACGGGTAGGTATCGTTTTCTTTGCGCCATTGACTATTGTCTCGGTAACCTCGTCTGCTATCACGAAGTCGCCAATTGTGATAATCAGTTGGAGCGGGCATGCCAGACCGGTCAGGTCGGCGTTTGTAACCGTTACAGCAAAGGTCTTCTTCTTGAAATCGATTGTCATCGAAGTTATTGCGCCCTCGGTCGGGTTGCCCTTTGTAATCTTATATTTATGCGTGTATACGTTTTTCTTTACGTTACGCATATAATTGAAATCGTTGGCCTCAAAGAAAATGGTGTTTCCATCGGCCGAGACAATGTTAACATCTATATGGCTTATTGTATTCAGGTCGGCTGGGAAACCACTGATTGTTCCCGAAGCCGTAAAGGTGTCTTTCATATCATTGAAATCTGAATCGCCCATGTACTGAGTTTTACCTGCCGCAACCGTGCATTTTTTAACATCCAGAGTTGGAGGAATCAGCCGCACGTTATCTATATAGAAAACCCCTGATCCATACTCATTTTGGTCTGACCCCATTGACACCTGCGCAGACATTAAAAAATTAAACCAGGTAATCCCGGCCATATTATAATCAGAAATGTCATAAGTGAGGGTTTTCTTGGCAATAGTATCTGTCCCTGCAAAGTAAGAACCTACAGCGGTTGACGCGCCGGTGGTTCTATCAACTGCTGTCGCCTCCGGCAAGCCCCCCCAGCCATTATCGCTATTAAGACCACCATTGCCGACATAAACCCATGTTCCCGCCGTATTGAAATCCGAAGAGTACATCGTCAAATCAAGTTTAATCTGGCAGCCGGCCGACGATTTTGGAAAATCTGCTACCGATGACGGACTCCACAGAACAGCCCAGTACTTGTAAGACCATGCTACACGGAGCGACCCGCTGCCCAGAGTTACTCCGTTTGCACAGGCAGGAGTAAGAATGGCATTGGCGGCATCCCATGACACAGGCCCCCAGCCGTCGCAACTGTCTGCGCTCTCAAAGTTACCCATTATTATGTCGCCGTAACCCGTGGAAGCAAAACCCAGCATCAGGGCAAGACAAGCAACAGCAACACTACCTGACCATATTCCCATAAATTTCTTTGTCTCGGATTGCATTTTCGTAATCTCCTAAAAAAATCTTCTTCCGATTTCTGTTTCAAAGAGCGATGACAAACTCATATTTGGTGGTGCGCTCTATAACTTCTGCATAGAAACCGACGACGATAAACTCATCTTTTCCAGAAGTCACCGTCATCAGTATATGTCTTCCTCTGTAGCAAAGTATAATATCGACAAGGAGTCCCTACTAACTGAAATAGAATCTAAATCTTTTCTACGTTACATTCAGGGAAATACTCTCGTCGAATCAGGAAAAGCCCAGCCCGAATTCCGCTGTTCCCGACGTAACGTCAAGGCCAACACCCTTTTATCGTTATAGTAACGGTGCATTTATCGAGGTCTATTTTCGCTGTTACCGGACCTCCCTCGGTCACGGAGAAATTGGTGTATTTATAGGACCTCATGAGGAGATATTTAAAGATATGACCGAATGGGCGATACAGGGTTCGAACCTGTGACCTCACGGGTGTGATTTGACAAGATTAGCTTTTGCGCATCAGCGATTTTTTTAGGCAAAAATTAAGAAAATTATCTTATCTTCCTTATAATAAAGGCTTTACGATAAGCCACAATTTTCTTCTAATCTCCTCCTGTCTCTTCTGGTATCTCCTAATTACTACACTTTTTTGCTTTTTTGCGTGAAAATTGCGTGAAAGATTGATATGCTTTACTGTCGTTTTGACTTGGTATCAGGAGTTATAGAAGTGGGCAGAAATCGGGCAACACTTAAGCTTCGCACGACTCGCGGTAAGTACTACTGCGTTGATGTATATTTACCCAATGGCAAACGTACAACAGTTAGCTTTGGTACCGCAAATGGCCGTACCGAAGGAGAGATATTTGTTGCTTTCGGCAAATGGATCGACCTTTACAGGGAGCAACCACACAAGGTCTTGTCGTACAGTACGCCTTACGAAGCCGTAGAGCAGATTCTTAATCCTACGAAAGCGCCAACGGTTGGTGAACTGCTAGTAAAGTACGATAGCTATGCACAAAAGACACTGAATCACGGGACTAATCGTAATGGACATTCTGACCTGGCATTTATCAAACGTGTGCAACAATTTTTAAAGCCCTACAAGGATTGGCCTGTCAGTGAGTTTGGTCCCGACGAGCTTCACGATGTCCAGGTCGCCCTTGTCAGGTATAGCTACAAGCATGGTGAAAGTTTAAAAAGATATACAAGACGCGGTATTAATGACACAATCGATTGGATCCGGAGGATTTGGAAATGGGGCATGGGCCGCGGATTCGTAACCGCAGAACAAGCTCAAGGATTGGAAGAAGTTAAATCTTTGCGGATGGGAAGTACCGATGCTCCAGATAATTCTAAAAGGAAGAGAGTGACAGAGGAAGAGTTCCAAAAGGTTACAAGCCATTTGGGAAGTGTAGTTGCTGACATGCTGAAGATGCTATGGTTGACTGGCATGCGACCTAATGAAGTATGCAACATGCGGCCTTATGATATTCTGTTTGATGATCAGGATTGCTGGCTGTATATACCGGGGCGAGACAAGTCGCCTGTTGGCAAACATAAGACAGCCGGGTTTGAACGGGTGAAAGTCATTCCGCTTACCCGCGAGTGTCAAGAGATTCTCAAACCAAGGATGAAGAACTGCGGTACAAAAGAGTATATTTTTAGTCCTAAGGAATCAATGAGAGAGTTCTATTCAGAAAGATCTGTGAATCGCAAGACTCCGTTAAGTTGCGGAAACCTTCCGGGTTCGAATCGAAAAGAGAACCCTATGATAAGACCTGGGGTGAAGTATGAGCAAAGTGGTCTTCGACGTGCTTGTAAACGGGCTTGCCTAAAGGCTGGTGTGGAAGAGTTTAACCCTTATGACCTTCGTCGGACAACGGCCACCAGAGTCCGCTCAATTTTTGGCAAAGAGGCCGCCAGAGTTTTGCTTGGCCACGCAAAGGTTGATACAACACAGGTATACCTGCTTGAAGAAGTTCAGGAGAGTATCCGGGTAGCAAAAATGTTAGCGATTGGAAAAGAAACCTCCCGTGTCGTTTTGAAAAAATCGACTAATTAAAATCTCTTACGAATTGGCGATACCTTAGTCCGTTACTTAGCCAT
>PLLM01000035.1:0-158 GCA_003141275.1 Phycisphaerales bacterium
TGCTTTTTCTTCATCGCCGATTATCACGCCCTGACGAGCAACCCATCACCGAAGGATATTTCCGAGTTTACCCTCGGTGTTGCTATGGATTACATAGCGCTGGGCCTTGATACCGAAAAGACGATATTCTGGCGTCAGTCGGATGTGCCGGAGGTTAC
>PLLM01000035.1:288-8887 GCA_003141275.1 Phycisphaerales bacterium
TACGGCGAGATTTTCGTGCTGCCCAAAGACCACATTATCGAATCGGTCGCGGTAGTGCCGGGTATCGACGGCCGCAAGATGAGCAAAAGCTACGGCAACACGATTGAGATGTTCGAGCCGGAAAAAACAATCAAAAACAAGGTTATGAAAATCGTTACCGACTCAACGCCGGTTGAGGCACCGAAAAATCCGGACAAGTGCAACGTTTTTGCGTTACTGAAGCTTTTCGCCTCTGCGGAGGAAATCAAACAATGGGAAGACAGATACCGCAAAGGTGGGACAGGATACGGCGAAGCAAAGAAACGTCTGGCGGAGCTTATCGTAGAATACTTCAGGCCCTACCGTCAAAAACGAACCGAACTTGAGAGTAACCCGGATTACCTCAAACAGATTCTGGCAAAAGGCGCTCAGCGGGCAAGAGCGGTCGCGGTAAAAACGCTGATTGAAGCACGAAAAGCAGTAGGATTGGGTGAGTACTATGGCAGATAAACTTGTTACGATAGCTGAGTATATGGATTCGATGCAGGCGGAGATGGCAAGGCAGGTACTGGAGGACTTTGACATTAAAGCTGTGGTGATAGGCGAGAATGCCGCCAATATCTGTTTGGCTCCGACTGTTATAACCGCCAAGCTGCAGGTCTTCGAAAGCAACGCTGATGAGGCCAAACAGATACTTGAGGAGCAGCAACAAGGTCACGAGCCGGAAGCATATGAAGTAATGGATGAAACGGACGAGGCGGATGAGCCCTATGACCCAAAAGAGGAGGAGTTGTAAGTGGCTGATTATCGGGTAAATCTTGAGATATTCGCGGGTCCGATGGACCTGCTTTTGTACCTCGTCCGCAAGGAAGAGGTTGATATTTACGACATACCCCTTGCGAAAATCACCGACCAGTACATTCGTTATATCGATATTCTCAAACAGCTCGATATCGACGTGGCGGGAGATTTTCTGGTAATGGCGGCGACGCTGATGCAGATAAAATCAGCGATGCTCCTGCCAAAGACGCAGGGAGAAGAAATCGGGGCCGAAGACCTGTCAGACCCACGTGCCGAGCTTATCAGGCAGCTTTTGGAATACAAGAGATTCAAAGACGCGGCGAATATGCTCGCGGCGTCGGCTGAGGAACAGGGCGACCGGTTTGCCAGACCCGACACGGTCATCGAGCAGTTCAAGCCGAACGCGGAGCCGGCGATTGACCTCGACCAGGTCAGCGTGTGGAATCTGCTCGAGGCCTTCGACGCGATTATGGAGGCGACCGGCGCCAAATTCGATATAAGTCACATTACGGACGACACGCCGATTGACCTGTATCAGATAGAAATTTTGCATCGGCTGCAAAAAGAGGGCCAGATGAGCTTCGAGCGTATTTTTGAGCCGCGAAGCAGCCGGCTGGTGCTGGTGGGACTATTCCTGGCCATATTGGAGCTTATCAGGTCGCAGTTAATCTGGGCGGAACAAAACCAGGAAACAGGCAAGATATCCCTGCGTGCGACGACTGATGTGCCCGCGGAAGAGGCGGTGCGCAAAGCGATAATGAAAATCGAGGCCGCAGAGGCCGTACAGGAACAACAGCCGACGCCCGCCCCGGCTGAGGAATTACCTGCAGAGCCGGATTTCGCCATTGATGAAACAACTGAAACAGAGCAGGAATTGCAACTGCCTATACCGATAGTAGAAATACCGTCGGCGGACCCGCCAAGTAGCGAGGTCTCGCCTTTGGCGGACAATTCGACAATCGAGCAGCCGGCAGAGGAGATGCAAACGGAATCGCCCCTGCCAATACCTATTTCGGAACTGCCTGCGAAAGGCAACTCAAAACAGACCGCCGACGAACCAGGGTTGCTGGACGGCCAAACAAAAGAACAATCATAAACAGAAAAACGTAATAAGCGTTTGACAGTGGTTGGCCAACTCTATAGAATCCAGATATATGTAAGGCCAATTTTGGAAAGGAGTCAGAAATGGCTGGCAATGTAGTTGAGCTTACCGACACGGATTTCGACGACGTCATTCATAAATCGGATGTGCCCGTGCTTGTGGATTTCTGGGCGCCCTGGTGCGGCCCATGCAGGATGATGGCGCCCATCATCGAGGAGTTCGCAAAGGATTACACAGACAAGGCAAAGGTCTGCAAGCTCAATACCGATGAGGCCAGAGACAGCGCTATGGAATTCGGCATAAGCGCGATACCCACTATCATTCTATTCAAAGACGGGCAGGTCCAGAAGAAATGGGTCGGCCTGACCAGCAAAAGAGACCTCGCTGCTGCGATAGACGAGTTGCTTTAAGCGAAAATTAAAGTCCCCCGGCCACCGGCTGGTTCCACCAGTTTGAATCACGGAAATAATTTTTCAGCCATATCGCCGCGTTTGCCCCGTCGCCTGTAGCCGTCGCGAGCTGCATCGCGGCTGCCACCCGGCAGTCACCCGCCACAAATACGCCGGGGACATTTGTCCGCAGGTGCGCGAAATCGCACTTGATGAAACCATCGCTGGTCAAATCCACAAAACCCTTGAGAAACCCGGTACTGGGAATCATACCGACAAAAATGAAAACGCCGTCGCAGGGATAATCCTCTTCTTTATTTGTTTTAACATTTTTAAGCCGGACGGATTCGACCTTGTCTTTGCCCTCGATGGCAACCGCCACGGTGCTGTATTTAATCAGCAGATTAGTATTCGGCTCTTTACTCTTCGCGATAAATTCTTCCTGCAGGACTTTGGTTGCGCGGAATTCGTCCCTGCGATGAAGCAGCGTAACTTTGGCGGCGAATCTGCACAGGTGCAGCGTCTCTTCCAGCGCGGTATTGCCTCCCCCGATTGCGACGACTGATTTGCCCTTGAAAAACGGCGCATCGCAGGTGCCGCAGTAGCTGACGCCCGCGCCGGCGTTGCGAAACTTGTCTTCGCCCGGGATACCGAGCTTGCGATAAGCGCTGCCGGGGGCGAGTATGACCGCGCGGGCGAGGTATTTGTCTTTATCGCAGGAGATTTCGATGTCGCCGTTGCTTAATTTCTTCAGGGCGGTCACTTCGGCCCCATTCTTGATTTCGCCGCCGAAGGCGACGGTCTGCTTTTGCATCTTTTCGGTAAGCTCATAACCGCTTATGCGCTCGAAGCCGGGATAGTTTTCGATTCTGTCGGTGCTGTTGATTTGGCCGCCCGGGACAAACTTTTCGAGCAGCAGCATTTTGAACCGGTCTCTCGCGGCGTATAATCCGGCTGCCAATCCAGCGGGGCCGGCGCCGATTATTATACAATCATATCTTTCTGCCATACCTGTAACCCCTTACTGTTCGTAATTTGCCATAAGATAACATAGCAGGCCGGTAAGTTCCAGAGTATTGACAAGCGACGATTGATAATTGATGATTTAGAAAACGTTTTGAAGATAATCGATTGCGTGGAGGTATCCGGTGCGAAAGATTAAGGGCACAATCATATTGTTATGTCTTGCGATAGCAACAACAGGCATAAGCAAACCCGTTAAAGAGCAGCAAAAGCAGTGGGCTCGGCCATCCCTTCCGGGAGATGTTAATCAGCCGGACGCGAACGGCCTGGGCGAATACTACGGATTCGGCGAGATGGAGATTATTAAGCTGGACTGGGGTATTCAGGGTTTGCAGATTGCCGATTTTGACGGCGACGGCCGAAATGACATCGCCGTGGCCAACAACCGAAAAGCCGCGATAGAGATTCTGCTTCAAAAGGATTCCATCAGCCCCCAAGACCAGGACGTGGCGGTTGACCCCAACGACATCGATATAAACGCGCTGATAGGCCCAAGTCGATTCACCAGACAAACCGTGCCGGTCTCGCAAAGGATATACAGTATGGTCAGCGGCGACCTGAACGGCGACGGGCTGATTGATTTGGCATACTATGGCGAGCCGCGCGGCCTATATATATTGTTACAAAAACCGCAACAGGAAAAACACAAGTCGAAAACATTAACCTGGCAGCCGAGAAAACGCATCAATATCGACGATGCACTGCCCAATGAGAATGCACTTATCTGTGAGGATATAGACAACGACGGGAAAAAAGACCTGCTTGTAGTCGGAAGGGACGCCATATACGTCGTGCTGCAAAAGAAAGATGGTACTCTCGGCGAGCCGGTCAAATACCCGGCTGCGGCCCGAATCATCGGCGCCGAGGTCGGCGACCTGACAGGCAACGGCACAAACGACCTGCTGATTGTTACAGACGATGCCGAAAGACCAATTCACGTCCGTCTCGGGCAGAAAAATAACCAGTTAGGACCCGAAATGCGCCTGTTATCTGAACCGTCTCTGGCGCTGGAGCTTGCCAGCATGGGCGGCAAAGAAGGCAAAGATATAGTTGCGATTGACGCTATAAGCAGACGACTGGCCTGCTATAAATTAGTCGCGGACAGTTCGCAGGGCGATGACTGGCCCGTGCTGTTTTATCCCCTCGCCGCAGGGCAAGGCAGCGAAAAACGCGACCTTGTAACAGGTGATTTTGACGGCGACAAACTTACGGATGTTGTTATCAGCGACCCCGGTGCGGCGGAAATTATCTGGTACAAACAAGTAGCCGGAATTGGACTGGCGGAGCCAGCGAGATTCCCGAGTTTGGCGGAGGCCGACGCCCTATCAGCCGCAGATATCGACGGCGACGGCAAAACTGAGCTTGGCGTCCTGAGCATAAAGGAAAAAACAATCGGCATAAGTAAATTCGATGCGGGACGATTGACCTTTCCGAAAGCCGTCGATTTGACGGGTGAGCCGCTGGCTATGGAGTTAAGTGATATAGACGGCGACAAGTCGGCTGATTGTGTTTATATAGCGCGGTCTCAGTCGGACACAAGGTCGCTTCGGATAATCTATAACGTGGCAAAAGCCGACGCCAATGACGCCCTCGCGGTTGAGCTTGCGCAGCTCGCCACAAATCCACAGGCAATTAAGGTTATCGATGTTGACCACGATGGCTTAAAAGACGTGCTTATATTTGTCAAATACGAGCTGCCCATCCTCGTTCGCCAGACCCAAAAGAGAAATTTCGAGGTTGTCGATTCGCCAAAGGCACAGACAAGCTTGATAAAGGAAGCGACTCTTCGCTCCATTTATTCGGCTGATACTGATGGTAAGCCAGGCGATGAGCTTTTAGTTGCGCAGAATAACTTCGCCAGAAGTATGACATTCCCAGGCGGTGAATGGACGGTCCTCGACCAGTATAACGCCAAAAGCGCCGAGAATCGCATCTCGGCTGTAGCCGCGGCAAAGATGAAAGTTGACGGCGCAAAAGACAGCAAAGCGATACTGCTGCTGGATGGCCAAAAGGGCCGGCTGCAGATTCTTACACCGGGCAGCGACAAAACGTATCGCTTCGACAAAGAGTTAGACGTCGGGTCGTGGAACCCGGCTGCTGGAATAAAAATGATGCTCGCCTCGCTGACTGGCGGCGGCCCTGATGATATCCTGCTGTTTGACGGCGAAAAATTCGGCATTGTTATTCCGCCGGGAGGCAAAACAAATCGGTATCGGCTCGAACAAAAATTCAGTTACGAAACAAAGATAAAAGACGGTGCCTACGGCAACCTTACAACAGGCGATATAAACGGCGACAAGCGGACCGATATCATATTGGTCGAATACAAACACAATCATATTGAGATATTGGCTATGGATTCGGCGGGCAAACCCGTCCCGGCGATGCGGTTCAAGACATTCGAGGACAAGACCTACCGAGAATCCAGGCCGCAGGCGCCGATAGTCGAGCCGCGACAAATGAAGGTCGCTGATGTTACGGGCGACGGCAAAGCAGACCTGGTAACAATTATTCACGACAGGATTATTATTTATCCACAGGATTAAACCTGTGCCTGCTCCTAAATTAGCACCTTGTCTTTTATGGAAACGACAATGACGTTTCAGTATTGATACTGACATTTTACGGAATAACAAAAATCGCCCAAATTAACAATAATACTGAGTCACATAACTTCTTGATAATACACCAGTTACGCAACATCGAGAGGCCTATAACTTTTTTTGCATCCTATAATAATTTCTCTTGACATACAGATAGCAAATGTGGTATTCTGACTACTGTTAAGAGTTACCACGCAAATGTGTAGATATGGCCCCCTCTTTGGAGGAGGGTAAAGCCAATTGAAAAGTGAATAATGAAGTGAAGAAGTTGTCGCTTTATTTAACGTTAGGCAAGCGCAAGGTTATAAAAAAGTGAAAGTCAAACTGTAGTGCTTGTTGTTGTTCGAGACAAAATCAAAGTAGAGAGTGAGTTTGTCGAGAACAACGAATCTCTGGCTTGTGGCCAGGGATTAACGACGAAGAGAGTGATAACAATACGAAGAAGGAGGAGTAGAATATGTGTAGAACGTTAGTAGCAATTTGTCTTGTTTTGGCTATGGCCTCTGTCAGCTTTGCCGCCCAAGGCGTCATTCGCGACAAGACCACAATGATTGGCAACTGGGAAAATGGTGCCGATATGGAAGGCTGGTCAGTTGACACTGAAGGCACAGCGGCTATAAAGATAAAAGCTGTAGGGAATACAGTTGGCGACCATAGCCTCTTGGTAGGTTTCAATGGCGGATATTGGCAGTTAGATTGGACAGCTCCGTGGAGTGATGCTCTGCAAAAGAATTTAGTTCCGACACTTGGCACGGGCTGCAAGCTTTCGTTTGATCTCACCGCTTATGAAGCTGATTACACAGGATCAGGCTGGGAAGATTTCGACGAAAAGATAGCCATCAACAGCGACGGCACGAGCGGTTATATGGAAATTGCTCCCTCAGTCGTAAACGATGATGGCAGTTCAACCGGCCATGATTGGGGCGGATGGTACACTGGTGACATTAAAAGAACCTATACAACAGATCTCAGTGGCTACAATGCAACAGGAGCAACATGGATGACCATCAGGATAGCGGGACAGGGCTGGCCAATGCCCAGTTTCTATCTTGACAACGTTGAGATTTGCCCAGAGCCGGCAACAATGGCTTTACTCGGATTGGGTGGCTTGGCTTTGATTCGCAGAAAGAAATAATTTCTGCCAGCGAAGCAAAAGGTTACAAAGTAGTATTAAACCGGGGCCTGTCAAAAATGACAGGCCCCGGTTTTTTTTATGCGCAAAAATAATATCAATCAATTAACATCGGGCACCCAACATCCGATTTTAAACCCGCAATCAATAGTAATACTTGAACGTCAGGTCAACATCCCAGGCGTCGGGCAGGCCCTTGTTCTTTCTGAGGGCCATCTTGGTGCACTGAAGACCCGACCAGCGCAACTGGATTGTGGACAGGAACCTGGCGGCCTTGGTTACCTCAACGCCCTTAAGCGAGACGTTGGCGGGCTGACTTTTCTGGCCCTCGGATTTGGTAATTATGCCGGAAGACAACTTGTAATTGCCGGCGGGTATGGAGCAGAATTCGGCAGCCTGCTGGACGGCGGTGGCGTAATCGAAGCCGCTGGCCGCGTTCTTTCCCTTTGTGAAATTCAGGCGTTCGGGGTCGACCGCGAGCAATTCCTCAATCAGCTGCTCGGCCTTGGTGAACTGGTCCATCTCTTCACTGAGATTGGCCCGTGCGGCCGGCAGATAGACACCCCAGATAATAACCGGCCAAAGGACGGCCAGGGCAGGAACGAGTATGTAATAAAATATCGGGTTTTTATATATTTCGCTTATGTCTTTCATTAGCCGCCTCCGCCTTGTTTTGTGGTGGGTTCAACCGTTACGCCGAAGGTGCTGCGTCCGCCGTCGGTGCTGATTCGCTGCTGTAGAACGGTTAAGCCGGCCTGCTTGAGAGCTTCGAACACTTTGAGTGTGTTTTCCGGGCTGGGAGTGCTGCCATTGATGGTTATCATTTTTTCGGTTATGGAGACGGATTCGATATTCAGCCCCGTGGCCGCCGCGCATTTATTGAATGCCTGAAGCACAAGGACAAGTTTCGCCGCGACGGCCTCTTCCCCGGTAAGAGAAAAGCCCTTTTGTGCATCTTTGATGCGCCGTAGCGCGGTGCCGATTTTTCTGGCCGCCTCTTTTGATTTATTAGGCATCTTCTCGCCGAGCATAACGGCCGAGAACTCTTTGGCGAATTTCACCCGCACCTGGGCACGATACTTGTTGAGCTGAATCGCCTGCATCAGGCCATATAGACCGGCGGCGAACATAAGAATGACGGCGGCAACGGTGAAAAACCTGAGTGTCCGCTGCAGACGCATCTTCCTGCCCTGATAGGGCATAAAATCGCTGCGGAAGTTCGTGCTGTGAGGCAGGTCGAGGTACGCAATCGCGGCGCCGTAAGCGATTGCGAATTCGACTGCGTCGGGACAGTCAGCCATGTTCTCGGCAGACAATCTCGCTGAGCCTGCTATGTCGATGCTGCTGGTTTGAACGGTGAGTTTTTTGGCGATATCATCGCAGACCACCGAATCGGCAACGTCGAAGATTTCAAGGCAATTAATTGTTCCGGCTGTTTGAAGCAGCGCGGTGGTCATAGATACCTGTTTTGCCAGCATCTCATTTCTGTTTTGTGATGCGCTGAGCAGAAAGGTCCGCATCGAGGCGGCCGGCGTCGGAGATACGCCCTGCCAGACAGAAGAAACGGGCG
>PLLM01000035.1:9070-9217 GCA_003141275.1 Phycisphaerales bacterium
TCAGTAAATTTAATCTGCTTTTCAGCGCAGGCGGCCGCGATGCGCTGGGCCAGCATTTGGTGGCCTGGTTGTTCGTCGGGCCCTATTGAAACGCTGAAACAGCCAACGAGGTTTCTCTCGCGGTCCTGGACGGCCAGACAGACAACC
>PLLM01000053.1 GCA_003141275.1 Phycisphaerales bacterium
GCAATACGTCGGCGTCGGTCGCTTTATACGCACACAGTTGCGGGATGAAATGCACGGTCTTTATCGGGTCGGGTCGCATCGCTTTCGGGAAATTATCACAGGCGATGGATTACGGCGCGCAGACGATACAAATAAACGGCGACTTCGATGATTGTATGAAGCAGGTGCAGGATGTTTGCATGAAACTCGGGTTATATTTGCTCAACTCGCTCAATCCTTTCCGGCTGGAAGGGCAAAAGACGATAATGCTGCGGATTATCGAGGGGCTTGGGTGGGAAGTGCCTGACTGGATAGTTGTGCCGGGGGGCAATCTGGGTAACTCAAGCGCGTTCGGCAAGGCATTTTACGAATTGAAACAGTTGGGCTTGATTAAACGGATACCGCGGCTGGCGATTATCAACGCGACGGGCGCGGATACGCTGACTGATATGGTGAACAACAAGAAGTTAGTGTGGAACAACGGCAATGTGAATAATAAGACAATCGCGGATTATTACGCGGACCTGACGGCGCGGAAGTTTTCGCCTCATACCTGCGCATCGGCGATAGAGATTTCGCGGCCCGTGAATCTGAAGAAGTGTCTGCGTGCAATAGACGTTTGTAATGGCGTTGTGCGGGCGGTGAGCGATGAGGCGATTTGCGATGCCAAGGCGGTGATAGGCAAATACGGTCTTGGTTGTGAGCCGGCGTCGGCGGCGTCGGTGGCTGGATTGAAGCTGCTGCTAGACGAGGGTGTTATCGGGACGGATGAGCGAGTCGCTTGTGTGCTTACAGGGCATGCGCTGAAGGACCCGAATGTCACGGTGAATTACCACAAGGAAAAACAGGGGCCGTTCAGCAACCCGCCGATAGAGGCGCCCAACGATTTTAACGAGATATTAAAGCTGATAAAGTAATAAAGAGACCGGCAGGAATTGAATCATTTGCTACAAACTCAGGTGGTTCGACTTCGCTCACCACGAGTCATCGGTCTCGTCGAAGGCGGCGAAGCTCAAGCCTAACTTCAAATCGCCTGACACAGCGTCAAGGTTTGCCTTGGTTATTGACACTGTAAATATGCATTTGTCGAGGTCTATGCTTGCTGTTATCAGCGTATTAACATCTGTGACGGGAGTGATAACGGGATGGATTTTGCTACATTTGTATAGATGTCCTTTTTTAGAGGCCTTAAAGCTGCTTGCCGGAATTGTGAATGTCTGGGTGTTTGTATCATTCGCATTGCTCCAGGTAATAACAACATCTTCATTGTGCAGGTTCGGCTCGTTGGTATTGAGGTTCATATCCGCCACCGCGATGTCGCCTTTTACGGACAACGAATCAGATGATTGCTTGGCGCTGTCCTTGACCTTTGCCTTAGTGACGATAAGCGTGTCTTTGTATGTTCTCATAAGGCGGGTAGGTATAGGTTTTTTGCTGCCGTTGACAACCGTTTCCTCGGCCTGGCCCGACACTTCATAGCTGCCCATAGTGAATGCCAGTTGGACCGGGCAGGCCAGGCCGGTCAGGTCGATGTTTTTGACCTTTATTGCAAAGGTTCTTTTACGGAAATCCAGCGTCAGTGAAGTAATTTTTCCCGCCCGGCCCTTAGTAACCTTGGCTGAATGTGTGTACTTTCCTTTACTATTGACCAGTGTAGGGTTGAAATCGCTTAAAGTTTCGGTGTAAATGACATTGCCATCAGTTACAGAGATGATATTAACCTCTACTGAATTTATATCGCTGTAGTCACTCGGCAGTATAATGGTTCCAGAGGCCTCGAAGGTATCTTTCATATCATTGTAGTCAGCGTTGTTATGATACTGGGTTTTGCCGGCAGTAACCTTACATTTTGTGATTGTCAGAGAAATTCCCGTCTGAAGCACTATATGACAAACAGTCAGAGGCGGGATGGTGTATGTGAATGTGTTGTTTGTTATGGTGCTGATTGGGGTGGTCTCTGTGATAGTCGGGCTGCTGCTGTTAAACCGCCACACTCTGCCTGATACGAAATTTTGCGGGCTGGTGATATTAAATGTCCCGTTGATTGGGTTGTTGAGGTTCTTGTTGATGACTATCATGTGAAGGGCGTTGGCGTCAGTAGTTGATACCGACGCATAAATAGAGCTGTCAACCTTGTTGGACATAGTCGAATAAACTTCAGTATCGCCGAATGTCGAGTTGTTGCCGTCATAATTTCTGTAAATTTTGATTGCAGCATCTACATAAGCCCCGCTTCCCCAATAAGTCGCGAGATACACGCCGTATTTGCCGAAGATGCCGAGGACGTCCGCTGTTGCGATGCCGCCGGAGTAGTGGTCTTCTCCACCGTATGCGTATTCAGAGATGGCGAGATTTGTATCAGGGTAATAAGTATCGATGGAGCTTTTTATTTTTGGCAGTAATGGCAGGTAACTGCTGAACCACTGGTTAATCCAGCTTATTTCGCCGTTAGGTGAAACGTAACTTGTGTCCCAGAGGGTTCTCGGCGCCTGCATACGCGCGTTATACATGGCGGTGGTATTTATAGAACTGTCTGTAATTCTGTTACCGGCGCCATCCTGTGCCTCGGGATACCAGTGGACATCGAGGGCGTCCAACAGTCGTTTGCCTGCGACAACTGAGTTTGCCTCCATCTTATCCAGGTAGTAATCGAGGAACCAGTCATAGCCGGTACTAAGCGGGGGCGTCCAATCAGGTGCGTTCTGGAAAGTCAGGTAACCATTAAACCCATAGCTGACGGGGCCGAGCATCTGGGCATTCGGGTCAATATTTTTTACTGCTATGGATAACTCAACGCTTTTATTTTTATATTCGGCGCAATTGACATCATTGGGATGAACCTCAGGATGGGTGTTGCTCCAGAGGTCGGGTTCGTTATCGAGACAGTAGAATTTGACGCCATTGGGTTCACCCGCGTGACCATATTTGCTAACAAGGAAATTGACAAATTCATCCATATAAACATTTGCATCGGCAGTATCCGGACTTCCCGGCGGGTCGCAAAAAGCGGCCCCTTTGGCGAAAACGGCCGTCTTGAATCTTGGTGATGGCGCGGTTTCGGTAGTTAAATTGACATTGCCATTTTTATCAGCCGAGACATAACCGGCCATTTGGAGCGTTACGATTGAGGCCTGACCTAGTGAAATGGACTGGTCGTGAAAATCTGTTATGGCTTTTCCCGGTATCATGCTGCTGCTAAGAAGATTATCGTTGCTGTAATACCAGTCGCTGCCAGCGTTGGAGAAATTGTTTTCCCAGTTGTAAGCGGTGAGTCGGTTTCCGCCGCTTCTTCTGATGGTGTAATCGGCGCCGGTTCCCCAGTTTGAGCCGTAGATGTATTTGCTGACAGGCGTTCTGGTGACGTCAGTTTTGATGTTATAAGTTACATTTATATTGGCTGCTGATGCAATGGGGCTGTGCGACAGATAAAAAACCAACGCGATGGCAAGTAAAGTTGTCACTCTCATTTTGTTCTTCCTGACTTCGCTATGCTGTCCGTCGGAGTCCCAATACGACTCCTGCCTGGCATGAAAGCGGATTATGAGTATAGTTTAATTATTATCTGACGTTCCCCATATACGCACATTAATAACATCGGTATGCCTTCTGGTTGCCATAAGTTAAAAAGTGGGTGTTTTTTCAGCGATTTGGTCTGAAGATGCGCAGAAAGACCGATATAATTGCTGTTTCGCGTTTGCTGTTTTCGGAAAAATCTTGCCGGGAGTTTGTAAAACGACATAATATGGTGCGATTTGAAGCCGGTTGAATTCTGCGGGTAACTTACATTTGGGGCATAAAAAAATGGATTTGAATAATAATCACGGCGCGGTATTAGTGGTTTTGGGGGTTCTGGTTTTATCAGCGATAACGGCGGGCTGGATGCTGTCTGTAAGGTCGCTGGAGGACCATGAATGTTTCGTTTCCGTAACCGCACGTGAGATGCTGGCAAGCGGCAACTGGGTAATGCCGACGTTTAACGGGCAGCCCCGGCTGCAGAAGACGCCTCTTTCATACTGGCTTGTTGCCGGCGTGGCGAAAGTTACAGGCAAGGTCGATGAGTTTACCGCCCGGCTGCCGAGTGCGGTTTTCGCGTTTTTGTCTGCTGGAGCGGTGTTGTATTTTGTGAATCGCTGGCTGTCGCTTCGGGTCGCGCTTATAGCGACGGCCGTATGGGCGACATCGATTGGATACGTTAGCTGGTCGCATTCCGCAAGGCCTGAGATGGGGCTGGCATTTTTTGTGACGCTGTGCCTTTTGTCTTTTTACTCGGCAATAACCAGTGAAGACCGCCGGAGCCGTGTTATTTTTATGCTTGTTTTCTGGGTGAGTTTTGCTCTGGGTAATCTCGCGAAGGGACCTGCGCCGGTTGTTTATGTTTTGCTGCCGGCGGGTTTATATATAGCGGTCAGACGAGAATGGCGGGTAATTCCGAAGTTGTTGCCGGTCTGGGGGGTAATCATTTGTCTTGCTGTTGTATTGCCCTGGCCCCTGGCCGCGGCGCATAAGGTGAACTGGGACGTGATGATATGGAAGCGGGAATTTTTTGACCGGTTGTTCGGCGAATACGCGGCGGGCAATTATCCATGGTATTACTACCTGGGGATGGTGTTCAAATACACAGCGCCATGGTGTATTTTTCTTCCGATTGCCCTTGTTGCGCCATTCTACAGGGTCTGGGGCGAGAAGCGGCCCGTTATGCAGTATCTATGGCTTTGGTTTGTAGCCGATTATATATTTCTGATGCTGTCGGGAGGCAAGCGTCAGCACTATCTTTTGCCGCTGATTCCGGCGACGTCGATACTAACCGCTATACTGATAGATGAAATGGCGTTTGTGCGTCAGGCGCTCACGCCAAAATATGCGGCAAATATATTGCGAGGTCACGTATTGTTTTTCGTTGGGGTTTCGATAGCGGTCCCTGTTTATTTTGCGAAGGCGAAGATTCTGACGCTGGCATCCACGACGGCGTGGCTATACGTGATTAGTTTTTCCACCATTTTGATTGTGATGACTATAGTTGTCACGATACTTTTTGTGAAACGGCGTTCGGGGGCCGCCTGCGTTGTGCTTTTTTGCGGTGTCACCGTGTTAACGGCACATCATTACACGGGTTTGTCGAACCTGCTTAATTCCGAGCAGCAGATAAAGCAGACGAGGCAATTTGCCCTTAAAGTTGCAGAGATGGTGCCGGCGACGGACAAGCTGGTTTCATACAAGTCCGTGCCCGCCACTTTCGTCTACTACTTTGGCAGGACCGCTGGAAAAGTCCAGGACGAAGCTGAATTAAACAATTTATATCAGCAGAATTACTGGGTCGTTTCGTTTGGCAAGGAAATGGATGAATTGTTGAACACGGGGCGATACAAACTTGTGTATATGGACTCAGTGGCTAACCAGAAAAGACAAGGTCCGATTGCCGGAGGATTGTTTCACGGGCAGTCGCCGGTTATTGAAAATGCGGCAAAGCCATCTCCTTGACGCGTTCTTTTTGATGTCAGGGAAACAGCATTAGTTGTCCGCAAGATTAGTCATGAGGTAATTGCGGCAGCGGAGAGGGGATTTCATCTATAACCCCGGACTGTTTGAGCAGCATTGCCAGCGTAGCCATATTATCGTTGAGGAATGAGCGCAGAACCGGTTTGTTGTCAATGTCGCATCCGTATTTTTCGAGTTCATCTTCAACGATATTGGGGTCCATTTTTTGCACCAGAAGCCGATATATCGCAATGACGCCGCCAGTTCTTTGGGCGCCGGCAGCACAGTGCACAAGCACGGGCAGGTTTTGTTTTTCCGCATTGGCGATTGCGGCGACCGCACTGGCGTAATCATTTACATCTCCGGTGCCATTACCGCTCATAGAAAACCTTAATACCTTAATGTTCAGCTCGGCTGCGGCCTGTTTCTCGGCCTGCTTGTCGTGGTCGTTGGGGTCCGCGGACGAAAGGTCTATAATGACGCGAATATTGTATTTTATCAGAGTTTTTTTTATCAATGGGGCAGATATTTGTCCGCTACGATAGATACGCCCCTGTTCCACCACGCCAAATCTCTTCGGGATGACGTTGTATCTGATAGCGCCAAACCAGGCCCATATCGCTAATCCAATCGCGATTGCCAATCCCGCGACAAATACCCACCTGCGTCCGGTCCTGGAATGTACTTGTGAAGTATTGATATTCATTTCGCTATCCCGTTAGTATTCCGGCTTATTTGAATAAACCCTGAAGGAAGTTTGTCTCCTCTTCGGTAAGCGGTTCATGTTTAATTTCTACGGCTTTGGCGAGAACCTGTTCGATGGTATCCTGCCGGCTTTTAGCGAGCCATACGGCAGCGAGTATCGCGACGCGACCTTCGCCTTTGCCATCGTGGACGAGTACGGGCAGATTTTCCTTGTTGGCCATTACGGCGAGAAATTGTTTCTGCATATTGGCGTCGGGGAAATGGAGCGGGTTGTTTACGTTTCTGTCCAATGGCATCTCGATATATTTGACACCGTTGCTGCGGACCCAGGTCATTTCCTCGCTGTACCAGTTTTGTTCGCGGTGTTCCGCGGGTGAGCGGAGGTTGATGATTGTGGCGATGTGGTGTTTGTAGAGCAGCCGGGTATAGTCCATACCTCTGGGCTGCGCGCTTGTATAAAGGATGCCGGGGCTTATACAATTGAGGTCGGGTATCCGGAAGCTTCTGACCAGCAGCACGGCAGCGACAGCGATAATCGCGATGGTTATAATGGCTCGCAATGGACTTTTCTTTTTCACTTTTTTACTCCGGGCCAAGTGTCTGGCGAGTGTGAATTTTTTTGACCGAATAAATTTTTCTGCCTGTGGATTCGAAGTAAACCCTGCTGACCATTTCGCCAATGAGGCCCGTGGCGATAAAGACGGTGCCTACCATCAGAAGAACTGCGGCAAGGCCCGCCATGGGGCCGTGTGCGACAAGGACCGGCACATTGTAATATAGCTTGTCGAAGAGGACGTAGCCGGCCATAAGGATGCTTGCGAGGATGCAGTAGAAGGCCGCTCTGCCGAAGAAGTGGAGAGGTTTTGTGAGGTAGCCGAGCAGGAAACGAAGGGTAATGAGGTCGAAGGCGACCCTGAAGGTCCTGCCGATTCCATAGTTGCTTGAGCCGGACGGTCTTATGACATTGGTAATGGGTATTTCGATTATCTTCGCTCCGCTTTGAGACAGGAGCGCGGGGATAAATCTGTGCATTTCGCCGTAGAGGTGGAGCTCCTCGATTATTTCGCGGCGGTACGCCTTGAAGGTTGTGCCGAAGTCGTGGATATCAACGCCGGAAATTTTCGAAGCCAGCCAGTTGGCGATTTTGGAGGGTATTTTTCGCACCAGCAGGTTATCGACGCGTTTTTTTCGCCAGCCGCTGACGACATCGTAGCCCTCATTTAGTTTTTCGATGAAACCAGGTATTTCTTCGGGGAGGTGCTGGAGGTCGCCATCCATTGAGATAATAATCTGGCCGCGAGCGACATCGAATCCGGCAACCAAAGCCGGCGTTTGGCCGAAGTTGCGGCGCAGCTCAATGACGACGACTTTGCTGTCGCCGGCGACGATTTTTCTGAGGAGTTGCAGGGTACCATCCGAGCTGCCGTCGTCGATGAAAATAAGCTCGTAGGAAAGGCCTGTTGAGGCGAGCGTTTTGGTAAGGCGTTCATAAAGCTCCTGCGCGACGGCTGATTCGTTGTAGAGCGGCACCACGACGGAGCAATCGATAAGGGTTTCCGTCGAGATCGGCATTTTTTTTGCGAGTTTTTCAAAGTTAGTCATAGAGCACCGGTATTATAGCCGTTTTTTTGCTGAATAACATCTTTTCAATAAGTCCACTGTTTCTGCCGGGCGGCATTGTTATCTTGCGCAAAATTGCCGGGTTCGCGGTTTTCAATATGTTCCGACACAATATAAGATTCCCATACAAGGCCGGCCCTGAGCCGCTCAATGAAGGCCAGGGTTTCGGGCACAGGCATATTCAGCATTCCGAGTCGATTTCCATTTAACCAGTCCCGCTTCGCGTGCGATTTTCCTATCGTATCGAGCAGTGAAAAGGCAAGCCCTTTGTGCTTATATTGCTTTATTGTTGTTTCTCTGCCGTTCCATTTCAGCCGGCAGACGAGGCAATTCCGGTCGTCCTGCAGAATATGCCCTTCTTTTTCGAGGGCATCAATCTTTTTTAGAAAGTCAATCGGGTCTGCCCCCTGACAAAAGCTTCTCAGGAACACAGCAGTTAAATCTTCCGCGTCGACACGCAAATACCTGTAGTTTGTCCCGAAAGCCCCTTTCAGCCATGAGCGAATTCTTGTTTCCTTATCCAATCTTCGAGCGGTTTTTCTGAGAATTGCTTTTATGAGGATTTTTGTCATCGTTTTGCTCATGCTGTTCTCGGCGAGATACGCGGTGAAAAATCTCATTCGGTCGGTGTTGCTCATAATGCCGTGCGGTCCCATATTAAGCTGTACAAGGTTTTTTATGCGATTAACAAAAGACAATCCGGCATTTTTTTTTGTTCGTTCATTATCAATGAAAAAGAACCGCCACAAACCATCGTCGCGTCTTACCAGTATGTTGCCAAGACGAAGGTCGCCGTGGAAAATACCCCTGGCGTGCATTCTGCCAATGGTTCGTCCGAAATCACGTATAAACCCGCGCCAATCCGCCAATTGCTGGGGAGTTGTAATTTCGGTTGTATTCAGGATATGGCGACGCGCCGATACGGAATTTTCAATTCCAAAAGTTGCGAGGAAATTTTTCGTTTGCAGGGGTCCTTCTCTGCATTCGCCCATAGCAATCATTTTGGCGACGTCGAAACCATTTTCTGCCAGCATTGTCTCGGCATTAAAGGCCTGTCTTGCCGGGCTGCCCGAGAAGAACAGGCATTTTAGTGAATGCAGAATCGACTTGAACAGATACTGTTTTACATAAACTTCCCTATCAACGCCGTCTATGCTGACAGTGAATTTATGAACACGACTTCGTTCGGAAGATGGAAGTGTTTTAAAGTCGTCTTGCTGGGGCCACTTGTCTTCACCGGCCAAAAGGATCTGCCCAAGGACGTGGTTGAGGAACTGACTTCTGATGTACACAGTCCAGTTATTGTGCCTAATTTTCTCGAAACCGCCGCTCATCGATGCCCCGCTATAATGATTACGCCTGGGTCGTCAGTAGTTTTTTCAGGTGTTTCAAAGTTGCCCATAATGCACAAGTTTTACATATGCGTCTTTGAAGTATTGTTTTGTTTTTTCGTCGCAGAGCGTCACAAGCTCGATTTCACGCTGTTTGACGAGACGAGTCCGAGTCGCGTCGAGGTCGTAGGTATATCCCGGATGAGTCATAAGTTCAGCGGTCGCTGCAGGATTATACAATGAAACGGCCCGCATAAAAACGGCATTTATTTTTCCGACGTGGTTGACGCCGAGAAGCGCATCGGTTTTGAAGAACGAGGGATTTTGGAGGCGGTTAATTTTCGCCATTGTTCGCACAAGCGACGCCCTTTTTCTGCTTTCCCGGTCGGTCACGGGCCAGGGTATCCGGCTGACCTGCTTAGGTTCGTATGTGTATCTGATTGCAGGTATGCTGAAACGTTTTGCCAATCGGCAGACAATGGGAAATATTGAAAGGAAGGCGTGAATATGTTTGTGCGAATCGAGGTGCGTGGGCTTTAGGCCTTTGTCGATGAGCCATTGAATCTGGGAGGCGAGTTCGGTTTCGATGGCGGTTCTGACTTTACCTGTTATGAGGGACGCGAGTGCGAGTTTGCCTGGCGATAAAGCGAAATGTCCCTGTGAGTCGAGGATTAATTTTACGGTGTTGTCCTGGCAGAGGGGTTTTCCGGCGGTGAGGTTGAGGTGGACGCCGAGGCCGAGGGTGGGCAGGTTTTTGGCTAAATCGACCGCCTGCTGGGCGGCGGGCATATTGGCCATAATGGTTGTGCTTGTCAGGACACCTTTGGTGTGTGCCTCGACAATTCCTTTGTTGACGCTTTCGCAAAGTCCGAAGTCGTCGGCGTTTATTATTAGTCGTCGTTCCATTTGCCGGCAAGTTTAAGGCGGCTTTGTATTGTCGTCAACTTATTTGGCGAAGTAGAAGCTGCTGATGATAAAGCCGATGGCGAGGGCGAGGGAGCCGATGAGGTGGAAGAGGATAGTGATAGCGCTTGCACGGTGTTGAGTGGGGCCGGGGGTGGAGAGGTCTGGCACGTTTGCGAAATTTATTGCGGCGACGGCGGCGGGCAGACCAAAGAGTAAATACAGCATCAATGGCCATGCCATAATCCGGCTGACAAATACGCCCGCGACCATAATAACGAAGGCGCTTATTATGGCGATTCGATAAATCCAGACGCCGGCAGGGATGCCGAGGCGGACAACGATGGTCTTTTTATTGACGGCGGAGTCGGCTGGCAGGTCGGGGAATTCGTTTACAAAAATTATGAGAAAAATCAGGATACCGACAACGCAGGCGGCAGGGAGGGGAATAATATTGATAGTTCCGGTTTGGAGATAGTAAGAGCCATAGACGGGGAGGATGCCGAAGAGAAAGGCGATGGCGATTTCGCCGATGCCGCGGTAGCCGAGTTTGACCGGCGGGGCGGTGTAGAAGAACCCGCCGAGCAGGCCTATGAGGCCGAGGATTAAAATAAACCAACTGCGAGTCAGATACAGGATGACAAGGCCGAGCGATGCGCCGAGGGCGAGGCAAAAAAGCGATGCAGCCAGTGTTGCTTTTGGCGAGAGGATATTTTGCTGGATGAATTGTCTGCCGCCAGAAAAGGGGGTGACGTTTTTGTTGAGCCAGTCGTTGCCTGATATATGGTCGAAGTAGTCGTTGGCGATGTTGGCTCCTGCGTGCAGGGCCATCATTGCAAAAAGCGCCAAAAGGAAGAGGGGCCAGTTGAAAGTTCCGGCCATCGCAAAACCCAGCGATGAGCCGACGAGAACCGGGCTTATACTCGCGGTCAGAAACTTCGGCCTTGAAGCAAGAAAGAGCGTAATTAATTTTGGCTGCCCGTAATCAGGTTTCATTGTTAAGAATCCTTTGTGTGCGAGCGAGGGCCTGGTCGGGGGTTTCGTCGGGGGCGATGTCGAGGGAGTTGACGTTTTTGAAGGTTTTGAACCAGGTCCGCTGGGCCTTTGCGAATTTGCGGGTGTTTTTCTTTACAAGCTCGATTGCTTCGTCGAGAGTTGTCTGGCCTGAGAGGTGGTTGATGATTTCGGCGTAGCCGATGGCGGAGCGGGCTTGTTTGCTGAGCGGAATTGGTTCGGCGAGGAGCTGTTTGACCTCATCGACTAAGCCGGCATCAATCATTTTTTTAACTCTTGCGTTGATGCGTTTGCTTTCCTCGGTTTTTTCCCTTCGTAAGCCGATGATAGACCAATCCTGTGAAGCGTTTGCGTCCCACTGCTGCTGAAAGGCGGAGATGGGTTTGCCTGTGAGTTTATAGACCTCAAGTGCGCGGATGATGCGTCTTGGGTCGTTGGCGCTGATTTTGGAGGCGGCGGCGGGGTCGATTGTTTTAAGTTGCTCGTAAAGTTTATCGAGGCCTTCGGCTTGTGCCTGTGCTTTGAGTTCCTCGCGGAGTTGCTCATCAGCGCCGGGGCCTTCGAAGAGGCCGTAGAGGAGTGATTTGATGTAAAGGGCGGTGCCGCCGACGGCGACGACGTGTTTGCCGCGTTTTTTTATATCGGCGATAGATTCTATAGCCAGTTCGAGGAATCGGGCGACACTGAATGATTCACTGGGTTCGACGACGTCGATGAGGTGATAAGGAATCTGGTTGCGGTTTTCTTTCGGTGGTTTGGCGGTGCCGATATCCATTCGGCGATAGACCTTCATCGAATCGATGCTGATAATCTCGGCACCAAGGGATTTTGCCAGGGCGAAGGCGAGTTTGCCTTTGCCTGAAGCGGTGACGCCAAGAATAAGAATCATTTTGGGGTTCATAATTTTTTATCGAAGCCCCGCGGGGCGAGTGTATAATACGGTCTTTAAGAATATAAGGCAACTTTCAATGGGGCAGGTTTTATGGCTGTCGCTGACAACGGTTTTTCAAAACAGCTCGAACGTAAGGTCAAGTTAGTCAATAAGACGCTTGGCCGGATTTTGTCGCGGAGGGATTTAATCAGCAAAGAGCTTAG
>PLLM01000032.1 GCA_003141275.1 Phycisphaerales bacterium
ATGTTAAACAGGATGGCCCACGGGTGCGTGCTGAAGTATTCGGATATTCCGCTCAGCGACCATGTATCTGCAAGCATTGCCGGCGCCAGTATGCTCAAAAACAGCGGAATCTCATACGCGAACAACTGTGTCAGCGAACGTGCCGCCCCAATCATCGAATAGACGCTCCGCGAATACCACCCGCCGAGAAAATACGTCAGCGTGGGGACAGTCAGCAGGTACATCACGACGACAAGGTCGCCCTTGAACGCGAATAACGCGTTTGAACCCCACATCGGTATATAAAGAAACGAGGTGAGAACCGAGGTCATCGCGATAATCGGCATCAGCTTGAAAACCATCGTGTCCGCGTGCTGCGGCACTACGTCTTCTTTCGCCGCCAGCTTTATGAAATCGGCTAAGGGCTGAAACCACGGGGGTCCAATCCGGTTCTGCATCAGCGCGTAGAGTTTGCGGTCGATGTATTCAGCCGTCAGCCCGAACGCCGCGACGAACAAAAACCCCGGAAATACAAAGATATTGAACAACGCCTGTGCCATTAGTTCGACTCTCTCATAGTCCTCAATTTTCTGTTCAATTCCGCAAAATCAATTCCCTGTTTGCTGTACCAATCAATGCCGTATGTCCGCAGCGTCGGCCAGTCCATTCTGTCCGTCCTGCCATTGTCAAGGTTCGTTGTCGCGAGGGCCCTGTCGGTGCAGGAAAAGCACGGGTCAATCGCGGCTATCACAATCGGCGTATCCGCCAGATACCCGTCCTTTAGCATGTGGGCGACCACCTGCACGTTGGCAAGTGTCGGCGCTCGCACCTTCACCCGTTCCGGCTTATCGCTGCCGTTTGCCTTGACATAGTGAACGTCCTCGCCCCTCGGCGCCTCATATCGGCTTATCGCCTGTCCCGCGGGAATCTTTCGCGGCGCCTTCACTGCTATCGGCCCATCGGGCATCTGCTTTAAAATCTGCCGGACCAGCTTATACGCCTCCATCAGCTCGCCTACTCGCACTAATGTCCTGCCGTAAACATCGCTGTGGTCATCTGTAATCACATTAAACGAAAGCTCTCCGTATGCCGCGTATGGGTCGTCGCGTCTGACGTCCCTGTCAACCCCCGATGCACGGGCCGTTGGGCCTACCGCACCTAAGCGGGTGGCGTCTTCTTTCGATAGCTTGCCTACTCCTGACAGCCGTTCTCGCAGTGTTATTTCTTGTGTGGCTACCTGGATGTAATATTTCGTCCGTTCTTCAAGTGTGTCTATCGCGCTTAGTATCTGCGGTATCTGTTCAGCCGTTATATCTCTTCTCACTCCGCCTATGGTGTTCATCCCGTAGTTGACGCGGTTGCCGGAAATCAGCGCCAGTATATCCATCACCAGTTCCCGGTCCCGCCAGGTGTACATAAGAAGCGTGTCAAACCCGATTTCGTGTCCCGCCACGCCTAACCACAGCAAATGGCTGTGAATCCTCTCAAGCTCGGCAATCAGTGTGCGAATGTAAAGTCCCCGTTTGGGCACTGCAAGGCCGGCTATTTCCTCGACCGTCTGGATAAAGCACGTCGAATGTGAATGCGAGCATATCCCGCACACCCGTTCGACAAGGTACATATCCTGGATATACGTCCGCTGTTCGCAGGCCTTTTCGATGCCGCGATGGTTATAACCCAGCCGGACTGTCATATCTGTGATTTTCTCGCCTCTCAGCGTCAGCAGAAAGCTTTCCGGCTCTTTCAGCATCGGGTGCTGAGGCCCTATCGTTAATTTAACTTCACGTTCAGGCATTTTCTGCTACCTCCGATTTACCGATTGTGTCCGATTTCCAGTCCTTGCGGAGTGGGTATTGCCCCGCTGGCCATCCGTCGGGAAGGGGGTATCTGTTGCCGGGGGGCAGGCCCTCTACCTGCATACCAAGCAAATCGACCATCTCCCTTTCGTAAGCGTCCGCCGCCGGAAATCTCGCACTGACTGTTTTTATTACCGGTTTATCTTTCGGGACACTGATGTGCAAATTCAGTATTATCCCGCTTTCTCTCGCTATATGATAAATCGCGCCAAGCGTCGGCCCCTCGTCAAGGCCGGTTATCGTCAAAAGAACTACAAACCCGAGTTTGTCCGTCGCGTAGTCAAAAATCTCGCCGAAATTGGCCGCCGGCACATCCGCCCAGACGCGTCTTTCCCTCTGGACCGTAATTTTGTCCGCCGGCAATCCGAATCTTTCGATTAACTGCTGCCTTATTTTTTCTTCTTCGACTAACACGGGTCACTCCCAATTATGTTCCGTTAACCACTAATTCCTTGGCGGGCTTTGACGCGTTGTCCACGCTCGCTAAAAGTTTAACCACCCCGTCTATAATCGCCTTGGGGCTTGCCGGACAACCCGGTATGTATGCCGAAACAGGTATCACCTCGTCTATGCCGCCCTCGACGTTATAGCAGCCGTTGAACACTCCGCCCGAGCAGGCGCAGGTCCCGACCGCCACGACGAACTTCGGCTCCGGCATCTGCTCGTATATCCTTATCAGCCGGTCTTTTATCTGCCTTGTAACAGGTCCTGAGCAAACCAGAACGTC
The DNA here is from genome assembly GCA_003141275.1 of Phycisphaerales bacterium. Taxonomy (GTDB): domain Bacteria; phylum Planctomycetota; class Phycisphaerae; order Sedimentisphaerales; family Anaerobacaceae; genus Fen-1362. The sequence continues at coordinate 2,563 of PLLM01000032.1, forward strand.
CGCGTGTCTCGGCGTGCCTTTTAATATCACCCCGAACCGTTCCACGTCGTATCTTGGCGTAAGGGCCGCGATAATTTCAATGTCGCAGGCGTTGCACGCGCCGGTATTAAAATGGATTATCCACGGCGACTTAATCCTTGCCCACGTTACTATTTTCTGAACTAAACCCATATCGAGGTTACCTCTTGTATAAAACGAATAAGCCGACTATCGCGCCGAGTATGTAAACCACCGCTATCAAAAACGACTGCATTGTCGCTGTCGGCACCGTCGCAATCATCAGCGCGACTACGTGCAGTATCGTGAAATAAAACGCGAACGGGAAAAACTGGCTGTAGTCGGGCTGTATCATGTGCGTCTTGACGTCCTCGCCGCAGGAGTACTCCTGCGTCAGCCCTGCGGGAATGCTTTTGGGCTTAATCGCCAGCTTAGACAAAACATACGCAAAGAAAAGAGCTGCGACCAGCACCGCGATAAACACAACAGGCGGCGTCAGTAATAATTCATTTGGCATCTGTTTTTTATCCCTTGATATTTCTTAGCAATCTTCCGTCTATCGATTTAATGTTCTTATACACGCACAAAACTATTCCGACCGCGACCGCAATTACCACCACCTCGATAATTATCAGTGTGATGGCAAGCGCCTGCGCCAACGCCACCCGCTCCGTAACGTACCCGACCAGAATAATAAACAGCGTTACGCTTTTTGTCAGAATCTCTAAGCCAATCAGCGCCCTGACCAGGTTGTATGTCATTATCAAACAATAAAAGCCCGTTATCAGCAGAAGGATAGCCCCTATACTGAAAAGCCAGAATACCTGCGGCAACTCGGTCATTCGCTCAATCCTTAAACAATGCGACCACCCCAAATGCCCCGGCAAGCAGAATCACAATCTGCCCGATCATGTCAAGGTGCCGCAAGTTCCATATAATATTACGGACGTCACTTTCACTTGGTGCGGCCTGTAAATGAAAATCCAGGGGGATATGAACCTGGTACAGTGCCACTCCTGCCAATACGAGAATTACAGGAAGAAGCCAGAATTTGGAAAATCGCTCTTTTTGTTTCGCCGCTGCCTGCTCATCGGTCAGCCGCTGAGTCAAACTGATACAGCTTATGAATATGGCGGATATCAATCCCGCGCAAACCGACAGCTCAAAAACCGCCGCTAAGGGCGAATTGAGCTTGAACATAATTATCGTCAGAATCATGCTGGTTAGCGCCAGCCCTATCACCGAGCGCAGTAGCCGCGCCGTCATCACCGTCCACGCGGCTGCTAACACAAGCGACACTCCAAGTATGATATTTATTGTCATATCAACTCTTCAAAATTATTTCAAAAAACTGCTAATAGGCATTAAAACACTGTTAAACATCCACGGGAAAGTCACTCCTACCCCGACAGTTATCGCCGCCAGTATCGAAGCGGCTGTTGTTATACCCCACCCGGCTTCCTTTACATTGCCCAGCCCCTCGGCCACTTTACCGAAGAACACCTTTCGCTGCATCAGCAGCAGATACGCAAGCGTCAAAACACTTGCCAATACCGCTATCGTCGCGTATGTATGCAGGTTGTTTTGCCACAACGCTATTATGATAATCAGCTTGCTCCAGAATCCTGCAAGGGGGGGCACGCCCGCTGTTGACAAAAATGCTATCAGAGAAGTGGCGTTGGTAACGGGCATCTTTGTCCCCAGCCCGCCAAGTTTATTCATATCCGTCGTGCCCGATTGCGTCTCGACCGCCGCGGAATTGACAAACAGCAGCGACTTGAAAATCGAGTGATTGAACAGGTGGAATACCGCGCCGATTATTGCAAGGTTTGTCCCGCAGCCCAGGGCCAGGATTATGTAACCCACCTGGCTGATACTCGAATACGCGAGCATCTTTTTGAAATCGCTTTGTCCTATCGCCGCGAACGCCCCGACGAGGATTGAAATCGTGCCCGCTAATAAAAGTATGCTATTTACCGATTCGTTATTCGCGAATACCGAGGTCGTCAGCCGAATCAGCGCGTATATGCCTGATGTTTTGGTTGCGATACCCGCTAAAAGCACCGATGCCGCCGCCGGCGCAGCCGAATATGCTGCGGGCAGCCACCCGTGAAACGGAACCACGCCGCCCTTGATTAACAAACCGCAGATAAACAGGCCGATTGCCACTATCACCAAAGGATTTCCCTGCGATTGTTTCACCGCGCTGCCTGCCGCCGCGAACGATGTGTCGCCCACGACCAGCAGTATTATCGAAATCGAAAGCAGCATCATCACTGTCGCCGTCGCCGACAGGATTATGTATTTGAACGCCCCCTCAAGAGCGTTGGTATTACGCTGGAAAGCGATAAGAATGAACGATGCGACCGCCGTTACCTCGATGAAGATATACAGCGAAAACAGGTCCGCCAGCATCACCGTGCCGTTCATCCCAATCATCGCCACAAAGACCAGGTTCATAAAACCGAATCGCTGCTTCTCGCCGCCGATTGTCTGCCAGCCGACAAGAATCGTCGCCAGTGTCACTATGCCGATTGACATAAGCAGCACAAGCGTCAGATTGTCACAGCTTAATCCGAGCGTGAAATACTTTCCCCATGCGTCTGCGCTTTCATGGCCCATCGCAAGCAGAACCACTGCGACAATCTGCCATAGTGAAAGCCCAATGCCCACCCATACCGACAGCTTCTGCGTCAAACTGCGAATCGGCAGATTCAAAATTATTATCGCCAGCAAAGGCAGCAGTAAAAGCGGTGACAGCATATTGCCCCTTAACTAAAACGACTTCATTAACATTATTATTACAAACAAAACGCCTATTAACGACCAGACCACATACATCGCGTAACTTCCCGTATGCGCCCGTTTGATTATGCTCGATAACCCCGTTGCTATATGCACTGCGAAATCCTCATACACCCAGTCAATCGCCCTGTCTATCCACCACCCGAACCTCGATAACCCCTGGACTATTTTTAATCCGATATCATAAGGGTCGAACCAGCGTTTCTCCGCCTTTGTGTAAATCCCCTCAAGGAACGGTGCGTGGCGGATATGGTCGCTCGCCTTGTAACCGCTGCCGCTTACCTTGACCGCGAACAAATGATGCAGCAGCGCGCCGACCAGCACAATCACCGTAATCGTTATCAGCATACTATTGGGGCCGAACTCCTGTCCCGCCAATCGTTCCTCGCCCAAAATCGGCTTTATAAGATTATTCAAAGGCAGGTAATTCCACACGCCGAAAACTACGCATACCGCTGCGATAACAACCATCGGGACCAGCATCGGCAGTTTCGTTTCCCTGACGTTCTTGTTTTCTTCGCTAATCTTGCCCAAAAACGCCGCGTGACCTAATTTCAAAAATGACGCCGCGGTAAGGAACGTACCTAAAATCGCCGCTAAGTAAAATATATTTCCTCTTACTAATGCCGCGTCATAAATAAGCTCTTTTGAGTAAAAACCGTTAAATGGCGGCACGCCTGAAATCGACGCGGCCGCTATCACAAAACATATAAAAGTAACAGGCATCTTTAACCACAACCCGCCTAATTTTGCCAAATCAGTCGTCCCCGTCTGTTTTTCCACCGACCCGCCCGTAAGAAACAAACAGCTCTTATACAGCGCGTGGTTTATCATATGAAACAGCCCGCCCACAATGCCTATGGGCAGACACGTCCCGATACCGAGAATCATATACCCGACCTGGCTTACGGCGTGATACGAAAGCAGCCGTTTGTAATCCTTCTGCACAAGGGCCATCATCACCGCCAGCAGGATTGTAATCGCGCCGATTGTCATAAGCAGCATACTGAGCCGGCTGTTGCCGTGGAGCTGGAACATATCGAGCGATATTCTCGCCAGAAGATAAATGCCCAAAAGCTTCTCAAGGGATGCGGGTAAAAATGCCATAAAAGGCAGCGGCGCGTCAACCGCGGCGTCGGGAATCCACGTATGGAAGGGCACCGACCCCGCCTTTGAAATCGCCCCAATCATCATAAGAATAAATGCCAAAGCCCCTAACGAATAAGTGGGCAAGCTGATTTTGGAAATCGTCATCGTGCCCGCCAGATGACCCGTAAGGCCTATCCCCATCATCAGGCACAAATCGGAAATGCCCACGATAACAAACGCCTTAATCGCCGTCTTGTATGCCCCGGGCCGACCGATTGCTATCATCCCGAACAGCGTCAGCAGCAGCCCCTCCCAGAAAAACAGTAACAGGACAAGATTATCGGCTAACACCGCGCCGTTGGTCATCGCCAGCGTTACTAATAAATAGCAATAAAATTGATTAAGGCGGGGCTTATTCCGCATAAATGAGCAACTGTAAAGCACAAACAGGAACGAAAACGCCGAGGCCGCGACGAGAATAAATGCGCTGAAATGATACAGCCGCAAGGCGAAATCAATTCCGAAACCCGTCCAGGGAATTGAGAAATTTATATTTTCTCTGAAAAGCGTTATGGTCAAACCCAGTGTCGCAGCCGTCGCAAGCAGGGCAATCGCCTCCTTGACGCTTTGGATTCGCTGGCCTATCAGCAAAACCACTAAGCCGGCGATAAAAGGTATGGCTATTGGCAATAAAATGAAGCTGTCTGTCATCTGATTACCCCCGGCAGATGTTGAATCGCGGCCATAACAAACTGCGTCGGCCAGGCAATCGCGAACCCCGCGATAATCGATAACACCGCAAGCGATGCCACGCTAATCACCATTGTCGCTGAACCCTCCCTGACGGGCTGGGTCTTCGCCTCGCCGAGGAATACCATACTGAACACCCGCAGCAGGTAAATAATGGTCATAACTGCGCCAATCAAAAACGTCAGCATAATCCACATGTCGCCCGCCTTGATGGTGCTGGTCATAACCATATATTTGCTGAAAAACCCGCCAAAGGGCGGAATACCCATTACCGAAAACGAACAGAACAGAAACGCAATCGCCGTAACGGGCATCGTCTTAATCAGCCCGCCCAACTTGGTGATGTCCTTGGTTTTGGTATTCTGCTCGACAATCCCCGCGCACAGGAATAACCCGCCCTTGGCTAAACCGTGCATCATAATATACAGCAACCCGCCTACGACGCCGATTTCGTTGCCGATGGAGAGGCCCAGGAAAATAAAACCAATCTGGCTTACGGTGGAATAGGCGATTATGCGTTTCAAATCGGTATCAATCATCGCCGCTGCCGCGGAAACTAATGCGCTTGCACCCGCGACTACCGGAACTATCGTATGCCAGGAATCATCGACGGTGAATGTCGCGATGAATAATCGTGCGAAAACATACACGCCTATCTTAACAAGCAAAGCCGCGTGCAGCAGGGCGGTAACCGGACTTGGAGCCACGCCTGCGTCGGGCAGCCATGTATGGAAGGGCAGCGTCGCGGATTTGGAAAGGATGCCCGCGAGCAGTAAAACTACCGCCAGATTCGAGAGGTGATTTGCGCCGAGGGTTTCTTTTATGGTCTGGAGGTCGAATGAGCCGGTTTGCTGGTAAATAGTAACGAAGCCGAGGAGCATCAGGAGTGAGCCGAACATCGTAACAAGGAATGCCTTGTCGGCTTTAATAACGTGCTCCTTTTCCCTGAAAAAGCCGATGAGTCGCCAGCTTGTTATCGCTGTGATTTCCCAGAAAAGATACAGGAATATGAGGTTTGCTGAGAAAATCAGGCCCAGCATACCGCCTAAGAACAGCAGTACCATCAGGTAGTATTCGTTCTGGTTTTCGTAATGGCTGATGTAGCCGAATGAGTAAAAAATGATGATTGAGCTTAAAAACGCGGAAACCAGCGCCATAAATATCGCTAACCCATCGGCGTACAGGGTAAAATTGAATATGTTATTGATATTAGCCGTGAAATTGAGCGGCCCCGCGGACACGACCGTCGGCAGAATGGCGATTACTAACAGCAGGGGGACGACTGCCAGGCCCAGCGCAAGAAGATTTCGCAGGCCCGCTGATATTCGGCCCGCAAAAGGCAGAACAAACGCCCCGATACACGGAACAAGCACCACACAAAGGAGCCTCAATCGACCATCCATAATCGCCCGTTTACCTGAAAAAGAGTCAAAACTTATATCCTGAAGTTAATAGAAAAGTACCGCATCATAACGGCTTGCTCTCCGGCAGTCAATACCGGATGGCTACTGGCATTGGGTTGCGGGGCGATGTTAGCAGATTCCTTTTTAAAAAGCAAGAGCGAAGTCATTGCAAAAATCAAAGGGCAAAAGGCAAAAAGTTAGAAGTGAGAAGTTAGAAGGCAGAAGTTAGAGGACGAAGGGCGGATAAGCAATTGCCGATTGCTGATTTAATCAAGCCACAGATTGCACTGATTTTTGCCAAAAAAGTAATAATATCAGGGAATTTGAACGCCGATAATATAGATGGGAAGCGTTTCCAAAAGGCCCTGGCCTTAACAATAGCTGAATATGGAGGTTAAAATGGAAAAGGTTAGCTGGAAAGAGGAATACAGCGTGGGGATTGGAAAGATTGACCGTCAGCATCGGCATCTATTTGAAATCATCAATAAGCTCATCGACCGGTCCGGCTCATCCGGGGATTCAGCGCTGGTTTCGGAGACGCTGACGGAAATGCTTAACTACGCGAAAGAGCATTTCACGACTGAAGAAGAGCTTATGCAGGAATACGGCTATCCGGAGATTGAGTCGCATAAAGAACAGCACATTTACTTCTTCAAGACAACGGCCGAACTATCCATAAGCGCCCTGAATAAGCAATCAATGGTCTCCAGTGAGATTGTAGAATTCCTTAAACTATGGTTGACACTTCACATTCTCAAATGCGATATGAAATACAAGGAGTTCTTCAAGGCAAATATCCCCGCCAAAGCAGCGTTAAGCGTATAGCGGACGGGTCAAAAACCTAAACAAATTCAAAGCACCAAAATATCAAATTCCAAACGATACCGAAACAGCCACGTCCGCGGCGAGGAATCAGTTCTTTTCGGTCAGGGTGTCATCGAATTTACTACGATTGGCGTCCCACCATTTTTGGGCCTGGTCGTAGGTGTCGAATTCCTGCGAGATGAGGGAATTAATCTCGGATTTTACTTCATCGCGGAAATCGGGATTGGTGTCTTTGAGGCCTATAATGAGAATATCCATAGCGGCAGGACTGGGGGCGTTGACGAGTGAAGAGACAGCGTCCTCTTTGACGTTCTCGTACTGGCTGGTGATGCCTGCCTTGAGGACGGACAGGCGAACAGCGGGTTGTTTATGGCTTGCGACCTGAATTGCCTGGGTCCTGACTTTCTCGCTCGAATCGGCGATGGCTGTAAGGAGAACATTTTCGACGGCGGGGTCTGTTATGGCGGTGCAGGCCTGGATTGCGCTTTGGCGGACTTCCAGTTCGCTGTCTTTAAGCGCCTTGGCGGCAACGTAAACGACGTTCGGGTCATCGAGATTTTTCATCGCGAGTATTCCCATAGCGGCCTTGCGAACCTTGACATCGTTATCATCGAGGACCTTATAAACCATGATCGCTGCTGATTCAGGGTGCTCGTCGGCATACTTTGTTATAAAGTTGATTTTTGCTTCAGCACCGTTGAGGGATTTATAAGATTTCAAATCAGCGGGCTCGGGCAGGGTCGGCTCTTTGGGCTGTTCGGCGGCGACGGTTGGTTCGGTTTTTTTCTGGTCATTTTGTTTCTTCGGACAGCCGGCGGCGAAAACCACAGCCAGCGCGAGCGTTACCATCAACCCTGTTTTAACAGCCATTTCAAACCTGAATATACAATTCATATTTTATATTCCTCAAAAAAAAGTTTGGCTACGGAGATATTATAGTCGCCATTCTTCGCTAAAGCTACGAAGGACAGGCAGATTACACTGATTTATTTTAGACGCATATTTCGCTCGGCGGGCAAGCACTGTTTTTTCACACTGCAATAATTCCGTGTTGTGCTTCGTCTAAACATTGTGGTGGACTCCCTGTTCGCGGATTCATCCGCCGCAGACAGCGAATCGGGCCTTTTACCTGCGAAACGAGCTTAACAGGCGGGTCGGGATCGGGCTTTTGGGTGTGGGGCTCATCTTGGCCCGCTTTTTTTTATTGTCAACATTTGCCCGGGGCAGACGCCTTTAATAGTGTATAATGTTTATGGTAGAAAGTACTGGATAAAGCAGTGGGTGACGAAAAACACATTATTGCTCAGATAGAGGCCTATATTCGTCAGGGTGGCGGCGAATACGGTGATTGGTTCATAGGTCTGGCTGATAACCCCATCGACCCCATCATGGAAGTAACCCGGCTTCACAAGGTGCAAGACCACAGGTTCACATACATCGAAACCGTCTCACCTCAGGTTGCCAGGGCCGTTGCCGATTATTTCCTCAATGTCTGCGGCACGGAGGGCAATCTCTACGATATTGATACAAACCCCCTCTGCCGGGCGATTTATGTTTACAAAAAAGCCCTTCAACTCATCGCATCCGAAACCGCCGTACCAGTGTAAGCTTATTAAGCCGCTCGCCAAAAAGCTTGCTATTTTTTTTCAAGGACCTTTCGTATTTCAAGAAGGGCAGAGACAACTTCCTTTCTGGTCTTAAATAGAGTCCAGTATATCGCCAATGCCACCACAGTCAGAAGGGGAAGTAAGACTAGGTAAGCAACTTCCATTTTTAGCTCCTTTCAAAGACTTTCTTTGCACGTATCAAGACCAACTTTCGTAATGACGATTAATCTTGCGCTACACATATTCTATCGGCATTCTTGACGTCACAACAATAAATTATCGGGGATTTCCCATATTAGGAATAATTGAAATAATTCTGGACAGCCACCTGTTTCTCACAAAAGGCAGGATTTATCCGCCGGGGACAGGGCGGAATTAAATGCCTGCTTGCACCCCCTGCGTCTCGTTTTGAGAAACAAAACGGCGGGGGCTCGCTGGTTTGGGGGTTCTGATTTGCGATTGCCGTTCTGCTACTGTTTCATACCTTCCTCTTGACTACTACTTGCAAAAAGGCATAATAAAATTGCTTTTGGCTGGAGGCAAAAGGCAATGAGGAAAAAAGGTTTTACATTAATAGAGTTGCTGGTTGTGATAGCAATCATATCCCTGCTGATGGGTATGATGATGCCGGCGATAACGAGGGTGTGGCGGCTTGCCTACCGACTGGCAACACCGTTTGTTATAAGCACAAATCCTCAGACAGGCGCCAATGATGTAACGCCTTCACTTGGGATAATAACGGTTACATTTGACCAGAAGATGAAGGATAAATCATGGTCGTGGACGGGCGGAGGTGAGACGTACCCGATAACTGCTGGTCAACCGAGCTATGACAAAAATAGAACAACATGCCGGGAAAGGTTTATTGGGTAGGTATAAACGGCCTGGGTTATTATAATTTCAAGAGCGCCAACTGTGGAGCCCCGGCCAAGCGATACGTGATTTTGTTTGCAACTACGGACTTAAGTGGAAATCCGACGCCTATACCTGATGTTTTGTTGGCAAAAGCGAAGAAGATTAACAACAGAGCAGGTAATTAACTTCGGCTTAAAACTCACAGAACTTGTCCGCCCACCGTCAGGTGTCCCTTTGCCTTAGGCATCCCTTACGGGATCGGGAGGTTAGTATGGCGGATTTTGCCGTTGAAATTTATCCGCCTCTGGCGGAAAAGACATGGGGGTAAAAATCTATTGCCTATTTTATGAGCACATTTTTCGGATAAAGATAGTATCCGTCCACGTAACCAATGTTGACTTATTTACCAGTAATTGTTTCTGTGGGAAAGGGGATTATGTGTTTTTTTAAAAAGTATTTAATCGCCGACAATACGAAATCTTTGTGGCGGGGATTACTCCCTGCAACCCATTGCGTTAGGTCATACAATTCTTTTAGGTCGCTTTGTAACCACTTATTGTGACTATTTATAAGCAAAAGCGTTGTTGTTAGCGCAATCCTTTTATTGCCATTTTGAAACGGATGATTCTTAATCATTAAATAAAAGAGAATGGCTGCCTTGCTTGTCAAAGACGGATAAAGTGTTTTCCCATATGCTTTTTGAAATGGCTGCTTAAGACAACTTTCTAAGGCATTAGGAAATCGCGTAGAGAAGTCAGGTATTGGTTCATCAAACGCTAATCTTTCTCGCGCAAGAGCAAAAGCAAGCTCCTGAACTTCATCTACGCTTATTCGTTGGCCAACCACCGAAATACCTCGCCATAGTCCTTTACAGCCAAACGCACCACTAAACCGATGCGGTCTTTATCTTTTTGGGTCAGCTTTTGACCTAAAATATGGCAAACGGTGTCCTCAGATATGGCATAATTTCGCCCAATTTTTCTCGCTGGTATCTCGCCGGTTTTTACTTTGTAATACACAGCAATTCGGCTAAGCCCCATCTGTGTGGCCAACTCTGGAATTGTAACCCATTTTTCTGCCATAATCTCATCACTTTAGGTGTTAAAAGGAATATTGTATTAACTTCTGTTAACCACTACATATAACTTAACATATATACTTCGTCAAAGTCAATGAGAATGTTTGCTAAATTCCATTTTTTAGACGTTCCGATAAAACCTAAGTTTTAGTTCGAAACACCCAATGTTTCTTCAATACTCCCAATGAAGCCAAACAAAATCCTGTCAATCCTCTACTATTAGCTATGACATTCTGCTTTTTCCACATCCCCGTTATAAGTCGAACTTTTCTAACGGGGCCATGTCATAAAACCAAGGGGTAATTTAATTGCGGATTTAAAGTGGGTCCCCTGTTCCCAACCAAAGGAGCAACCCCCGGGGATGACGCGGGGCATCAATTGTGGATTGCGGATTAAATAATTGACGATTGCCGATTTGAAGACGGCGGCGGTGTTTCTGTGAATATTGAATAAAATAGTATTATTTTTAATACAGGTGGGGGAATTTATGGTATAACAAGCATCTTGTAGGGTATATCTTTTAGTCTCTCGAGGGTATTCTCCAGCACGAAATGTGAGAGGCATTTTAGATTGACGGCCGATTAAAAGGCCAAGGAGTATGTTAGTGAGTACAGGTAAAGTAAAATGGTTCAATGATCAAAAAGGTTTCGGGTTTATCATAGCTGACGATGGCGGCCCGGACCTGTTCGTCCACCACTCGGAAATCAAGTCATCCGGTTCCGCGAGTTTGAGCGAAGGACAGGTTGTTGAGTACGAGGTTGGCCAGGGCAAAAAAGGCCCCTGCGCGACAAACGTAGTCCCGAAATAGACAATCATCTATTGAAACCAAAGAAAGGCCCCGCAAAGCGGGGCCTTTCTTGTTTTAGGGGAAAACGAATACAGCGGGTAAACTTCGCTACGATCAATAATCATTTAGTTTGTATTTGCAGGCGGGGTCAAGGGTATAGCCGATTTGGCCCCAGCATCGCATCTGCACGTTGTAGAGGTCGTTTTTGCCTGTGCAGCTCGTCGGCGTATAGTTCAAAGTATTATTTTTCCCTGCCTGGATGGTTTCGTCGGCTCGCCACATCAGGCGTGCGGCGTGGCCATCGGCGAATGAGGCATTGGTCCCGCTGGTGTGGCGCATCGCGGGGGCGTCGAACCATGTCGGGCAGTAGTAGTTGACGGCGTAACTGTCGGGAGAGAGAAAGCCCTCGTCGATAAAGACAAACCTGTCCGATGGGTTTTTTACATTGGTGAGCATTTTCAAGCAGAGGTTTTGTGGGACTGAAGTGCTGCTTGTAGAACAGCCGCTGAACTGATATTTGCCGTTCATCGAATCGACGATTGGGTATGAAACGAGGGCGTTTTTTTCACCGGCGGGGCAGTGGTATACTTTTTCCTCTTTGCTATATCCCCACAACGCGCCTGTCCGGATAGCAACTTTCTGGAGACATTCGTTTTGATAAACGCCAAGAACTCTATTCCCTGCCGGCGTAAATGCCCAAGCGGGACCGACCCAAGGCAACTCATCTTTGTGAAAGGGGTAACCCCAATTTATGGATGGCGGCGGCAGGGGCGGCATTGCCCTGGTTTTGTTATCGAGGCTGGCAGGCGCAGGCGGGCATTCTGCTCCGGCGGGGGGCAAATCGCCGGGAGCGATGGGTGCGCCGTTGATGAGTTTCTCGCTGTTCATCTGGGCGTATGCTGTCCATGCGACGGTTAGCTGCCTGAGGTTGCTCAGGCATACGACGCGTTTGCCCTGCTCGCGGGTCTTGGTCAGCGCCGGCAATAGTATGGCCATAAGCAGCGCTATGATGGCGATGACCACCAGCAACTCAACGAGTGAAAATGCCTTGTGTCTTGCCATAGCGAATTACCATTATAACGAATAACAAAGTGAGTTAACATACCCTTGCGGTATAAGGCACGATGCGCTTAATTGTTCTTAAAAATAGTCCCAAAACTATTTGCAAGTTATGGTCGATTATTGTAAATTATATAGTAGAGCAGGAGGCCTTACGACAGTAGTAGGGGGGGTAAAAAGCGAGAATGAAATTCGAGGGGGTATAGAAAGCGAATAAAGCACTCCTCCCGTTCACCATGTGGTGCGGTTTTATTCTCCAGTAACATTTACCCCGCCCAGTCCGTCTGTCCATAGGGGAAAAAAGTGAATTTAAATCAGGAGAAGCCCTGGTTTGGCGTGGGAGCATTCTGCGCCGGTTTTCTCCGGACAAATTAAAGAAAGGAGATGAGTATGAAAAGATGTGTGAGAAGTTTTGCGGCGGTCGTTTTAGTCGGTATTCTTATTACTTCGACAGCAAGTGCGACGCCTCTTGGCACTGTAAATGTCCAAAATCACAACAATGGTCTTTCTGACATAGGCACCCTCTGGGGCGGCGACCTGTCCGGTCTAACCTGCTACACGGGCGTTTATTCGTGGACCAACGCAGGCGGCACCGGTCTGGGAACACAGGTGCCCGACTGGGGCTTCTGTATAGAATTGACCCAGGGACCATACAACGGCTGGCAGGATGTTATCCCCCTCGACGAAGCGTCTTTACCGGCTGCGTATGGCACGCCTGTGGGAAGCGCCAAAGCCAACTACATTCGTGAGCTTTGGGGCAGAGATTTTGACCCTGCCTGGATAACCGGCGCAGATAAAAAACTGTCTGAGGCGTTTGGTGTCGCTATATGGGAAATTATTTACGAAACCAGCTCCACGTGGGATGTTACCAGTGGTCCGGGTTTCCATGCTACAGGCATAGAACAAGCCGCTACGGCCAATCTCTGGCTTAGCCAGTTGAACGGTAACACAGCATATTTCGCAAATAATCTGGTCGCAACCAGTTCGCCTTACGGTCAGGACTATTTAATTTTAACGGCTCCCAAGTCAACGAGTATTCCCGAACCGATGACGGTCATTATGCTCGGGCTGGGTGCTCTAACCGTGATGCGAAGGCGGAAAGCTTAAAAGTCGCAAAATATCCTTGTGCAAACAAAATGGCTCATGCAATCGGCGTGAGCCATTTTCTTTTGTGACAAAACCTACCGGCAGGGGAGGCGAACCCATTACACGAGAGACAAACGATACCGCCGGGCGGGTTGAGGTTAAATAGTTTGATTTTGTTGTTGAAAAGGACTGGGCAATAGTGTAGAAAGGAGCGGATATAAGGCGGCGACTGCGATGATTCATAATACGAAGAAAAAGGCGCTGTACGAAGTGATGGGCAGGGCCGGGTCGAAGCCGGGCTATGAGCAGTTACACCCGAATGGCGCGGCAGGACAGGCAAGCTCACCACAGCCAGGGCAGGCGCAAGGTGTGGTACGGTGGACGAGTAAGCCGAGCGTGGTGCAGCTTAACGTGGGCCGGATAGAGTTTTCGATACCGTATCAGGTTGGTATAGCGGTTTTGCTGGGCGTGCTGCTGGCGGCAGTGGTATTATTCAGATTAGGTGAGCGGGTCGGCAGCAGAGAGGTTGCGACGAAGGCACCGGCGGCGGCAAAGCCCGTGGTTGATAAACTGATGTCGCCGAAGCCGGTAACGCAGGATACGCCTGCTGTAAAACAGCCGACGGCGCAGGACACCTCCGCCGCATCGGTGGCGGCTAATCAGCCGCCATCGACGGGAAAAAACAGGATTGTAATAAAGGTATATCAGGTCCGGTCGCATTTAGAGCCGGCCAAAGAGTACTTTGATAAATTAGGTGTTGCAACTGAGATTATCGAAAAGAACAGTTGGTATTATCTGGTAACTAAAAATAAATATGATAATCCCGGAAAGACGGGGACCGACGGATACTTAGCCAGGCAGAAGATAGTAGAGCTTGGCGCGGGTTATAAAGCGCCGGTTGGGTTCGAGACGTTCGGGCCTAAGCCATTCAGTGACGCTTTCGGGATGAGATTTGACGATTAAGTTTTAGGAGAAGAATTGATGTCGATTGACCGGTCGTTGAGATTGAAGGATGCACTTGTGAGACACCGCAACGTTTTGACGCGTGCGGAGCGAATAGACCGCCTGAAGGACGAGGAGAAATGGGAAGACGGCAGTTCCGTGCTGGGTCTTCCGAAAGTGGCGCACAGGAAAGTCCATGCGAAGAAGGCAGAAAAGAAAGAAGTGGCTGCGGAAGGAGCAGTGGGCGTGGAAGGCGCAGTCGCGGCAACGCCTGGTGCGGAGCCGGCGGCAGCGGGCAAGGCAGCTCCCGGAGCGGCAAAGGCAGCGCCAGCCAAGGCAGGAGCAGCTCCAGCGAAGGCAGCAGCCCCGGCTGGAAAGCCTGCCAAGGAAGCAAAGAAGAAATAGAACAGGTAACTGGATGATATTCGAGAAGGCCGGTGGTTTGCCGGCCTTTTTTTATTGTGTGGTTTTCAGGATTTGCGCCTGCGGGTTTTCAGCATGGCAGGCGCTGCCAGGGCGAAGAGGAGCAGAGACGCGGGTTCAGGGGCAGGTTCAGTGGCAGGAATTGGTATCTGGACGGAGGTGCCGCCGAACAACGTTCCTATGATAGTACCCGGATAAATTTCCGGCCCAATATCGCTGGCGAAGAACAGCACATACGAGTTGTGGTCCGCGGTGATTCGACTGAACGAATAGACAACATCGTTTTCCTGAAGGATAGCATAGTTCGGCTTGATGTCGTCTGCGGAGACGAGATAATAATCGGGAGAATAGGCGGTAACGTCGGAATCCAGGCCGACAATGAATCTGGCGATGTTGGAGGATTCAGTGGAGTTGAAGATTTGGTAACAATAGACGAATTGGTCCGGAAAAGAATCGTAACCGTTGAAATAGTCGGACGAATAAACGGCGTAATCGACGTAACCATAAAGTTGAGATGGAGAACTGGAAAAAGATGACCGGCCTGAGATTAACGTATCAGTGTAGTCGTAAAAGGCGGCATCGGCGGCAGAAGGCAGACCGACAGCGAGGAAAATGGCAGCCAATATCGCCGATAAGCATCTGGTATTCATAAGCTGTGTTACCCGCTTAAAAAACAAACAGGTTGCGCAAGGCACAATGCCTTCGCAAACACACGCTCATTCTCACTCTCGTGAAGACCTTCTCCGCTTCTATTAGTGTATCCGAAACAGCCCCGAAAGTCAAGAGAATTGAGCGATTGCCGAATGCCGATTGTCGATTGCTGATTTTAACAAGGAACGGCAAAAAGCTGCGTTTTTACGCTAAAAACGAAGATTGCCAGAAAATTGGACGATACTTGGGAAGACCGGCGATTTGCCGGCCTTTTTTATTGTGTGGTTTTCAGGATTTACGCCCGCGGGTTTTCAGCAAGGCAGGCGCTGGCATGGCGAGGAGAAGTAGAGACGCGGGTTCAGGGGCTGGCACCGGAAGCTGGACGAAGTAGTTGCCAGCAGTTGTAGTGCCGAGAAGTCCAGTGCCCATTATTGAATCCGGAGCAAAATCGCTGGTGAAGAGAAGAACCGATGAGTGCTGGCCTACCGTAACAGGATTACCCGAAGAGAAGCCATATTGAACCTGACCCATGTCATAACCACAAAACAAAGGATTTATACCTCCTGCTGCTCCGGAAGGAGAGGCCGTATCATAAGTTATGAGACCGACTCCTGCATCGAGGTCTATGTCGATGTCAAGAGACATAATACTGCTTGTCGATGACCAATCGTCGAAAAGTTGGTAGCAATATACATATTTGCCTGTGAAAAGGTAGGAGTTGCTGTAAATGCCCGGTGCGTAAACAGCGTAGTCGATGTGCGCGAAGAATTCCGGCTCAGTTGTATAGTTGAGCAAAATTGAATTTGAAATTATCGCGGTGGAGTCATCAGCAAGGGTGGCATTGGCCACGGAAGGCCCAACAGCGACGATGGATACAGCAACTAATATCACCGATAAGCATCTGGTATTCATAAGCTGTGTTACCCCGCTTAAAAAAAATAAACAGGTTGCGCAAGGCACAATGCCTTCACAAACACACGCTCATTCTCGCTCTCGTGACCTTCTTCCCCTAAACTGCAAATCAGCTTATCCGGAATAGTCCTGAAAGTCAAGAAAAAAATGGATTTTTTTAGGGGCTTTTGGAGGGTGGGAATTCAGTTGGCAAAATTACATTCGTTAAAAGGGCTACCAGTTAGGGGGAATTTCAAGCGGCTCCATAACAAAGACCGTCTGTTTTTCACCGCCGAGATTATAATAATCCTTTGTGCCGGTGTCAGTCAGTGTTGGGAATCCGGAATCGTCAAATCCTTATTTATCCACGCCGACCACTCGCGATAGGGTATACCATACCTTTTAAAAGTTTCCTCTTGTGAATCAGGCGTAATTCTAAAACGTATCCAACCATCTTTTTCTTCAAGAACATACAACCGTTCATTTTCACCCAATGTTCCTGAATTATCGGAGGCATAGTTCATCCCAGGTCCAACTCTAATATTTTCTTGACCAATACCCCTTTCAATAACGGTTTCATCTCGTAAAACTAATGGTATTTCTTTCACCGCCGAAGGCAGGATCCTTCGTATTTCGATATGCGTTGGTTTTGGTGGAGATTGTTGTGTCTTTTTGTCGTTCTCGATAATGCCGGTGATTAAATAAATAACATAAAAACCGATTACAGTGGATACTAAGACGATAAGGGTGCGTTTCATTTTGTCTCCTTAAAAGAGCAGTTTAAACCCCCTTTTCAGGCGGTTTTATATTTGATAGTTTATCAACTATTCGCTGGATATCATGAGGCATCTGATTTGGATTGGGGAGTTTATCAGAGATTTGCTCCAAAAGTTCTATTGTTTTGTTGACGCGAAAAACCCATCGAATAATGGCAACATTTATTAGAATAATTAAAATATTAAGTAAAATATAACTGCCAACGAGTAAAATAAGACCATATGCCCCACCGACAAAATTAAAAACTGTTTCCATATTTAACTACTCCTGTTCTTTAGGTAACCATTTTATCCGAAAAATCAGCAGAAAGTAAAGCCGTTTTCTTACGAATTTGGTAGTGTTTTTTCAGTTGGATTATGGCCAAAAGGGGGTTATATTATACGGCTATGAAGAAAATACTTGCGGACAGAATGAAATGTATCGATTCGAGCGGGATACGGAAGGTTTTTGCGCTTGCGGCGCAGATGAAGGATCCGATAAACTTTTCGATAGGTCAGCCGGATTTCGACACGCCCGAGGTGATTAAACAGCAGGCAATAGAGGCGATAAAAGCGGGGGCCAA
Source organism: Phycisphaerales bacterium (assembly GCA_003141275.1). Taxonomy (GTDB): domain Bacteria; phylum Planctomycetota; class Phycisphaerae; order Sedimentisphaerales; family Anaerobacaceae; genus Fen-1362. Next base: position 20,150 of record PLLM01000032.1, read on the forward strand.
CAAATACTCCCAGACGGCCGGCGATGATGCGCTTCTTGCCAAAATAGGGGGCGGCCTGAAGGCGGAATTCGGGTGGGAAAAGCAAAAGCTTATGATAACCAGCGGCGTAAGCGGCGGGATACTATTGGCGTTTCTTGCGTTAATCAACCCCGGCGATGAGGTGATTATCCCGGACCCGTATTTCGTGATGTATAAGCACCTGGTAAATATGCTGGGCGGCAAATGCGTATTTGTCGATTGCTACCCGGATTTCAAAATCGACCCGGGCAAGATAAAGGACGCAATCACGGACAGGACGAAGATGATAGTAATCAATTCGCCGTGCAATCCGACGGGGGCTGTATTCGGCAGCAGGGAATTAAAAGAAATTGCTAATATTGCCGCTAAGGATAATATCATTGTATTAAGTGACGAAATATACGACAAATTCAGTTATGATGGTCCAGCCGATTCGATAGTAAAATACTGCGACAGCGCGATACTGCTCCGCGGGTTCAGCAAGACCTACGGCGTGACGGGCTGGCGGCTGGGCTACGCTGCAGCAGCAGGGGGGCAGGCGGGCGAAGTTATCGACCAGATGGTCAAAATACAGCAATACACATTCGTATGCGCTCCTACGCCTTTTCAGAAGGCAGTCACCGGAGCCCTGGATTACGATACGACCGCATACGTTAACGCATACCGTAAAAAACGCGATCTGGTTTACGAAGGGCTGAAAGACAAGTTCGAGATAGTTAAGCCGGGTGGGGCGTTTTACGCCTTCGTAAAAGCGCCGGGCGGCCAATCGAGCAAATTCGTCGAAAAGGCGATAACTAACAATGTCCTTGTAATACCAGGCAACGTGTTCAGCGAAAAGGACACGCACTTTCGTATAAGCTACGCGACGAGCGATGAGAAGATACGCAAGGGCGTCGAGATTCTGCGGAAAATGGCGTGAAATTAGTTTTGAGTTTTTAGTTTTGAGTGTTGAGTTAAATTAGGCGGGAGCGAGATTTTGAATATGAAGAAGTTAAGCCGGATAATGCTATTGAGGGCGGTGCTGGTGATGGCAGCCCGGCTGTGCATCAGCGCGGAAGGGGAATCGAATCTGCCAACGCCGATGCTGAAAGGGCCGGTGCAGGCGGCGGTGATTGTCTGCAAAGGGACAATCGACGACGGATTGTATAAGTCGATAAAGCGCAGGACGGAGATTGCGCTCAAGGGGGGCGTGGATTACCTGATTTACGAGATAGAAACATACGGCGGAGAAGTTAAAGCGGCGGATGACATATCGAAATATTTTATCCTCGACGTCGCTAAAAGAGCGCATACGGTTGCCTATGTAAATACCGAGGCGATATCGGCGGGGGCGATGATTTCGGTGTCCTGCAACGATATCATAATGCGCGAAAACACAACGATAGGCGACTGTGCGCCGATAACATTAGGCGGCAAATTAGAAGGGGTGGAGAGGGAAAAGGTGGAATCGTTTGTGCGGGCGACGTTTGCCAGGGCGGCAGAGGCGAATAAATACCCTATGCCGCTGCTGAAGGCAATGGTGACAGTGGGGACAGAGGTTTACAGGGTAAAGAACACCAAGACGGGCCAATGGGAGTATTTCGAAACGGAGCAGCTGCCTAAAGACGCCCGTGCTTACGACCTTAAGAATAAAGAGCTTGTTGTAACCAGTAAAGAGCTATTGACGCTGACGGCGAGCAAAGCGGCGGAATATGGCATCGCCAGGGCGGTTGTGAAGGACGTGAATGGCGTGCTGAGTTTCCTCGAAAAACGAGACGGGGTCGAATTCAGCACGGGGCCGGTAAAATTAGAGACGAACTGGTCGGAGGAAATGGTGCGGTGGCTGAATTCGCCGGCGGTTATGGGGGTATTGGTAACAATTGCGCTGCTGGGGCTTTATATTGAGTTTAATACACCCGGACTCGTTTTGCCCGCGGTGGTTGCGGGTATTTGTTTTGTGATTATCATCGGCAGCAAATATCTGACCGGTATGGCCAACTGGCTTGAAATAGCGGTATTTATCACGGGTTTACTTCTGCTTGCGGTCGAAGTTTTCATCCTACCCGGTTTCGTCATTGCAGGCGTACTCGGTTTGCTTTGCGTATTTGCGGGCATGTTCGGCATGCTCATTAAAAATCCGCCCGATAAAATACCCTGGCCGGAAAGCCAGATTGATTGGCAGTTATTCAATAAGGGCATATTAGGCCTATTCTTAGGTATAGCAGGTTTTGTCGTTTCGGCCTGGCTGTTTTCAAAATATCTACATAAAATTCCTATCGCTAAAAAGCTGATATTGGCTTCGCCGGTGGAAACTGATGCGGTACAATATGGAATGTCATCTGAGAAACCGCTGGTCGAAATCGCACAGAAAGGCATTACCCTCAGCCAGCTAAGGCCCTCCGGTATCGCTCAATTTGGACGAGAACGGGTGAATGTCGTTTCTCGCGGAGAGTTCATAGATGAGAATAAAGAAATTATTGTTGAATCTGTTGAAGGAAACAATATAGTAGTAAAGGAAATATCTGGTGCCTAAAGTGTCTCTTAGTAAATGCTATTGAGGGGAGTGTTTTGACATACGCTATCTTATTACTGGTTGTTGGAATTCTGCTGGTATTTCTTGAGGCGATTCTGCCTTCCGGCGGTATACTGAGTGTTCTTGCAATAGCATCTTTATTGGCAGCCGTAATACTTGGCTTTATATCCAGCGCATCAATGGGATTGGTTATCCTGCTTATTATTTTTATCAGTGTTCCTGTGCTGGTTTTGCTTGGGGTCAAGCTTCTTCCGAAGATACCTTTTGGGCGTAGAATGATACTGGTGGAACATCAGGAAGAATTCGATGAAGCTCGCGGCGAGCCCGGAATCAGTGACGAAGATTTCAGCCACCTTAGAGATAAAGGCGGGATAACTGTTACAGAGCTGCGGCCATCAGGTATTGCTGAAATAGGTGGTAAACGATATAGCGTCGTCTCCCAGGGCGGAATGCTCGAGGCATCGGTTGAAATAATAGTTAAAGAAGTTGAAGGAAATAATATAGTTGTCACAAAAAAAATGTAATTTTTAGTAGAATAAACTAACACTTTATAAACTTATTAATTAGGAGCATACAAGAATGGAAACGGTTTTTTTATTGGCTGAAGCCAGCAAAGTCCTGGTAATATTAATGATTATAGTTGCCGTAATCGTAATTCCTTTCCTTATCATCTTTATTTCATTCATAAGGATTTGGATTATGGCCTTTTTTAGCGGGGCACACGTCAGCCTTTTTGAGTTGATTGGAATGTATTTGCGTCGTGTTCCTCGCGAATATATAGTTCGCGCCAGAATCGCGGCTGTGCAGGCCGGTATTTCTGATTTAACCACCCAGCAGCTCGAAAGCGTATGGTTGGTTGATAAAAATGAGTTTCGCTACAAGGACCTGCAGGAGCGAGACGGTGATATACAGCCCAATGAACCATGGTTAAAAGAAAAAGCTGCGCAAAAAAAACGCTTTTTAGCGTCGTACCAGGCACAGGGCGATGTCATGATTTGCGTCAATGCTTTGATTATTGCCCGTAAGGCCGACCTTCCGGTCACTTTCGCACAGTTGCAGGCGCATCATTTCGCGGGCGGCCATGTCATAGATGTAGTTCAAGCTATCATTGCAGCAAATCGGGCCAAGATTCCACTTTCCTTTGAGGTCGCCCGCGCAATCGACCTGGCAGGGCGGGACATACTCAGAGCGGTAGAAACCACTGTTACTCCGAAAATTATAGATTGTCCGCTGGATAGGGCAACGCTGCTTGATGCCGTTGCCAAGGATGGCATCAGGTTATTGGTACGAGCCAGAGTTACCGTCCGGTCAAACATTAACCAGTTGGTACGAGGCGCTACCGATGAAACTATTATTGCCCGTGTCGGCCAGGGCATTGTCAGCGCAATTGGTTCAGCAGGAACTTATAAAGATGTTCTGGAACATCCAGACCGAATTTCGCGGAAAGTCTTAGAAAGCGGTCTCGATGCTCAGACGGCATTCGAAATTGTCTCTATCGATATCGCCGACGTAAGCGTTGCTGGCGTAAGCACTAAAGACAGGGAGGTATCGAACGTCGGAGCCATGCTGGAAACCGAAAGAGCTGAGGCAGACAAGCGAATGCGCCAGGCCGAAGCGGAAGGTCGCCGTGCTATGGCCGTCGCCCGCGAGCAGGAGATGAGGGCGCTGGTGGTTGAGAATGAGGCGAAAGTCCCACTTGCGATGGCCGAGGCGTTCATCAAGGGCAATCTCGGTATAATGGATTATTACCGGATGAAGAACATAAGCGCGGATACGTCGATGAGGGACTCTATTTCAAAGGTGGACAAGAAGTAAAGAAATAGAAGACGGATGACAGAGTACAGAAGACAGATACTGTGCCGGCAGGATGTCAGGAAATGATGGTCTACTGGTTAAACAAAGTGTTGGGCGCCGATGATGACGGTAACAATTTTTTCAAGCTTGTGCCGCTGGTTATCTTTTTTGTGATATGGGTGGTTGGTGCTATTGCCAAGGCCGCACAAAAAGGCAAGAAGAGCGAAGAAAAAGAGCTGTCCGAAGGCCAGGAGAAGCAGGAACCCAGCTTTGACGACCTGGCAAAGAAAATCAGGGAGCGTTATTCGGCGGCAAAAGAACAGGCAAAAATAGAGGCGCAGCAGGGGGGAAATGAACAATTTCAGCCCCCTGCCAGGATGCCCCAGCCGAAACCGCCGCCGTCGCGCAGGCCTGTGCCAACACCAGCCAAAAAATCGATAGCTCCTCCTGTGTACGCTCAGGAAGGACCAATACTTAGGGTTGTGAAGGGTCTGGAACAGCCCAGTATGGGCGCACCCTTACCAGTCGATAAGCCGACTCTGCAAAGAGTCGAACCGGGTTTACAAAAGGTTGACGCGCTCACACCTGAAAACGCAAAGGTATCAGGTGAGGCGGAGGTTACTCATCATCAATATCTTTCGGAGCTGGCGGAGCAATACTCAACCGCCGACGGTTTCCGCAAGGCGATTCTGAATTACGAGATACTCGGTCCACCTGTGTCATTGCGTTGCGCAGTAGATACACAGAACGAATCCTTTTAAAATAAGCCGCTATGAGGAAGCAAACCTGCCCCTGAATACACAGCATTGAACGTCTCATAATATATGTTATGTTTCATTCGGGTATTTAAGGTGGTTTAGGTAGATTTAGCGGGATTACGGCTATAACGGGCGTTTGCGGCGTTTATTCAGTTATGCAGCCAGCAACAGGAACCAGATTATCCCATGTCGAGTAAGCCGGGTCGAGCAGGCCGAGGTTTTGCAGAACAATTGAGATATTGACGACGGCATCGGCGGAGGCGAGGGTTTCGTGAAGCCATTGTTCGAGGTCGAGTAGCGAGGAGGCGAATTTGATTTTGTCGCAATATAACAGGGCGACACGATAATGGAGGTCGAGCGTGTCGGGTTGGAGGCAATTGGGCGGGGTAAGAGTTTCGAGGGCAAGAGCTGTTTCGTCGGTTTCATAGAGGCAGACAGCGAGTTTATTGCGGGCGGGAGCGAAGGTGGGGTTTAGATGGAGCGCCCTTTGGAATAATTCCGCCGCCTGAGTAATACGTCCGATGCTCATCAGAAGTATGCCGAGACGATAATGCAATTCGGGGTTTTGCGGGCGAAGCTGGAGCATACTCTTCTGAGCATCCAATATGGCGTCGATGGGACGTGATTTGATGCCGGAGGATGGCGAATGACATTGAAGGCAGGCGGCCTGCGCGAATAACAGCGGCCCGTTGGTATCGATGGTTGAGGCAAGAGAAAGCGAAATAAGTGCTTCAGAGGTGTTATTGCTGAGTTTCTGTGCGGTAGCCAGTCCCAGGTAGGCGTCAACAAGACGGTCGTTAAGCAATGCGGCTTGCGTAAACTGAATCGCGGCGGAGGAGGGTTTGCCGAGCCGCATATAGTGAGAGCCGAGTTTGATATTGGCGTCAAGAAAGTGCGGGCATACGGCAACGGTGTGGTTGTAATGAGCGAGCGCCTCGTCGTCCTGGCCGAGCGAAGCGAAGACAGAGGCACGTCTTAACAGTAAATCCGGCCTGTCTGGATACTGTTCGAGGGTGTTTTCGATAAGGTCGAGCGCGCCATTCAGGTCCCCTGCCTCAATAAGCGAATCAATCTCGTCGTTTTCGGGCGAGAAATTATCGGGCTGTATAAGAATGGCGGTTGAGAAGGTATCCACGGCGAGCTTGTATTGCGAGACAGCTATGTAAAGATGAGCAAGCGTAAGCAGGGTTGAGAGGTCATCAGGATATTCGACGGCAAGCTGCCGGTACTCGGCAATGGTCTTTTCTATTTGCCCGTTTTTGAAATAAATCGCGGCGAGTCGCTGACGCGGGAACTGGAGATGGTTTTTGAATTTAAGGCAGTCCTGGTAGAAGGCGATTGCGTCGGCTTCGCGGCCAAGCCGTTCGCAGCAATGGCCAAGGGCGTAGAGCGCGGTAATATTTCGGGGACATTTGGAATAAACCGAGTTGAGCAGGTCAAAGGCGTCGTTGAGTCGGCTATCGGCCAGGGCGATTGCGGCGGCGGCAAGGTTGGCGTAATGGGAACGGGGATGCGCTGAACGATACTCTTCAAGGCGACGGTTAAGAGCCGACGGTTTTCTCACGCCTGCCAAATCGACTAATCCTTCGAGCATTTGCGAATGCGCGGGGTCTGATTTGGCGATTGATTCCGCGGACTGGCGAAGACAATGCCATATAAGGTCGGTGATTTCGACCCCGATGCCGCTACCCAAAATTCCCAGTAACTGGCCCATAGATGTTTTATTTCAAAATGGGAAGCCATCCCCCTCGATAAGCCCGGTCTTTGTTTATACAGACCAGATGGCTGGAACCTCCGTCCACAGTGATTATCGGCACAGCGGCGGTGGGCGGTTAGTGAGGTTAAAGGAAATTGGCCGGCGGGGAGGATATTTATGCGTCAGGGTGTCGGCTGTAACGACTATTACGCCTGCGGCAGAAAAACAGACGGTTAGTTTTGGGACGTAATCCCCCTGCCGATATTCGCTACATTACAAGTACGCTGCCGGGTCAGTCAAGCCGGCTTGACTGAGTTTGTTTTTCGATTTCGGCCAGATACGCCAGCGTGCGTTCGAGCTTGTCGGTAAGGTGCTTGAGCTTGAGCATAGTTTTGACGCGGGTGAGCATCTCGAGCTTGTTGACAGGCTTGGAGACGAAGTCGTCCGTGCCGCAATCGACGCCCCGCTGCATATCGCCGAATTCATTGAGGGCGGTAACCATTATCACGGGGATATGGGCGGTAGAAGGGTCGTTTTTCACTCTTCGGCAGACCTCAAAGCCGCTCATTTTCGGCATCATAATGTCGAGCAGGATGAGATCGGGCTTGTCCTTTTTGATGATATCGAGGGCTTCGGGCCCGTCGCAGGCGGAGATTGTCCGGCAGTCGATATCCTCAAGGCAGGCCTCGAGCAGTTCGAGGTTTTCACGGTTATCGTCAACGACGAGGATAACGGACGTTTTGGCTGTCTGGTTGTCGAATTTTTTCTTTGTCATAGTAAATAACTCCACCGAATTAAAAGTTTATTTGCCAAGTGCTTTTAGTATCGCCACGCAAAACGCCGGGAGGTCATCTGGTTTTCGGGAGGTAATCAGGTTGCCATCGACGACACATTCCTCATCGACGTATTTTGCGCCGGCATTTTTGACATCATCTCGCAGCGCCATAAAACAGGTTGCGGTTTTGCCCTTAAGGATTTTGGTGCTGCACAATAGCCACGGCCCGTGACATATAGCGGCTATTGTTTTCCCGGCGTTGACCATATCGTTGGCCAACTTAATCATATCATCGCTTCTTCGCATAAAATCGGGCGCGAAGCCGCCCGGGACAATCATACAGGAGTAGTCCTCGATTCTGGCGTTCCTGGCGGCCACTGTTGACTTGCAGGAATAGCCCTCTTTCGAAGGATATTCCCTGTTTGCCTCGGCAGCGATAAAGTCGCAGTCGAAGCCGGCCTCTTTCAGCCGGTAGTAAGGATACCAGACCTCAAGGACCTGGTACTGCTCGGCAACCATTATAGCGACTTTTTTGAATTTTGGCATATTCATCGCTCCTTAACGGAGGAACCATGCAACTCGATAAACTGGCGTATTTCCGGACGAAGATAAATACTCTCGATATCGATGAGCTTGGCGACGGCTTCCGCGGCGACTGAGGCAACCTCAACGGAGGATGCCTGCGTATCGAGAAAGAACAAGTGCCTGCCGTTGACGGTGCACAACCCCCCTGCCCCGCCGGCAAGGGGTTCCCGGCGAATTTCGACACCATTGGCCTCAAGAAGCATCACAAGCTCTTCAAGTATTCTCTGTTCGTTCATTACAGACCCAAGACTCAAGAAAGAACCCTGAACAGGTCGATATAAGCATTTAGTAGGGCGGGGCTTGCCCCGCCGGTATTTAGCTCCCCGATTTATCGGGTGGTTTTGAGCATTTAACAGTAATTTTACCGTAGGAATTTGGCGTTGACAAGCATTATCGCAAAACGCAAAGCTGTGCACGGCCAATTAGTGCAGCAACAGCGTCGCAATGAGGCGCTCGAAAAGGATATGGTGCAGCTCGAGGCGCTGGCGAACCTCGGCTCGGCGACAGCGATGATAGCCCACGAAATCAATAATCTCCTTACCCCCCTTACCAACTACGCGGAGTTATCGCTTAAGCACACAGACGACAGGGAACTGGCGGAGCGCACCCTTCGCAGGACCGCCAAAAACTGCAAGCAGGCGGGAAAGGTAATGGAAAGCATCCTATCGCTGGCCAAGGCCGGCTGCGGTGAAAAAATCGAAGCCCCCCTGCTGCCGATGATCAACGCCGTATTCGATTGCCTTTGCAGGGACTTCACAAAGGACGGGATAACGGTTGAGGTTTTAGTCAGCGCGGATTTGCAGGTTTACGCCTCGCCTGTGCAGTTGCAGCAGGCGATTATGAACCTCGTCTTGAATGCCCGTGAGGCGATGCTCCCTCACGGCGGGAAATTGACTATTGCAGCCCAGATGGACAGCAATGGTGCTTTAATAAAAATCAGCGACACGGGCTGCGGGATAGAACAATCGGAGATGAGCAGGGTATTCGACACGTTTTTCACTACAAAGCACAAAAAAATCGCGGAGCAATCCACCTGTGGTGAGCATAGTCGAACCGGCACAGGACTTGGCCTTGCGCTTTGCAAAAAGGTCATCGACGCCCACGGCGGGACGATAACCGTCGAATCCCATCCCGGCAAAGGTACGACATTTACTATCTCCCTGCCGAAAAAATAATTTCTACAGATTATTTCTTACTTATATGAACTCAAGTTTCAGATTCTATTCTATTTCGGTCTATGGCTTTTTTGATTGCTTCCTTCATCCCGACCCGATAATCGATCTCTTTCCGCTCATCTTGCCACCAAAGAGCAAGGACGATATACGATTTGAGTGCCAGTGCGGTTTCAAGATATGTCACGGTTCTGGCTGAGCCAAGACGATCTATTCTATGAGAAACGCGATTTCTTAACGGTACCAAATCGGACAGAGAGCGATTCACATGACTTGGGAAAATGATTGTCCTTTGAGGTTTAGCGACAACTTCCTCCAATTCCGCAACCGTTGTTGCAAGTTGCTCGATGGTCGGGACAATGCCCTGAAGAACAGTTTCGCACAATAAACTGAAACTCGTATTCGGATTAGCACTCTTTTTCTCCGAGGTTATGATTCCACCCAGAGTTTTCTTCAAATTCCCGGAAGGCGATTTAGTCTTTGCCTTTGCGCCGCTTTGAACTTCCTGAATGCGCGAGTTGAGTTCAGACAGGAGGGTTCCCAAAGGGGCTTCCTGGGCTTTATCGTGGAGGTATGTCTCGAATACTTCTACGATGAGTTCTTCTGCTCCGATGCCAATTGCGCGAATCGCATGGACGAAACTACCCTCCCGCACTTCACTTAAGGTCTGCGAAATCGTCCTCAAAACGGAAGTATCACGAAGAATTCGTCGTGGAATCGTCATCTTGAGTGCGGGCATGTACATCGCAAGCAGTTGAGACTCTGGCGAAAAGACCTTGCGTGATTCACAAGAAAACCGAATATCGGGAAGTGCCTCAAGAAGCTTTTTGAATAGGAGACAGGTCTCTTCCTGAAGTGCATACACTGTGATCCGCCCTTCGGTATCCTCATGCACTTGAAAGTAGGTGTCTTCCTTGTCCGAGGTGATATCGAGAGTAGATATCCGTTCAGGAACTGGTTGAATAACGCATGTCTGAAAGCTCCCCTTGAATACGGTAAACGCTTTTGATAATGCTCGTTTCTTTTCAGGCCCCAGTCGTTTCGGTTCTTCAGTTATCTCGTGAAGGTAGCGGCGAGAGAACGAAAAACGATGTCGCGGGATACCTTGGTGAATCATCCACGATTCTCTTTCGGAGGCGAACAACGGGGGGAGGTACTCCCTATTCTTTTGCCCAACAAAAGACCGAAGGTAGCTGAACAACCTTGGTACTATGATGGCAGGCGTATCGTATCCCTCATCATCGTCACTGTCCTGGAAGTGATATCGACCGAAAGGCGTGTCTTGAAGATTCAGTAATGTGCGCAATGACACAACGGATGACGGATCGGGTTGAATTGTGAGCGACCACACGCCCTGCTTTTGCGGATTTTTCAGAAACTGTATGTAGTCGGTCTTTTGCTGTCTAATATTTTCCATTGTATTCTTCCTGTCTAATAATTATTCGTCTAATTACCTTAAAATAAACCATTTATCAACCTTTTTGCCCGGTTACAAGGCCACATTGTAAGGCGACACTGTCGCATTGTAACTTTGCAATGCCACTATGTGAACTTACTTTCTTTGCCACACCTATGACAAAGCGGTAAAACAAAGGCTCTTCTATTTCTGATTTACAATATCGCCAGGATTGAATCCATCTATCTTGCGTCTATCAGCATCTTCCTTGAGCTTCTCATTTATTTCTTTCATGTTCTTCTCAAGATCCATACCCTTCTTGACATCCGGTTCCCAGTTTACTTGGTCTCTTGCCATTTTCCCGTCCTTTCAAAAACTCTGTGTCCTTTGTGCTCTTGTATGTTGACAGAT
>PLLM01000102.1 GCA_003141275.1 Phycisphaerales bacterium
CCCGTATTCGGCCAGTTTATCCGCCGCGGCCTTGAAATCATCGCCGTTGGAGACAAAGTCCGTCTCGCAGCACAGCGACGCCAGCACCGCAGTCCTGCCGTCCGGGCTTGCTTTGCTGACCACCAGCCCCTGAGTAGTTTCCCGCTCCGCACGTTTGGCTAATGTCGCAAGGCCTTTTTTTCGCAGTATCGCCATTGCAGCGTCAATGTCGCCGTTGGCCTCTTCGAGCGCCTTTTTGCAGTCCATCATACCCTGGCTGCTCATCTTGCGAAGTTTAACTACCAGTGCTGCCGGAATCTCCGCCATTTCAAAAGCTCCTGCTAAAAAACTTTTTCGGTATTATTGTTTTTTGGTTACTGTGCCTGTCCGCCATCCCTAAGGGATGGCGAGACCTCGCCTTTAGGCGGGTCCGCCATTTGTTGGGGGTGTTTCGCCTGTTTCTTCAGGCGCCGGCTCGGCTTCCGTTTTATCCGCACGCGCCATTACCGTTCTTTTTGACCTGATGTGCTTGGGTTTGGACGCGACGTCCTTGCGAATCGTATCCATTGTTTTGCCCTGGGCTACCGCGTCGGCAAGCTCGTCCAGTAGCAAGCTTATCGCTCTTATTGAATCGTCGTTGGCTGGAATCACCACGTCCACGGTATCGGGGTCGCAATCGGTATCGATTATCCCCACTGTCGTTATGCCGAGTTTCCTGGCTTCCCGCAGGGCGAGGTATTCTTTCTTGCCGTCGACTACAATGACGACGCCGGGCAGCCGGCCCATCTTGCGTATACCTTCCATGTTGCCTTTTATTTTCCGCAGTTCGCGCTTCAGCCGAGACGCCTGCTTTTTGCTCTGCGACTCGAGCGTCCCTGTTTCCTGCATTCCTTCCAGCTCTTCGAGCCGCTGAACGCGAGACCGTATCGTCCTGAAATTCGTGAGTGTTCCACCAAGCCATCGCTCCGAGACGCAGTGCATTCCGCACTTTGTCGCCGATGCCTCGACCGCCTTTTGTGCCTGCCGCTTGGTTCCCACGAAGACGACGTCCTTGCCCGACGCTACTACGTCAACGAGCAATTTCTTCGCGATTACCATGCCCGCAAGTGTTTTGCGCACGTCGATAATGTGTATCTGCCCGCGCTTGCCAAAAATAAAAGGTTTCATCTTGGGGTTCCAGCGGTTCGCGCTGTGCCCGAAATGCACTCCTGCACTAATCAATTCTTTTGCCAACTCTTTAGCCACAAAAACCTCCAAAAACCTTAGTTAAACAGTCACCTATTGATATCAATAGCCGAAGACCAAACATAGGAATCTAATCCAAATCCTGCGCTATGTCAAGTCCTTTTGCCGCATTAGAGATGTTCTTATATACCAGCCAACCGCATCCAAGTAAAGCAAAAACCCCTATTTTCCGGGCCGGAGCGTGATGAGCAGGGGGGAGATATGCGGCAATGGCGCCAATCCGCAACTTTTGGGCTGCTTGATGGGAAATACTATGCAGCCGGGCCGCTGCATAGAATGTCAAAAATTCCTCAAAAAAATTGTTGAATCCTGGAACGTCTTGAGATACTTTGTCACCGTGTAAAGGGCGCTTTTTAAACTATCCTCGAAAGAGCGCTTTTGGTAAACGGCGAGGAGGTAGTGTGGGTTAAAAGGAGAAAAACGTGGCTACAGGCAAAGTAAAATGGTTCAATGAGAAAAAAGGTTTTGGTTTTATTGTTCCTGATGACGGCAGTGAGGACGTGTTTGTTCATCACTCCAAGATTGTCAGCGAGGGATTTCGCACGTTAAAGGAAGGCCAGGCGGTGGAATACACTCTCGGCCAGGGCAAGAAAGGCCCGGAAGCGACAGACGTCAAGCCGTCCTAAAACGGTTTGCCGAACTATAAACCTGTGGTCCTGCCCTCAAAGCGGGACCTTTTTTATTGGTTACCACACTTGGCCGGGCAAGCCGGCTAATCGAGCGACATAGCGAAGTATCTCTCTGCGTTGTTGAAGCAGAGACCATAGACCATTTTGCCGAGCAATTGCATATCGTTGGGCAGTAACCCCTGCTCCACGTCGCCCGCCACTTGTAATGGTCGCCTGCCGGCCACACCTTGGTTATATTTTCGAACATGTGGTCTTCGGCAATCAGCCCCGCGGGCAAATGACAATGGTAATCATAGATGGGCATCTGCTCGGCATATTCATGATAAAGCCGGCGGGCGGTTTTGCCTTGCAGCAGAAAATATTCAGTTAAAAACGTTCTTGCCATTGGCGTTTATTCTTGAGGCGGTTTTGTGTCTGTCGGCGGGGCGTCTTGGCGTTTATATGTCGGCTTTTTGAATTCGGCCAGTTTCTTTGCGTAATCCGCGACTGAACTTGACGCCTGCTGATATCGCTCGGACCTGACTTTCGGCCTTTCCTTTTCGAGCTTGCGTTCACGCCAATCCCAAATCCCATACGCAATCCAGCCGATACCGACAAGCGCCGCACCCGCTATCATTATCTTCCAGAACAAATCCATAAGAGTTCCTATATAAGGGGCCTCAAAACAGGTTTATTTTATCTGCCTGCCGGAATATACACGGCAATTCTATTTAAGTCAACTTGCCGGCTGATTTGCCATCTCACGCAGTATATGCGGATGAGCTTGTATCGCCGCCCCGGCCGGTCCAGTTAGTATGGAAAAACTCGCCCCTGGGCTTATCGACCCGCTCGTAAGTATGCGCGCCAAAATAATCACGCTGCGCCTGCAACAGGTTCGCGGGCAGCCGGTCGTGACGATAGCCATCATAAAAAGCCATTGCTGCGCTGATTGCCGGAATTGGGATACCGAGTTTGACCGCCGTTGTAACAACCCGCCGCCAGGAAACTTGCGCCTTTGTCATTGCCCTCCTGAAGAACGGGTCGAGTAAAAGGTTTTCGAGGTTCTGGTTTTTGTCGAACGCTTTTTTAATCTCGCCCAGAAATGCCGAGCGGATAATGCACCCGCCTTGCCACATCAGGGCGACTCCGCCGTAGTTTAGGTTCCAGCCGTATTCCTTCGCCGCCGCGTGCATCAGTTGATAACCCTGTGCGTAACTTATAATTTTCGACGCGTATAGCGCCTTTCGCAAATCGTCGATGAATTTGGCTTTGTCGCCTTTGAATTGTGCCTTCGGGCCTTTCAAAACCTGTGATGCTTTTACCCGTTCGTCTTTCAAGGCCGACAAACACCGCCCGAATACCGCCTCGCCTATAAGCGTCAAGGGCTGACCCGAATCCAGCGCGGCAACAACGGTCCACTTGCCCGTGCCTTTTTGCCCAGCCGTATCCAGTATCAAATCAATGACCTCGTTTCCCTGCTCGTCCTTATAAGCGAGGATATCCCGTGTAATCTCAATCAGATATGAATTCAACTCGCCTTGGTTCCATTCGGCGAAAACCTTGTGCATCTCGGCGTTGCTCAGGCCCAATCCTTCCTTCATCAACTGATACGTCTCGCAAGTCAACTGCATATCGCCATATTCGATGCCGTTATGCACCATTTTGACGAAATGCCCCGCGCCGTTTTCGCCCACCCATTCGCAGCAGGGTTCCCCCTTATCTGTTTTGGCGCATATCGCCTGGAATATCGGCTTTACGTTCGGCCACGCCGCCGGCGAACCGCCCGGCATAATCGACGGCCCGCGCAACGCGCCCTCCTCGCCGCCAGATACGCCCGTGCCGATATACAGCTTGCCCTTGCTCTCGACGTATTTGGTCCTGCGAATCGTATCCGGGAAATGCGAATTGCCGCCGTCGATAATTATGTCCCCATTGTCAAGAGAGGGGAGCAGCTGCTCGATAAAATCATCCACTGCCTGCCCCGCCTTGACCATCAGCATTACCTTCCGCGGCTTTTTCAGGTTCGCCGTCAGTTCTCCGATTGAGCGGCAGCCGATTATTTTCTTGCCTTTTGCCCGCCCGTTTACAAAATCATCCACCTTCGAAATCGTCCTGTTGAAACACGCTACAGTGAAGCCCTTACTCTCCATATTCAAAATCAGGTTTTCGCCCATCACTGCAAGCCCGACCAATCCGATGTCCGCCTGCGGTGAGTTTATCGAATCCGCCTGTGTCATTTTATGATTTCCTTCCTATGTATGTGTCATTCCCGCCCCGCATCAACGTGTGGGGTAAACTCCAGCGGGAATCCATGTGTTTATTCTCTTATTCGCGGAATACTTCCGTCCGACAATCGATATAACGTCTCGCCGGCGTTATGCACGACTAAAATTCCCTTATCTTCCCTGCCCTCGTAATTAGCGATGTCGATTTGTTCCGGGTCCATATAGCCGAGGTTTATCTTCTTGCATCGCTCTCTGCTTATCCCCGTCGCCAAAACAACATTGATTCTCGGCTTTTCCACGCCGTTGTTATACGTGCCGATTCCTTTGACGTGCGTGCAGTGAGCTATCGCCCCTAACGGATAATCCTTGAATTTGTCCCACTGCTTGAGGAAATAATCCCGCGTATGATAGCCGACCTGTTCGATTGTTTTGCCGTGCGTTACCGAAACCTCTTTGATATGCGGCGCATAAATTATCAGCATCCCGCCGTCTTCAATCACCGGCTCCAGCTTATACATCACCTTGCCCGCCGTCCAGATTTCGTCATACATTTTCGGCGCTATGCCCAGCACCGTTTTGTACGGCTTGTCCTTATAAACAATGTGCACCTTCGCCGACAAATCCGCTGCCCTTTCCCACGCTTCAACGCAGTCGCCGATGAATATGCCTTTGAACTCTTCTTTATTCGACACTATCGCAAAAAGCGTGTGCGGCGTTTTGATGTATGATGCCGCGTTCTCGACGACCTCGCGAGTCGCTGTCCACTTGGTGCCGTTTATTGCAGGGTTTGTTATCACGGCGCCGAGCCAGTGGAAAAAGTTTATGATTTGAGGCCCCGCCACACCCGGGAAAATATATTTATGCCCGCCCGAAAATCCCACGACCTCGTGCGGAAACACCGGCCCGATGATAAAAAACTCATCGTAATCGAAAACCAGCTTATTGACCATAACCTCGACTTCCTCTTTGAACAGCCCCTTGGTCAGCCGTTCAATCTTGTCGGCGTGAATCTGGCCTGCGAATTTGAACATCTCGGGATTGTCCCACTGGTGATTGAAAAACTTCACCGATTTGTATTTGCTGTTTCGCTCCGCCGCCTGTATCGATAGGCGCGCGCAAATCTGCTCTTCGCTTATCGGCTGATGAGTCCCCAGCGCGACCAGAACGTCCAGTTGCTTAACGTCGCTGCCGATGCAGTCGTAAACGGCTTTGAACACGCCGCCAACCGGTCCTGAGCGAGTGTTATCCGGAACAATAACGAGGACGCTTTTGCCGGCGTATCTCCTTTTGCCGAAATACTCCGCCACTGCCTCCTGCATTTGCTCCTTGCTTACGACGCCATCCGCATATTGCCGTTCAATTACCATATTTGTCATTCCTGCGCAAGCAGGAATCCAGAAACTAAACGCTATACGCTACCCGCTGAACGCTGTTTCTACTTTTCCCACGGCGGCTTGCCAGGCAAAGAATTCTCGAATTCCGTAATCAGCTTCCGCTCATACCCGCCGGCGAACTGCCCCTTGAGAAACCTGTCAAACGCCTCGTTATGGAATCGTTTCCACGATTCCGTTTCTTTGCCGGGCACTATCGGGTAAAATAACGCTCCGACCATCTTTGCCGCCTGCAAATCGCCCGGCGCATCGCCAACCATTAAGATATGGCCTTTATCGTATCGACCTTTGGTTGCGTAATCAAGATGCTCGGCTTTTGTTCCCATTTCCTGGCCAGCGATTACTGCTACGTATTTTGCGATATCGTGTTCCTGCCATTCCCGCACCAACGCCTCTCCGGGCGTCGCCGATACCACTATTACATCCGCTTTCGGCCCGATTTTCTCCAAACTCTCCCGCACAAACGGGAAGGGCGGTATTCCTTTTACGATATCCGTTATGGCCTTGTTTACTTTTATGCTCCAGTCGAGTGCCTGCTCTAATTCCCTCTTTGCCGCAGGGTCTTTTGTCGCCTCAATTGCCTTTTGTAAGCCGTCGTTGCTCAATATGCTCTTTGGGTCATCAACCCAGGAGAAATAATGCGCCGGCTGCGGAATCTTAAAGCCCCTCTGCTTGACATGCGGATGATTCGGCAGCAGTTCCGACAAAATCCGCTTGAGCGTCTTGTGCCTGTTATTCCCGCGTGTCTTGCTGAATAAATCCGCGAAAACCCTGCATTCTCTCGCCGCCTCAGCCACCGGCTGCAATCCGAAACACGCCACCGTCCACGGGCAGAAACACTCCCGCTGCTTTATCCCCATCGTATCGAACACGCACCCGTCCGAATCTATCCCCACGAAAAACGACTTGGTTACCTTAAATTCCTTCAAAGGTGCCGCCGCATCCGACATCAAATTCTCCTTTTGTCATTCCCCCTTAGGGGGAATCCAGTTCTTTTTATTTTTCAGTGTAATCTGTGGGTTAGAGATAATTCGGCAGTTTCTTTTCCACCCACTTTTTCGCTAACCGGACATACACAGGCAGCCCGTCCTTGCCGACCGTTATCGGCGCCTCGCCCTTAATCAATGGCCCGATATATTTACGACACGCCTCGGTAATATGATTGCCCTTTTCGTTTATGAACTCCTTCGGCACTTTCTTTTCCCCGTTTGCCACGTCCTTCAATTCCGCCAGTCCCGTTGTGCACTTATATTTGGCGCCCTTATCTCGCACTAATGTTATCATTTTCCCGTTGACCCCGCTCATCGCCGCCTTCACCGCTGCCTTGCCGCACATATATGCCTCGTTGATATCCGTCAGTGACGCGAAATGCATTGAACATCTTTGCTGTGACCCGAGTTTGTTCCAGTATGCCTTTATGCCGACTTCTTTTTCGATGATGTTCTTGAAAATCTCCGCCACGCCGCCGAGCGTGGCATGCCCGAAGGCGTCCTTGCCGAAGCCGGCGGTTTCCGCGGCGATTGCGTTGCCTTTCTCGTCTTTGAGCCCTTCGCCCACGACGATAAACACCCTGCCAAATTCCCTGTAAATCTCTTTAACGTCCCTGATTAACTTTTCGAATGTAAACGCTGACTCAGGCATATAAATAAGATGCGGGGCGTCCTTCGGCTCTCTTGTTGCCAGTCCTGATGCCGCTGCAATCCAGCCCGCGTTTCTGCCCATCACCTCAATGATGGTGCACGCGTCGAATGTCGATAGCGCCTCGTTATCCCGTCCTGCCTCCATCGCGCAGGTCGCTACGTATTTCGCCACGCTTCCGAAACCCGGACAATGGTCCGTGTATGCCAGGTCGTTGTCAATTGTTTTAGGTATGCCGATGCATACAAGCTCATAGCCCTGTTGTGCAGCGAGTTTGTTTATCTTGTCGGCGGTATCCATCGAGTCATTGCCGCCCGCGTAGAAAAAGTAGTGTATATCGTGCGCCTTGAAAACATCCAGCACCCTGTCAAAATCCGATTGTGCCTGGTCTAATGATTTGAGCTTATACCTGCACGACCCCATAGCCGCCGCGGGCGTCCGCTTTAATGCCTCGATTACCGATGCCTTCTCCGCCGATGCGTCAAACAGTTCTTCCTTCAAAATGCCTAATATGCCGTCGTGTGCCGCCAATACCCTGCCTATCTTTTTGGTTTTCGCCGCCTCCTGAATCACCCCGCAAATGCTTGAATTGATTACGCACGTCGGTCCCCCGGATTGTGCCACTATCGCGTTCGCCATTGCCTTTGCCATATTTTTATCATATCCCAAAACCCTAACTATTTATGCCTTGCGCAGCTCGAAATCAAGGGAAATTCGAAGAGATGTTAAACCTCGGCAAATAAAAAAGGCCCCGTCCCTTAGGGACGGGGCCTTTCTTTGGCGTCAATTGTTGGTGCTTATTTTGGAACTACGTTTGTCGCGCAGGGGCCTTTTTTGCCCTGGCCAACTTCGTACTCAACCTTCTGCCCTTCGCTCAAACTCGAGTACCCGGATGACTTGATTTCCGAGTGGTGAACGAACAGGTCCGGGCCGCCGTCGTCGGCTACGATAAACCCGAAACCCTTTTGATCATTGAACCATTTTACTGTACCTGTACTCACAAAAATTCTCCTTGGCCTGCTACCTGGCCATAAATCTACCTGCCTTTCACAATTTTTTGGGAAGATATCCTTTGAAAGGTGAAAAGATATGCCCTACAAGACATCCA
>PLLM01000044.1:0-19160 GCA_003141275.1 Phycisphaerales bacterium
CCGGGCTTAAGCATTTCCTGCCCCGGTTCCGGCAACTGCATCGCCCCATGCCTTTCCATTATTGCCTCAGGATACAAAATACTGACTCCCGTTTCTCCGGAGGGGGTGCCGTCTTTCAGCGTCACCATAGCCGGCGGCAGGTCATCTACCGCAGATATATTGTTCCACGGACTGAATTCTATCAGATAGGTTTGGCCGATTAATTTCATTATTGGATTTTTGGCGTCCGAACGCCTGGAACTGTCAAAATCCACCGAGGTCGTACTCTTATTCGAATAACGACATTTTATTCCATCGATTGTGACCAGGGCAACTGCTATGCCCTTGGGGTCCACGCTTTCTATACGCTGCTTAAGGACCATTTCGACCCGTTCTTCGTTGAAGTTCTCCTCAAAAACCGCTTTATCGGGGACCGGCCCCTGCCATTTTGTAGTCCGACGGGCCTGGGTTGTAATCTTATAGGTGGCCAAGTCGCCAATGGACGGTCTCAACGCGATTTTCACCTGTGCTTTTGCTTGTGCTGGCGCCTTTACTGGTGCTGGCGCTTGTGCCAGGGGTTTGGCCTGCTGCTCGCAGCCCCAAACGAACATACCGCAAAATATCCCTGCGACGACTACACATCTGAAAATACCGTTTGTTGTCATAATTTTGTTCTCCCAGTAGTTAATTTTACCTAAATCAAACTCGATATTATACCCGCCGAAAATGCCAACACAACCTATTTTTCTTCAACAACAGCCGTCAAATCGTTACAATATACGCCTCGAAAATGCCCATGTTTGGGCACGACTTTGCAGAAAGGAAAATAAATGAGAAGCGACACAATAAAAAGCGGTTTTCAGCGGGCGCCTCACCGCGGACTGCTTCACGCCTGCGGTATCAGCGACGCCGATATCAAAAAGCCCTTCATCGCCATCGCAAACAGCTTTTGCGAGATAGTTCCCGGCCATGTCCACCTCAACAAGGTGGCGCAGATTGTCAAGCAGGCCGTGCGCGAGGCGGGCGGTGTGCCTTTTGAGTTTAATACAATAGCCGTCTGTGATGGAATCGCGATGGGCCATACGGGTATGAAATACTCGCTTGCTTCGCGTGAGATAATCGCCGACTCGGTCGAGACAATGCTTCAGGCACACTGCTTCGACGGGATGATTTGTATTCCTAACTGCGACAAGATTATCCCCGGTATGCTAATGGCGTCTGTCCGGCTGAATATCCCCACGATTTTTGTCTCAGGCGGGCCTATGGCGGCTGGAAAAATGAAAGACGGCAAAACTGTTGACCTTATCAGCATATTCGAAGGAGTCGCCAAATTCAAAGCCGGAAAAATCACCGAAGAGCAACTCAAGGAGCTCGAATTTGCCGGCTGCCCCACCTGCGGCAGCTGCTCAGGAATGTTCACCGCAAACTCGATGAACTGCCTGTGCGAGGCAATCGGTATCGCGCTACCAGGTAACGGCACGATACTGGCGGTCAACCCCAAACGCGAAGAGCTTTACAAACAGGCGGGCAGGCAAATCATCACCCTGATTGAAAAAGACATAAAACCATTAGACATAATAAACGCCAAGTCGATGGATAACGCCCTTGCGCTCGATATGGCAATGGGCGGCTCGACAAATACCGTCCTGCATACATTAGCAATCGCAAGCGAGGCGGGTATTAAATATGACCTTGAGCGGATAAATAAAATATCCGCCAAATGCCCCAATATCTGCAAGGTCTCGCCATCGAGCTCCTACCACGTCGAGGATGTTGACGCCGCAGGCGGCATCAGCGCAATACTCAAGGAGGTAAGCAGGGTTCCGAAACTGCTCAATCTCGACACGCTTACCGTTACGGGCAAAAAACTCGGTGAAAATATCGCGAACGCGAAAATCAATAATACCGCGGTCATTCACACAATAGAAAATGCCTATTCGAAGACAGGCGGATTAGCCATTCTCAAGGGCAACCTCGCACCGAAAGGCGCTGTCATTAAGACAGCGGGCGTCGCGGCGAACATGCTCATCCACAAAGGCCCTGCCGTCATTTTCGAGAGCCAGGAAGAGGCAGGCGAAGGAATCCTCGCGGGCAAGGTTAAGGCCGGCGACGTCGTCGTCATCCGCTACGAAGGCCCCAAAGGCGGCCCGGGTATGCAGGAAATGCTCAGCCCCACAAGTTATATTGTTGGCGCAGGATTAGGCGAATCAGTCGCGCTCATCACCGACGGCAGGTTCAGCGGCGGCACACGCGGCGCCTGCATCGGCCATGTCAGCCCCGAAGCAGCGGTCGGCGGGCCAATCGGACTGCTGAAAAAAGGCGACATAATCGAAATCGACATACCCCACAACAAAATTAATGTGAAACTGTCGGCCAAAGAACTAGCCGCCAGAAAGAAAAAATGGAAGCCGAGAAAACCGAATATCACCACTGGCTGCCTTGCCAAATACGCCTCTATGGCTACAAGCGCAGATACCGGCGCCGTGCTGAAATGGTAATGACGAATACCGATTGGATAAAAACATGGGCAATCTGATAATCCCACAGAAAATTACGATTCATCTAATTGACTACCACGGACAACCATGTGCACTGGGGAATGTGCTATTCACTATTCACCTCTTTGCGAGAAGAAAGAATGATTTCCACTTAGGTCCTTACTTGAGTGACACGGATGGCATCGTCACGATTACAGAGGGTGACCTCCAACACGATATAGACGCCACGTATGACAGCGGTTTGATGGATTATACCTCCGTAGAGGATTGTCACGCACTTGTTGAGATTCAACCTAACACAGTTGATGACATCAAGAGGGCGATACATTCCAGAGAAACGGTATGGACTAACTTGCTCAAAGGGGAGAAGGAACGATGGGGTTCAATGCAAAACCTCTTGAAAACTTACCGAGAATCTAGCAATCACCGACTCGTTTTCCCCGCAGTTTTTCCACGCATTCGAGATGAATGGGATGGCATAAAACCTGAGTACGAATATGATTTTAGGATTAATATTTCAGAATAGAAACTTATCGAATCTATGAATGGACAACTTGTTGCCCATACGGTTTCATTTTTAATATTTGATATTCTTGCGCTGTTGGGTTGCACGGGCAGGCAAAACATCCCTGCGGTCTTCGTTGTCTTTTTGCAACTTTTCTGTTTTTCTGCCAATTCATTTCTTGTGTATCGCTGGTATTGTCCAGCAAACAAATCCAGCTAACTGATCCTAAAAATGAGTTTATATTAATCAGAAATGCACCCTCAGGATTAACACCCAAGCTATGAATGGGCGATTAAGTCCTATAAAATCTTTTGTGCTTGATATTTTTGCGGGAAATTGTTAGAAGAATGGAGCGGAGGAGTGGAAGTTAAATTTCACTCCCGGCTGCGGTTCCCAGCATCTATATTTGTAAACTGGGCATCATTCGCCAATAGGCGATTTTGTTGACAAAACAGGTGCTGGCGGGACTTTGACATGCTCAATTGAGTCGTAATCAGAACGGAAACTGATACAAGAGTTTTTTGGGCTGACAATGGACGTTGACAGGACAAGGGATAACGTGGTTCCAAAGCCACAGGATGGTCAGGAGAAGTTTGTCCCGACCTGCTCGATATGCGGAGAAAAACACTGGCCGCATCATCCCCTTGCGCCCTGCTTCAACGCCAAAAAAGTAAAAGAGAGACAAAAAGCAGAGGCAGCGGCAAAGGCGCTCGCCGAAAAACAGGCGAGGATTGACGCCAAACTTCAGGCAAAAGAGCAGGTCCGCGCGGAAAAACTCGCAAAAATCGAAGCCAAAGAGCAGGAAAAAGCTGATAAGCAGGCATATTACGAGGCGTTAAAAAAAGCGGAGGAAATCGCCAACCAGGAGACGCAGGCGAGGGCCGAGGCGCAGAGAATCGCCCAGGCCGAAACCAGGGCAAGAATCGTCGCGGAGGAAAAGGCCAAGACTGAGACCGAGGCGAGAATAAAAGCTGAGGAAATCGCCAATAACGAGTCGCAGGCAAGAGCCGAGTCGCAGAGAATCGCCCAGGCGGAAACAAGGGCAAGGGGCGTCGCAGAAGAAAAAGCAAGGTCTGAAACCGAGGCGAGAGTCAGGACTGAACAGCAGACAAGAGCCAAACTCGAAGAAAAGACCCGCGATTTTCAGGAATCTCAGCGACAGCTCGAAGGGAGATTGCAGGCAGAATTATCGGCCAAGACCCAACTGCAAAAACAGATTGATGAATATCATTTGCTGATTAGCGAACTGCGGGAAAAACTCGATGCACAGACAAAGGCGCGCATAGCTGTCGAGCAGCAAATTCAAATTGAAACACAGGCCAGAACACAGGCCGAATCGGATTTACAGGAAAAGGCGCAAACCTTCGGCAAAGCGATAGATGATATCCAGGTAAAATTGAACGCCCAGACGCACGCACTGGAAGAAACCGAAGGCAAACTCAAACAACATATCGATAACCTGGTGAAGACCGAGACCCGGCTGCGAGAGGAACAACAGGCCCGGCACAAGGCGGAGGAAAAATCGCAAAGTGAAGCGCAGGCCAGAGCTATTGCCGAGGAGCAGGCCAAGCGGCAGGGCGAGCAGAGAATCAAGGCCGAGACGCGAGCCGAGCAGGCCGAACACCAGATAGAAATAGAAAAACAGGCGAAAGCAAAAACCCAGCAACAGGCAAAAGAAGAACTGGAACAAAAAGCTCTCCTCTACGGGCAGGCAATCGCGACCGCCGAAGAAAAGACACGTCAATACGCCGAATCGCTCGCCGAAGCAAAGCAGCAGACAGAGGCACAAACCGCGGTCGCCGGTGAGGTCCGGCAAAAACTCGATGAACAGGCCGCAGCGACTGCCGACTTAAAGAGGGTCATCGAAACGCAATCGCAAACAATAAAAGAATTACGGGAAAAATCAGACACCCAGAACGCCCTGCTGACCGCCGCGAGGGAACGCACACAGGCCGAAACTGAGAAAAGAGCAAAGGCCGAAGCGACGGCGGAAGCCCAGGCAAAAGCCAGAAGCGAGGCACAAGAGCAAATCCAGATTGAAAAACAACTGCGCCAGCAGGCCGAAGAAAAGATGCGGGCCCAGCTTGAAGAAAAAGCAAAAGTTTTCGGCCGGTCAATTGCGCAGCTCGAGGAGCGGTTCAATACCGCCGCGGAAGCAAAACAACAAGCCGAAAAGCAATTACGCCTTGAAACGCAATCGCGTCTTGAAGCTGAAACAAAGGCTAAAAATATCGCGGCCGCACTGGAACAACTACGGTCGCAGCTCAACTCACAAACCAGCAAACAAGCGGACATCGAGCAGCGTCTTCAAATTGAAATCCAAAAGCGAAATGACGCAGATGAGAAGGCGCATCTGCTAAGCGAAGATATTATCAAAGAAAAAACGATTGCGCAATCCGAAAAACAGGCCAGAATCGAGGCGGAAAAGAAGACAGAGGCCTCGCTGCAGGCCGCCATGCAAACCGAAAGACAGGCAAGGGCGGAAATTGAGGAAAAGGCAAAAGCATTCGGCCAGTCAATTGCGCAATTCGAAGAGCGGTTCAATACCGCCACAGAAGCAAAACAACACGCCAAAGAGCAATTACGCCTTGAGGTGCAATTGCGTCTCGAAGCCGAAACAAGAGCTAAAAATATTGCGGCCGCACTGGAGCAGCTACAGTCGCAGCTCGACTCGCAAACCAGCAAACAAGCGGACATCGAACAGCGCCTTCAAACAGAAATTCAGAAGCGAACTGCCGCAGACGAGAAGGCACATCTGCTAAGCGAAGAAATTGTCAAAGAGATAGCAACGGCGCAAACCGAACAACAAGCCAGAATCGAGGCGGAAAACAAGACGGAAGCCGCACAGCAGGCCGCTATGCAAACCGAAAGGAATGCGAGAGCGGAGTTGGAAGAAAAAGCGATACTCTATGGCCAGACGATAGCAAAAGCAGAAGAAAAAATCAGGACGCTGACAAAGACATCCAAACAGGCCGAGGAAAAACTAAACGAGGAGACAAAGGCCAGAGGTCTCGCTGAACAGCACGCAAAATCAATCTCAGAACAGCTAACCAAGTTAGCTGGGCAGCTTGAATCGCAGACAAACGCGAGATTGGAAGTCGAGGAAAAACTAAAGGCGGAAAAAACAGCGAGGACAAAAACTGAGCAGTTTGCCGCCAAAACAGCTGAGGAGAAACTGCAGGCGCAAACTGTCGCGCAAACCGAGGCAAAAGCCAGAGCGGAAGCACAACAGTCGGCAAAAGCCGAGAGCGAGGCAAAAACGCGACTCGCGGAGCAGTTAGCTGCGGCAATAGCCGCAAAGACACAGGCCGAACAATTGGCAGAACAGCAAAACGATGCACGCCTGCTCGCTGAAAAAAATTCTCAGCTTGAGACGGAAAAACGGGTACAGGCGGAGGCGCGGGCGACTGCTGCTGAAGAGGCGAGGATGCGGGCCGAGCAAACGGCAAAGGAACAAACGCAGGTACGCGCCGAGTTCGAACGGCAGGCAACCGCACAATTGGAGGAAAAGACCAGGACCTATACCCGTGAGACAGCCACCGCACAGGAAAGGGCCAAATCATATCAGGCACAGGCGGAGCAGCTTGCGAAAAAATTAGACGCCGAATCGCAGACAAGGGCCTTGTTGGCGGAGCAATTAGCCGCTGAACAAAAAGCAAAAATAGACGCAACTGAACAAACAAAACGTCTGTCGGAACAAGCAGAACTATTGAAAGCCGAGGCGAAATCGGCAAACGAAACAAAAATACAAACCGAACGAAAATTAAGCGAAGAAACTCAGGCACGGGCAAAAGCGGAATCAATATCACGCTCACAGGCGGAAAAAATAACCACGCTGGAGACGAAATTCAAACAGGAACTGGATGGCCGCGCTGAAAGAATAGCAATCGCCGAGCACAAGGCAAGGGTGAAGGCGGAACTGGATAAGCTGCAGGCGGAATTAGACAAGGCAAAACAGCAACTCATCCTGCAAACAAGAGTGGCGCAAGACGCTGAAGACCGGCTAAAGGCGGAAAAAGAAGCCAGGTTGCAGGCGGAGGAGAGGACACAAAGCGAAGCGCAGCAACGGGCAAGGGCAGAGGCGCTTGCGGAAGCACAATCGAAGGCCACGCTGCAGGCACAGGCGAAAGCCGAGGCGCAGGCACAAAAATGGGAGCAGGTCGAACAGCAGATAAGAGTCGAGCTTGAAGAAAAAGCGACGAAATACGGCGGGGCGATAGCAAAAGCCGAAGAAAAATCGAGATTGCTCGCTGAATCGCTTAGCGCAGCCGAAGAAAAGTTAAACGAAGAAGGCGCACGTCTCAGGCAAATCGAGGAAAGCGTGCGCAGTTATCAGAAAACACTTGCCGACGCACAGAACCAGTTAAGCCGGGAGGAACAAACAAGGGCGCAGATGGAAGAACAGCTCGCCGCCGAACGTGAGGTTGCGTCGCAATTACAGGAGCAGTTGTCGGCTTACGCCGAGCGTCTCAACCAGATAGAACGAGACCTCAACAGCGAAGCTACGGACAAAACAAAAGCCCAGGAGCAGCTGAAAGCCGCCATTGAAGAAAAACGCCTGCTTGAGGAGAAGGCACAGCAGGAAGCTATGGAACGGGTCAGGGCACAGGCCCTTGCACAATCGCAGGCCGAAGCTCGGGAAAAGGCGGAACAGCAATTACGCCATTACGCCGAGCAGATTGACGGGCTTAAGAGCAGGATTGATACGCAATCAGCAATGACGACTCAACTGGAAGCGAACCTCGAAAACGAAACTCGGCTGAGAACGGAATCACAGGAACTGGCACAAAAACACGCCGAGGAAAAGGCAAGAGCAGAAGCAATTGCGCAGGCCGAGACGCAATCGAGAGCCGAAACGGAGCAAAGGGCCAAAGAAACAACAGAATCCGCAGAACGAAGAACCAAAGAGGCGATTGAATCAGCAGAGCAGACAAGACAGCAGGCAAAAATGGAACTTCAGGAACAAATGAAGGACTTTACGGAAACGCTGTCGAAATTGCAGGAGCAATTGAATCAGCAAATCGAGGCCAAAGTCGCAGCAGAACAACAGGTCCGAGCGCTTACGGTGACAATCGAGCAATTAAGGGAGCAGACCTCCGTGCAGTCACAGAACAGGGCCGGCGCCGAGCGCAGCGTTAAGGAACTTGGCGATGCGATTGCGGAAGCCCGCAGAAAACTTGAGACGGAAATCCAGGCAAGAAACCTGGCCGAGGAACAACTGGAAGCCGAAGCAGCCGCGAGAACGAATGCCGAAGAAAGGGCAGACAGTTTGGCGGAGGCGCTTGCTAAAGCCCAGGGCAGTGCGGAAGCCGAAGACAGGGCAAGACGATTCTCGGAGGAAAAGGCCCGCGTCGAAATCGAGGCCAAAGCGAAAGCCGAACTGGAGTCGCGCGCACAGTTGGAAGAAAAAGCGAGAGTTTACGGCGAGACTATAGCGACCGCCCAGGAAAAAGCCAGGTATTACGCAGAGGTCCTGACTGAAGCGAAAAACAAACTGGCCGAAAGGGAACAATCGACAGATGAACTTCGCGACCGGCTGAACAGCGAGAACCGGATACGCCAGCAGCTTGAAGAGCAGGTCGAGCTTTATCGCCGGCAGGTCGCCCAGGCCGAAACCGGGGCAAAGACGCAGGCCGAAGAATTGACTGATATTGAAAAGCAGTTACGCAACCAGTTGAATACCCAGGCAAATGCTTACGAGGAACGAATCACACAGCTTGAAGAGAAATTGCAGACCGAGACAGAAGAAAAAAGGAAACTGCAACAGCAATTCGGAAATGAAGTCGAAGCAAAAAGTTCGGCTGAGCAAAAGACCGGCGAGATGATAAGACAAAAGACGGAGGCATACGAACGAGTCATCGCGGCCGCCGAAGAACAGCTTAAAAACGAATCACGCAGGGTTTCGCAAATAGAAGCACAGTTAAAAGCAATACAGCAGGCAAAAACCGATGCCGAACGAAAATTGGCTGAGGAAACCGAATACAGAATCTCGGCACAGGAAAATCTCCGGACATACGCCGACCGGCTGGCTGAACTCGAAAAACAGCAGGCAACTCTTGCCGCCACGAACGGCGAGGCACATAAAAAAATCGTCGCCGAGACCGAGGCGAAAGAGCAGACGCAAAAGCAGATGGAACTGCTGACCGCCGAAATAACCAGGACCGTACAGGAATTGCGCCAGGAACGTCAGGCAAGGTTTGAACTGGAACAAAAACTCAAGGTGCAGACGGACGCGAGATTAAAAGCCGAAGAGAACGCGCAGGCGGAGGCGCAGAAACGAGCCGAAATCGAGGAAGAGCTGAACGTCCAGAAGGAATTGACTGCGGAGGCCAACGCCGAGGCCGGGGTGCAGGAAGAAGCAATTGCACAGGAAAGAAAACCGCTGCCATTCGATATCCGCGAAATACCCGCCCCGAAAAAGACACAGCCCTGCGACTGCTGCGGCCGAAACGACCTTGCGCTAAGCGAGCTGCACAAAATCGATTCCGGCCACCTCTTCTGCCCCGACTGTTTCGCCGCATTAAAAAGATAAGGGCCTGCCACAGGAGGAAAGCGACAGGCCCTCATTTCGAATAGTTACTTCGTAACTTTGAATTCGTATTTCTGAACAATGTCCTTGTCGAGGTCTTTACCCTGCCCGGTCAACGTGAAGCCAGCGCCGGTCTTTGCGTAGAGGAAGTCCTTGCCGCTGAACATATCTTTGGGCAATCCCGCGGGCAACTCATCCGGCAACTTTCCCGTCTTTATCTTGATTATGTAAATCTCAATCCCCGCAAGGACGGCGTTGAATTGCGTTTTGTTTCGCGTATCTATCGTTAAAACCCTGTTAGTCGCGGGAAGCAAAACTTTCGTTATAACCGCTTCTGGCTTCTCCCTGGCGGTATTTTCCGCTTCCTTGTATATTTCCTCAAGTTTCTGTTTTGCCTCGGGATAAGGCAAATCATAAGCAATCTGCATCCTCGATATAACTTGTTTATAATACTCTACCACCCTGATGCAGAAATCGTTATTATCCTGCTGGCGAAGAACCAGTTCCGCTTTATTCTGGTCTTCCCTCGACAAATCTGAGTTATGAACCACATCAAGTATCCCCTCCTTGTTTAGAGAATTACTCCAAACTGCCGCGTCATTTCCTATCGCGGCTCTCATCGAAGGACTTCTGGTGGAAATATCGGCAAGCCGCACTCTGAGCCGCTCAAGCATTTCACAATCATTCGATATTTTTGGCAGAACTCCCCTGATATAATCGAATGCCATACTATCGCAGGCGCTGCCAATCAGCCGTGTAACTAACGTGTCCTCTCCTATATGCCGATCCATCTCGCACAGGGCCAGCCATCTCTCCAGCGCCGTCCTGTAATCGCCTTTTTCAGCAAATACCGCCCCATCAGCACCAAGAAGCTTTGCACACGACCTGAACTTGCCAAGATGCGGTAATAATGTCCCCAGCCCTTCCGATATATCCAGGCCCCAGTCGCAGTTTTTAATCTGAGTAGCCGTTACTATCTCCTTAATGGCCTTGCGGTTGGATTCCAGACAATGCCGGATTCGGTCATTGACTCCAATCTCTCCTTTACGCAATTGCCCCAGCAGATTTACGTCTGTGGCGTTTGGTTCCTCCATAATCAAAAATGCCTTGTAGTAAAGCACAGCCGCGTTATCAGGGGGGTACGCAAACACCTGCCCCGCTGCGACTAATATTACTGTACAAATCAAACCACTCTTGATTCCCGTTCTCATAAATCCTTCTTTCCCGGCTGTTTGCCGTTTTTATCATTCAATAATTCACCTATTGATACATTTGTGTTTTTTTGCCCCAATAGTTTGAATGCCTTTTTGGACTGCTCATCCACCGCGTCCAAACCACCCCTGTTATAAGCAAGCATCAGCGACAAGCGTGACATCATCATAGCCGGCGACCTGTCTTCCACAAAAGTCACAACGGTCGGCTCGACACGTTTATCCGACTGGCGATGCGTAAGCAATATCACAAAAGCCACAATTGCAATTACAGCGGCTACCCTGACAAGCGGACGCACCCATAAAAATCGCTGAACGTTCGGATGTCTTGCGGCTCGCGAGATAAGTTCCTGATACTCGGCCGAGTATTTTTGCTTCCATTGCTCGCTGTCGAACTTGACCTTGCCGGAATCAATCGTCTTTTTGAGTTGCTCATCCAGCCATTTTTCATTTCGCTCGTTCATAGTTGGTCCTCGTGAAACCCGTTTTGCTTCAGATATTCAGCAATTTTCTCTTTGGCCCTTCTCAGCCGGCCGTTTATCGCCTGCTCCGAAATACCCAGCGTCTTCGATATCCGCTCATAAGGTAATCCGTCATAGTAGCGAAGGTAAATCACTTCCCTCGCCTCAGGTGCAAGACCGGCGACCGCTTCACGAACCGCCTCGGCATCAGGTGAATCGTCCTGCCGGGCCGGCAATTTCGAAAGCGTATCGACATCACAGATTCTCTGCTGTTTGCGACCAATATCGTTTGCCGAATTCCTGCATATAACACCAAGCCAGCTTGCGAACCGCTCGGCGTGTCGCAATTCGGGCAGTTTCACCGCCGCGACGGCAAACGCCTGCTGGGCAGCATCTTCGGCAAGGTGTCTGTCGCCGATTACCGAATGAGCAATGGCGACCATCGCCGGGTAATACCGCCCGCACAGCTCCGTAAAGCTGTCGCCATCGCCCCGCTGGGCCGATTCCACTAACTGCCTGTCCGGTCTTTCGGTCATTAACTTGTCATCTCCAACGCATTGGACTTCGCCGGCTATAGACACGCTCTCATATTTAAGACGCCCAGCACCCCCCAAAATGGGCGCAAAAAATGATTTACCCTGCTTTTTTCATTATAATCACAAGCATCCTGTGCGGAAAATAGATTTGACGCAACGACAACGCATTACTATACTTATTCGCTTAATAATAACAGGACCAGCATAACTTCGGAGAATAAGATGGATAAGAATAAAATCATCGCAGAAGGTATAACATTCGATGATGTCCTGCTGATACCCGCCAAGAGCGACTTAGTGCCCAGCCAGGCAGACACAAGAACACGCCTCACCAACAACATCACGATAAATATCCCCCTCGTCTCGGCGGCGATGGACACTGTCACCGAAGCGGCGCTGGCAATAGCGCTCGCTCAGGAAGGCGGCATCGGCATAATCCACAAAAATCTGCCCGTGGCCGACCAGAAAAGAGAAGTCGCCAAGGTCAAACGCTCGGAAAACGGCGTCATAATAGACCCGATTACCTTATCGCCCGATGAGCCGGTAAGAAAAGCCCAGCAGTTAATGAACGAGCAAAACGTCTCCGGCATACCGATTGTCGAGGGCAGAAAACTGCGCGGCATTCTGACCAAAAGAGACCTCAAATTTCTCAAGGACTACGACGCCAAAATCAGCTCGGTAATGGTGAAGAAAAACCTGGTGACGGCCCCGCCAAACACAACGCTCGAACAGGCCAAGGGAATTCTGCAGGAACATAAAGTCGAAAAACTGCTGCTGGTCAACGACGACGGCAATCTGACGGGCCTGATAACTATGAGAGACATCGACAGGGTCGAACGGTATCCGCTGGCGGCCCGCGACCAGAGAGGCCGATTGAGAGTCGGTGCCGCTGTCGGCGTGCACGATTACGAAAGAGTCGAGGCCCTGATAGCAGCCGAGGTCGATGTGATAGTGGTCGATACCGCTCACGGCCATTCGCAAAACGTCATCGACACCGTAAAATCGATTAAGAGCAATTACAGCATCGACGTCATCGCAGGCAATATTGCGACCGCCGACGCCGCCAAAGACCTCATCGACGCCGGCGCAAACGCCCTGAAGGTCGGAATCGGCCCCGGGGCAATCTGCACCACAAGAATCATCTCCGGCGCGGGTATGCCGCAGGTATCAGCAATTATGAACTGCGTCTCAATCGCCTATAAACACGATATCCCCGTTATCGCCGACGGCGGTATCCGCCACTCAGGCGACATAACCAAGGCCATCGCCGCGGGCGCCTCAAGCGTGATGCTCGGTTCGCTTTTCGCGGGCCTTCGGGAAAGCCCAGGCCAGTTAGTCATTTACAAGGGCAGACAGTTCAAGGAATACAGGGGGATGGGTTCTCTCGGTGCGATGATAAAGGGGTCAGCCGACAGATACGGCCAGAAAGCCACCTCCGCCAAAGACAAGCTCGTCCCCGAAGGTGTCGAAGGTCGAGTCCCCTACCGCGGCTCGCTTGGCGACTTCGTGTATCAGCTCGTGGGCGGTCTAAGGGCCGGAATGGGCTACTGCGGAACCAGAAACATTGAAGAGCTTCGGACTAAATCGCATTTCGTCCGCGTAAGCTCCGCCTCGGTCAGCGAATCGCACCCACACGACATTAAAATAACAAAAGAATCGCCAAACTATTCAACAGTCGAACCACTTGAAGATTAAGAGCAGGTTTTTCAAAGACCTGTTTTAAGCAGGATGATATGAGTCACGAAACAATTGCGATTCTCGACTTCGGCAGCCAATATGTGCAGCTCATCGCAAGGCGTGTCCGCGAGCACAACGTTTACTCTCAAATCTTCCCGGCATCAACTCCAGCCAAAACACTGGCCAAGGAAAACCTCAAAGGAATAATACTCTCCGGCGGCCCCACAAGCGTCTATGAAAAAGACGCAATAAAATGCGATGAGAAGATTTTCGAACTGGGCGTGCCCATCCTCGGTATCTGCTACGGAATGCATCTGGGCTGTCAGGCCCTCGGCGCCAAAGTCGTCCCCGCAAAACACAGGGAATACGGCCGGGCAAATCTGACAATCACTAATAAAACAGGATTGCTCGCAAACCTGCCCGACTCAACAACCGTCTGGGAAAGTCACGGCGACCAGGTCGAGGACGCAGACCACAACTTTACCAAGCTCGCCTCCACAAAGACCTGCCCGTTTGCAGCGGTTAAACACAAAAAGAAAAAATTCTTCGGCGTCCAGTTCCACCCCGAGGTCTCACACACGCCCAAAGGCGCGGTTATCCTGAAAAATTTCCTTTACGATATCTGCGGCTGCGCAGGCGACTGGAAAATGAGCGATTTCGTCGCCGATACCGTCAAAAAAATCACTAAACAGGTCGGCGACCACACGGTTATCCTGGGCCTCTCGGGCGGCGTCGATTCCTCCGTAACAGCCACCCTGCTCCACAAAGCCATAGGCGACCGGCTCGTCTGCATATTCGTCGATAACGGCCTCCTCCGCAAAAACGAACGCCAGCAAGTCGAATCCACCTTCCGCGACCATTTCCACATCAACCTGCGAGTCGTTGACTGGTCAAAACAATTCCTCTCAAAATTAGCAGGCGTTACAGACCCTCAGCAAAAACGCAAAATCATCGGCGCAGAATTTATCGCCGCTTTCAAATCCGAAGCGTCAAAAATCAAAAACGCCAAATTTCTCGCACAGGGAACCCTTTATCCTGACGTCATCGAATCCGGCGCCAAAGACGGAAATCCCGCGGCGAATATAAAACTGCACCACAACGTGGGCGGACTTCCAAAAGAGCTTGGCTTTGAATTGGTCGAGCCGTTAAGGGATTTGTTCAAAGATGAAGTTAGGGTCGCCGGCGAATACCTCGGGCTGCCCGAACACATCGTCTGGCGTCATCCCTTCCCCGGCCCGGGACTTGCCGTGCGTGTAATCGGCGAAATTACCCCCAAACGGCTTGAAGTCCTGCGTGCCGCCGATGAAATCCTCATCGACGAAATCAAATCCGCCGGGCTATACAGGAAAATCTCTCAGGCCCTCGCCGTCCTCGTCCCCGTCCAAACCGTAGGCGTGATGGGCGACGGCCGGACCTTCGAAAACGTCATCGCTATCCGCGCCGTCGAAACACCCGACTTTATGACCGCTGACTTTTCGCATATACCTTATGAAGTGCTGGGGCTGATTTCGAGCAGAATCATAAACGAGGTCCGCGGCGTAAATCGCGTCGTTTACGATATCTCCAGCAAACCCCCCGCGACAATCGAATGGGAATGATAACAATGCAGACACACACGAAATATGGAGTTCTCCTTTTTGCCGCAATTATTTTTCCGGCCCTGGCGTATGCAAACCGGGACCCCAATTTCTATACATTCGCTTCGAGAGTCGCCGACGAATTTCCCGCGACGTTCCTTTCGGATGCCAACGCGACGTTCACAAATTCAAACAATATAGCCGCCCTGCTGCTGGCAGGCGGAGCAAGTATCATTATGCACAATACCGACGCAGACAAGAACCTTAACGATAATTTCGAACGTCACCGCGCATTCGACAACACAACCAGCGATGCCTTTGGTTACGCGGGAAACCCCGGTATCCACCTCGGGGCAGCTTACGTCTGGTATCTCTACAGCCAGGCGAACCACGACGAGCCGAGTCAGGAAAAGGCCTGGACAATGCTAAGCGCCCTGGCAATAACCGATACGGCGGCATTCGGCCTGAAACTCGTCGTAAACGACAAAAGACCCAACGGAAGTAATTTCTCCTTCCCAAGCGCTCATACCGCAAGCTCGTTTTGCGCAGCGTCTGTCCTCGATGAATACTACGGCCCTCAGGTCGGCATTCCTGCGTATATCGGCGCTTGTATGGTCAGCTGGCGAATGATGGACTCGCACGACCACTGGGCTTCCGACGTACTTTTCGGCGGAACGCTCGGCTACATCGTCGGCCACACCGTCGCGGGAAAACACAAGCAGCTCGAACTCGCCGGCTTTCAAATTGAGCCTATGGTTAGTTTGGATACCCACCCCGCAAGCGGCATCTGCCTTGTGAAACGTTTTTAAGTACTAAGTACCGCGGTATAGATCGGCGTTCATCTTCGTAAAAAACAAGGCCGATGGGAAACCGAAATTACGCAACACAGGGAAAAAATATGGCTCGGCTCTTTCAATAACAAAATCGACGCCGCAAAGGCCTATAATGATGCCGATGTTAAACATCACTGCGAATTCGCCTCTTCGAATTTCCCCATTTTAACAAAGTCCCCGCGCAAGCCAAATCCTTTGTGTTTTTTTGCCGCAATAACTTATAATGACCGGGGGCAGCATAAGTCATTTAGTTAAACCTGTTCGGCTGCGTTCGGAGCGTGTTGTTAGCCGGACCGAGATTGCGATTAATGTCGAAAAAAGGTAGAAAATGCCAATAGCGACATTTTATTTTCAACTGCACCAGCCGTTCCGGCTGCATCCCTCAAGGGACAAGTTCATCTGGGATGAGATGAACAGGGAAGTGTTCGAAAAGGTCTCCCACAAATGTTATCTGCCCGCCACAAGAATGTTCACCAAACTCATCGAGGAAAATCCCGCCTTCAAAATCACCCTCAGTATGTCCGGCACATTCCTCGAACAGGCGCAAATGTATAAGCCCGAAGTAATTACCTGTCTCCAGCAGTTGTTCGCCGCAGGCAAAGGCAAAAACCAGGTCGAGTTCCTGGAAGAAACTTATTATCACTCGCTGGCCAGTTTGTTCGCCGACGTGCACAGGCAGGAATTCAGAGACCAGGTCGCCCTGCACAGGGGCAAAATGGAAGACCTCTTCGGCATCAAGCCCGCGTCTTTCAGAAACACCGAGCTGATGTTCAATAACGATATCGCCTGCGTCGTCGCGGATATGGGATACAAGGCGATGCTCTGCGAGAAACGAGCCGATATGTTCGGCCGGAAAAACGGCAAACTTGTCTCCCCCAACGCCGTCTTCCGCGCAAAATCAGGCAATCTCATCGTCATCCCCAGAAACAGGGAACTCTCGGACGACATCGCCTTTCGATTCCCCCACACGCCCGTCCCCGCCGAACTTTACGCCAAACACATCGCCGAAATCGACGGCGAAGCCGTTCTCCTCGGCTACGATTATGAGCATATCGGCGAGCATATCTGGGAAGACAAAGGAATCTTCGAATTCTGGAAAAAGCTCCCTGCCGAGCTGGCAAAATACCAAAGCATCAAAATGGCAAACCCCACCGAGGTTGCCGAACTGTTCAAAAATTCCGATTGCCCCATTGTCG
Organism: Phycisphaerales bacterium; assembly: GCA_003141275.1. Taxonomy (GTDB): domain Bacteria; phylum Planctomycetota; class Phycisphaerae; order Sedimentisphaerales; family Anaerobacaceae; genus Fen-1362. Next base: position 17,003 of record PLLM01000044.1, read on the forward strand.
ATATCCACGGCTTATCGACCTCTTCCTGGGCCGACGCCGCGAGGGACACCTTTGGCTGGCTGGGCAATAAAACCCAGCAGGAATTCTTCTCCCGCATTCAATACCTCGAAAAGAAAGCCAAAACCGCGGGCGGCGAGTTACTAACCAAATGGCGACACCTCACCACATCAGACCATCTTTATTTTCTCCACGAAAGCACCGGCTCTGACCAGGCAGTCCACTCCTATTTCAGCCCCTACGGCACAATCAGCGAAACAGTCCGAACTATCGCCGACAAACTCTGGATGCTCACGAGGTCTCTCGAAAAATTCACTATCCTCAAAAAATATACCCGGACCCCCGTCATTATCATCAGTCCCGAAACTGACCGCCTGCCCACCAAGGGGCTGGGCGATTTCGCCCAATACGTCTCCGGCAAATCAGGCGGTATGGGCGAGGTCGTCGCCGCCTTATGCAGGGGACTTTCGAACAGGGGCGTCAAGACCTACATTATCACGCTCAATCTCCAGAGAAAGTTTATGGCGCAGTCGGGGACGAGCAGGGAGGAGTACATCGAAAACTTATACCACCTCCCGCGCGATAAGATAAAAATGGTTGATTCCTCCCTCTTCGAAAATTATATGAGCGCCTACGATGGCGACCCGCGCGCGACCGCCGCCGAGTTCCAGAGGCAGATTAAACGCTTTCTCATCGGCGAAATCCTCTCCAAGCACGAGGGCAGAGGAATCATTCATTCCCACGACTGGATGGCGGGCGGCATCATCACCGCCTTCGCCAAATTCCGCAGCATCCCCGTCCTTCATACCGTTCATAACTCCCACACAGGCCATATTCCCCTCGAGATGTTTGGCGGGGTGAACTTGAGCGAGCTGTGGAGCAACTTATACATATCCAGCGACTTCGGCCGCGAATGTGTTGAATGCCAGGCCACTGCCATTAAAAACGCCGCGCTCGTCAACTACGTCGGCGACAGGTTCCTTCAGGAAACAATCCAGGATTACTTCTCAGACAGAAACTTCATACCCTTCGGCGTCAGGAAAGAAACCAAAGCCAAATACCGCTATGGCTGCGCATTCTCAATCCCAAACGGGATTTCGCCTTCGGTATATCCGGAAAATCAGGAAGAAAATTCGGATGTCGATAAGCCGGGACTCGCGAAAGTATTCGGGCCAGGCGACCACGTTATAGAAGCCAAAAAACTTAATCTAATCAAATTCCAGAAAAAAACCGGGCTGAAAGTCGATCCTGAAGCGATTCTGTTCTTCTGGCCTAGTCGTCTGGACCGTATCCAGAAGGGCATCGAGCTGCTTGAGGACATCGCTTTTAAATTTGTGATTGAGCATCCGGACGTTCAAATCGCGGTCGTCGGCAACCCCGTTGGCGACGACAGGACAGACGCCGATATCATGGGGAGAATCGCCTGCGCATCTGGCGGCAAAATCGCCTATTCGCCTTTCAATGACGACCTTAGCACGCTTGGCTACGCCGCGGCAAGCGACGTCTTCGGCGCGTCCCTGTACGAGCCGTTCGGCCAGATTGACCTGGTGGGAAACCTCTACGGCGCGACAGCCACCAATCGCAACACAGGCGGCTTCCACGACAAAATCGTCCCCTTGCGCCTGAAAAAAATGGGCGCTAACGAGGACCAGGGCAATGGAATCCTTTTCGAAAATTACGACGCGGGCGGCCTCTGGTATGGGCTGGAGCTGACCGTGCAGAATCACAGGTTCTTCAGGAAAGACCAGCAGGAATGGGAAAAGCAGGCCAAAAGAATTATGAAAGACGCCCGAAATAACTGGGGACTCAATAACATGATGGCCGGCTACCTCGCCGCCTATGAGAGGATACTGGGGCATCCGGTTGTTTAATTAGCGTATAACCTTCAGCAGACAGACACGTAGCGGAGCACAGGGCCCGCTTCGGACACGAAGCAAAGCGGAGAGCCCGCTTCGGCAATCCGCATCCAATTTTATTTACTCGGCTTCATCCTTTCTTTCAGCCAGCTTATATATTTCAAATCATAAATCAAAAATAACTTTGTGTCTTAGTGTTTTAGTGGCAAAGAAAAACAATTGATTATTGATGCTCGCCCACATATTATTTTATGAGTAGGAAAAACACAAAATACTGAATCACTACAACGGAGACACAAATGTTC
>PLLM01000044.1:19180-35946 GCA_003141275.1 Phycisphaerales bacterium
GGCAAACTCTCCGCCCTGCTGCCGGATAGCGCAAAATGGGCCGACTTCGGCCCCGGCAAATCATTCACAGTCCCCGCCAACAAAAAATTCAAGGTGAAGACCAACGAGGATACTAGCTATCTTTGCCTCTACTCGTAGCGTCGGAGCGAAGCGCAGACCCCCGCGTCTCGTTTTACGAAGCCCCGCCGTGCGGGGCAAAGCAAAACGGCGGGGCATAGTTCTTTAACGAAGTTTACCGCCGCGAGGCATCCTGCGGACTACGATTTCTCTGAAAACCCCTCGAAACGTCTTATAACAACAGCATAATCATAAAAAAAAGGATGCTTATCGGAGGCGAATCCTATGAGATATCAAGGCCGCCTATAAAATACCGCGCAATTACACTAAAAAACGGGTTTTGGAATAATTTTTTTATGCTTGACAAACCCCGTGTCCGACAGTTAAATTAGGTCAATGAGGTAATTTAGATAGACCGGTGAGGAAAGGGTTGAGAAAACAGGAGAGTGTGAAATGAAGGAGCTATTCACAACTGGAGAAGCAGCGGAAATCTGCCGGGTCAGCCAACAGACAATAATCAGGTGTTTCGATGCCGGCCGGCTGGAGGGATTTCGCGTACCCGGCTCACGATTCAGAAGGATACCCCGCGTAAGCTTAATAAAGTTTATGAAGGACAATTCCATACCCTCAGATGGGCTGGAAACGGGGAAAAAGAAGATACTGGTAGTCGATGACGACGCTGAAATCGTGGATTTGCTGGTAGAAGTGCTGACGCGGGACGGCAGATTCGAAGTCAAGACGGCAACCAGCGGATACGAGGCGGGGATACAGACGCAGCGGTTCAGGCCGGATTGTATATTGCTGGATTATATGCTGCCGGATGTAAATGGTAACGTGGTCTGCCATACCATCAGGAAAAACCCGGAGTTTGAGAACATCCGGATTATTATTGTAAGCGGCGTGATAAAGCAGGAAGAAATAGACCAGCTTTTGAAGTCCGGGGCACAGGATTTNNATGCTGCAAAAGACCGCGTAAAGCCGGTTGGGTTGTCGGCCACACCCGGTGCCGGGACACAAACGATTATAAAAACAGCAGCGATAGCTGATAAGTGAGGATGGGCAATATGCCGGGACAGAATCCGGACAATTCTGCCGCCCGCAGGATTGAGCTTGCGGTGGGCCAGTGTGAATCGATTTCGATTCTGCCCGCGGTGGCCGCACGGTTTCTCACACAACTTGGCCGAATGGAACTGACCCCCGGTTCGCTGGCGGAACTGGTCGAGTCCGACCCGGCGATTACGGCATTGGTGCTGCGCCTCTGCCACAACAAAGGAATAATAATAAAACAATGCGACACCTGGCTGCTGCAGGTGATGGAAAACATATCGCTGCGGGAGATTCGAGACGCGGTTTTGTCGGCCAAAATCTGCGGCGGACTAACGGACGACGCGGGGACCGATTTCAGGAAAGAGCTTAGCAGGCACTCGCTGGCGTCGGCCTGCTGCGCTAAACTGCTCACGAAATTCATCTCTCCACCCATCGACGGCGATACCGCATATCTGGCGGCCCTGCTGCACGATATAGGCAAGTTCCTGCTCGATGAGGTGATGCCGAAAAGTTTCGATACGCTTTTAGAACAGGCCCGGACAGACAAGACAAGTTTCTGCAAAGTTGAGCAGACCAATCTCGGTCTTGACCACACGATACTGGCAAAGCGATTCGCACAGAATCTTCGGCTGCCCAGTGACATCATACTCGGGCTTTGGCTGCATCACAGCCACACGGGGGCGATACCACAAATGCCTCAGGCGAGGATAGCAGCGGTTGTGGAGCTGGCGGACATTATCGTTCTCCGGGCTGGCATCGGCGAATCGGGCAGTTATGACGAACAAATCACGCCTGAAGCAATCGCGGGGACACTGGGGCTGACAGCCGAACAAATAAAACGGGTTGAGCAGCAGCTGCCCGACTTAGTTCGACAGAGAAGTGAGGCGGTGGGGCTGAACATCCTGAAGCCGGGGTGGGCATATTGCGACGCGTTGCGGGCGACGGCGGGGCAATTGGCTTCCGACAGCTCGAAACTATTCGAGGAAAGCACCCGGCTGCAAAGCAGCGCGAGCTATTTCGATTTTATTAAAGAGCTGATACCCAAAATAAACTCATCCATGCCCGCGATTGAGCTGGCGAAAAATTACGCGGTCGTCTGGCAGAATTATTTTCATACAGGGCCTGTCTGTGTTTATCTTACCGACCAGCTCGAAGAAAATATGGTCGAGGGGGCAATCGTTGAGGAACAGGGCAAAGCAAAGACGGTTGTGCTGGAAGTGCCTGCCGACGCGGAATTAATCCCGCAGCCGATGCAGGAGAAATTCGCTGTATTGGACGCTGACGAAACCATCGACTGGCTGTTCGAACAGTGCGAGGTCAAGTTCGACCTTGCCCGCACCAAAATCGCCCCGCTTCAGTCAGCAGGACGGACGGTTGGCGTAATCATATTCGAGCTTCGTCATCCCGTTGGCAACGATGTTGCTGAACGATTCAGGCCTGCCGCGGAATTCGGGGGCACAGTCCTCGATATGCTTGGGACTATCGGCAGCCATCAGTGGTACGCGGAACGGTTTGCACAAGCGTTAAGTGAGACACAAGACACCAGACAAAAGACCACAGACACAAGACCACAGACGCAAGACCCGGCTTCGACTGGTTCGACAAGCTCACCACAGGCAAGCTCCCCGGCCAACGAATTGCCGGGGCAGGCTGGGGCGATGGCGGAAATGGCGGCGGGAGCGGCACACGAATTGAATAACCCCCTGTCGGTCATATCGGGACGGGCGCAGTTGCTCGCTAAAAGTGAAAACGACCCGGACAGGAAACGTATCTTAGAGCAGATTCAGCAAAACGCGGGCGAACTTTCCGGCATCATCGACGATTTGATGAGCTATGCGAACCCGGAACAGCCGAGACCCACTGAAACAACAATAGGACGGATAATCAACGACGCGGTCGATTTGACAAAACAGAAAAAGCAAATGAACCAGCTCGATATCAAAATCGACATTGCGGCTGATACGCCGGCGGCCTTCGTTGACTCGGCACAGATTTCCTGCGCGATATCAAACATCATCTGCAATGGTCTTGAGGCCTACTCCTCCGGCTCCCCCGACAAAGACATTCGAGGGCAGGTCGGCGCGATAGCAATAGAGGTCTCGGCGAATAAAGTGAACCGAACTGTAAGTATGCAGGTCATCGATTCAGGCCGGGGTATGGATGAACAAACGCTCGCCAGGGCGGCACACCCATTCTTTTCCGCGAGGCCTGCGGGCAGAAAACGCGGAATGGGCCTTGCTCACGCGCAACGGCTGATAGAGATAAATCACGGCACACTTTCGTTAGCGAGCCAGCCGGATAAAGGAACGACGGCTACGGTGACGCTGCCGTCAAAGGTTTAGACGCTGATTGCGCAGATTTCGCTGTTTTTTTCAGACACGGATTAACACAGATTCACACTGTTTTTTTAGCCACAGATTGCACTGATGGACACAGATTTAGTCAGCCGGAGGGGCATACTCGATAAGTTCTGTGCTCCAAACATTGTTTGTGCGCAAGACCTTTATCTCGTCTACTGGGCGACGATGTCGCCTACCGCCAAGGGCGGAGTGCCGGCTGACGGGTGAATTCCCTCGACTGGTTCGACCCTTTCGGCAAGCTCAGGACAGGTAACGCAGATTCACACTGCTTTTTTAATTAAAAAACTTAGTGTCTTGGTGCCTTGGTGGCTAAAAGCAGCGGTTTTAAGCTAAAAATCGCACTTTGGCATTGTAGATGATACTTACGGTTACTTTTGGTGAGGATTTAAACAGTTGCTGGCCTCGGTTTTCTATATTGCGCAATAGTGGTTAATTACTATAGGTCTGTAGGAATTTTATTTTGTTTGAAAAATTTTTCACGCCGTAAATTGTGAACTGACAAAGAGATATGAAAATCTCAAGTAAAATTGACGAAAAAATCGTTAGTTTGCTCTTTACACCTTCTCGGTCAATTGCTAACTTGATTTAGTACTCAACAAAAAACTTGTTTTTCGGCCAAGAGCCCCGAATTGTTGCTAAATTCCCCCCGGCATTTGCCATTGTGATTCATTGGGAAAAAAGCGATGATTCAGTATAACAAAACAGAGCTAGTGGTCAAAAACAAGATTGAACCCGCCCTGCTTACAATCCCGCAGGTTTGCAAGTTGCTCAATATTTCACGCGCTGAATTTTACCGGTTAGGTGCAAGCGGTAAATTTGCGCCATTACAAGTTGGCTTATGCAGGAAGGTTTTATATCGCCGTACTGAGATTGAAGACTGGGTAAATGCGGGCTGTCCTCACCGTAGGACATGGCCGAGTGGATTGAACTGTAAGTATTTTGTACATGAGAATGCGGAAGCAAAAGCAAGGAAATTGTCTCTAAATCCGGCAATTATAGCCGCAATTATAGTAGCCCTTGTGCAAATTGCTGTTTGTTTCATTAACCCATATGCAAACAATCTTATTAACCCTCCCCAGAAAAATGTTGCGATATCACTTGAAATTGTAACAAATAAAAATTACTCGCCGGCATTTATGAATTATGGCCTAAATAACCAAGTGAACATATACCAAATACCAAGTCAATCAGAAACAAATTTAGAAGTTAGGAAAATGGACGTCAATCCGCCAAAAGATTTTCCGGTCAACAATTCAAAAGCTTTAAGTAAGACTGGATATTGAAGAAAACGCAACTCGATTCGGCGGGGCGAACCACGCCCCACATTTTTGCGGCAAAATAAAAACTCAGAGGTTATAAAGTTCATCGTCTTTTAGGATAGTGAAGCCGGCGGCTTGGATAACCTTTTGTGCGGCGGCGGACTGGGCTTCCTCAATTTCAAGGCAGCAGACACCTTTCAAGTTGGTCTGGAGGACGAAGCCATAAGCGTCTTTGACGTTTATGTTGTTTTGTGCGAGGGCGGAGGTGAGCAATTCGAAATTGCCGACTTTGTCGGGGATTGAGATAGCGATGATGTCCTTTAATGCGCAGGCGCAGCCGAGGTTGGCAAGGGCGAGATATGCCTGGCTGGGGTTACTGACGATGAACTTGACGAGGCCATAGTCGCCCCTATCCTGGATGGTGAAGGCGCGGATATCGATATTATTTTCGCGTAAGCTTTTTGCGATGGAGCTTAGGCGGCCGGGCCTGTTTTCGACGAATATGGTCAGTTGCTTTGCCATTTTTTACTCCTTTTCTTTTCACCACTCCCAAAAGGGATGGCTTACGCCAGAAGAACACGAAGGTCACGAAGTAATTAAAATATTTTCTCCTATTCTTTTGGTCTCAGGTCAATAACGCGTTTGGCTTTGCCTTCCGAGACGGGAAGGGAATTCGGCTCGTGCAATTCAACAGTTGGATGCAGGATAATGGCTGAACGCAATTCTTCGGTGATGCGTCCCTTGAGGGCTTCGAGCTGCGACGGGTCGCCGAGGAACAATTTCGGGTAGATTTCGACTTTGACGGTAAGATGGTCGAGGTCGCCTCGTTTTTCAACCTGTATTATGTAATTGGTCGCGACTTCGGGTATTCGCATCACAACTTCTTCAATCTGCGACGGGAACAGATTAATCCCGTTGATTATGAGCATATCGTCGGTACGTCCCATTATGCGAGACAATCGACGATGCGTCCTGCCACAGGGACAGGGGTCGGTGTGCAGATACGCGAGGTCGCGCGTGCGGTAGCGCAGCATCGGGGTCGCCCGGCGGATGAGATTAGTCAGGACGACCTCGCCCGAATCGCCGTCGCGGACGGGTTCACCTGTATCGGGGTCGATGATTTCGACGATATAGCCATCCTCCCAGAGGTGCATATCGTTTTTATAGACGCACTCGAAGGCGACGCCCGGCCCGTTAAGCTCGCTTAGGCCATAGGAATTATAGGCATCGATATTCCAGATACGCTCGATTTTTTTGCGGATATCTTCGGAATGGGGTTCTGCGCCTGTGAACGCTTTTTTGAGGACAAGGTCTTCGCGTTTGACTTCGGCCTCTTCGAGCTTGGTATGAATGTGCAGGAGGTAACTTGGCGTGACGTGAATAGCAGTTGTGCCGAAATCCTTCATCGTTTTAATCTGGCGTTTGGTGTTGCCCCCGCCCATGGGGATTACCGCCATGCCGACACGTTCTGCGCCGTAGTGCATCCCGAGGCCGCCCGTGAACATGCCGTATGTCATCATATTCTGGAAGACATCTCTGCTGGTAACGCCTGTTGAGAACAGGCATCTTGCCAGCATATCGGTCCAGTTGTCGATATCTTCTTTCGAATAGTAAATGACCGTTGGGATTCCCGTTGTGCCGCTGGAAGAATGAATGCGCACCACGTCTTTCATATCCACAGCGAGCAAGCCCCTTGGGAAATTCAGCCGGAGGTCGTCTTTTGTGGTGAACGGAATTTTGCGCAGGTCGGCAAGCGAGCGGATATCGTCGGCTGAGGAAATTTTCGCCTGGCGAAGCTGCTTTTGATAGAAAGGGGTTTTTAACGCCCAGCCAACCGTTTCTCTGAGGCGTTCTAATTGTATCGCTTCCAGCCGAGACCTGTCGGCTGTTTCGATTTCCTTATTCCAGAAAGGGACATCCATCAAGTATCCTTCGCGCTCATCCTCGTATTGTCATTGCGAGGCCTGTCGTGTAGACCGAAGCAATCTTTGCATGTATAGCTTTTGAGATTGCTTCGCTTCGCTCGCAATGACATAGAAACAATTTTACGTTCCTGTGGTTACAGGCCTTCGATTTCCTTGCGTGTAACGACTTTTACGCCCTTATCGGCGAGAATCTTCGTGGCATTGTCGGTATCTTCGAATCTGAAGACCAGCAGCGCATTGTCGCTGAACTTCTCGACGAAGCCGTACATATACTCGACGTTTACGTCGTTGTCGGCGAAGACCTTGAGAATTTCCGCGAGTCCGCCGGGCTTGTCGCCGACTTCAATCGCGACAACGTCGGTGAGATTCGCCACAAAATTATTTTTGCGAAGGGTCTGGATGGCGAGGTCCGACTTATCCACGACGATTCGCAAAACGCCGAAGGTCTCGGTCTCGGCGATTGTCAAAGCGCGGATATTTATGCCGGTTTTTCCCAGCAGCGAGCAAACGTCGTAGAGCCGGCCCTTCCTGTTTTCCAAAAACACCGATATCTGTGTCAGTTTCATTGGCGTCCCCTTTATATTATTCTCTTGTCAATAATTCGTTTGGCTTTGCCCTCGCTTCGCTGGATTGTCTTCGGCTCAACAAGCGTAACCTTGACGCCGATGGACAGGGCCGCCTCTATTTCCTTTTTGATTTTCTGCGATAGCTCGTTTAGCTTTTTGACCTCGTCGGAGAAAATCTTTTCCTCGACTTCGACCAAAACCTCGACCTCATCGAGCTGGTGCGCTTTGCGGTCAACGATAATCTGGTAATGCGGCTGAGTGCCCTTGATGCCCAGCAGGACGTGCTCAATCTGCGACGGGAATACGTTTATGCCGCGGACGATAATCATATCATCCGTTCTGCCCTTGATTTTGCTGATTCGCGGGCTTGTCCTGCCGCATTTGCATTTGTCATAGCGAATGCTGACGATGTCCCTTGTGCGGTATCTGATGAGCGGGATTGCCTGTTTTGTGAGCGTGGTGATGACAAGCTCGCCTGATTCGCCTTCTTTGACTTCCTGGTCCGTCTTGGGGTCGATTATCTCAGGGTAAAACACGTCGCTGTATATGTGCAGCCCCTCTTTATGGGTACATTCCTGTGCGACGCCCGGCCCGATGATTTCTGAAAGCCCGTAAACGTCGGTAGCGGACATATTCCAGACCTGCTCTATTTCCTTGCGCATCGACTCGCTCCAGGGTTCGGCGCCGAATATGCCGATTTTCCAGTTGCCCTTTGCGGGGTCGATTCCCATCGCTTTGGCCTCTTCAGCCATATAAAGCACGTAGCTTGGCGTGCAGGCGATGACTTTCGGCTTGAAATCCTGCATAATCTTGATTTGTCTGGCGGTCTGTCCCGCCGAAGTTGGTATTATTCTCATACCCAGCTCGAGTGCGCCGTAGTGAAAACCCAGGCCGCCGGTGAACAGGCCGTAGCCATATGCGATTTGGATTGTGTCGCCGGGCTCGCCGCCCGCGCAGCAAATCGTTCTTGCCATAACCTCCGACCACAGCGAGACGTCGTATCTCGTATAGCCGACTAATGTTGGGTTGCCCGTTGTGCCGCTTGAGATATGTATTTCGACGACGTCTTTACCCTTGTTGGAGAAAAGTCCGTAAGGATAATTGTCCCTCATATCAATCTTGGTGGTGAAAGGCAGGCGTTTGATGTCGTCGATGCTTTTGATTTGATCGGGCTTGATGCCCGCCTCGTCGATTTTCTTTTTATATACGGGACAGTTGTTGTATATGTAAGGTATGAGTTTTTTGAGGTAATCCGTTTGCAGCTTTTTGAGTTCCGCGAGCTGCATACACTCAATTTCTTTTTTCCAAATCATGATTGGCCCATTTCCCTTCCTTTAAGAAATACCCCCTTGTTTTCTTCAACGTATTTCTTTTTGAAAACTGACTCTATGGCTTTAAGCCAATAGTCCGGTTTAATCGGCAGATAAGCCGAAAGCACGCCGACCAGGAATGTGTTTAAGTGTCGCGGATTTGCGATTGCCGCCTTGGCTTTTTCGAGATATTCGATGAGGTCTTTGCCGTCGGCCTTGAGAAAAACCTTCAGCCGGTCATGCTCTTCCGGGTGGAAACACACCAGCACATCCGCTCCGCCCTGCTGAACTATTGGCGAGAAGACCTTTTTGCCGAATCGCACGTGTGATTCAACAGAGCCGCCTCGCTGGGCCATTCCGTGGACCTCTGATTTTTTGACGTGGTAGCCGGCATACATCGCCGCCCAGCCGCAGATTTCCGCGGCCTTCAAAATCCCCTGTCCTCCCGTTCCGCCAAAGGTTATGTTGTAAATTTTGTCTGCCATTGTTCTCCCGCAGCGTTATCGCACGAGCAGTTTACACGGATGTCTTGAAATTATAACCGATAACGCATCTTCGTTAATACGTTTTTCGACAAGAGCGTCAAACTCAGCCCTGTTCTTGGGGTCTATGACATCAACGTTGTCCGCGCCGCAGGCCTTGCAGAGGTCTTCGAGGATGAGTTTCTTTGTCGGCTCATTTCGTATGGTTAATCCCGTGGCGGGGTGCTGCTGGCCGCCGGTCATAGCGGTGGTGGAATTATCGAGGATGAATATGACGCCTTTGGCCTTGTTGTAGGCCGCGTTGATAAGGCCCGTTATGCCCGAATGCACGAACGTTGAATCGCCCACGACGCCGACGATTTTCTTATCGGGTGCGCCTTTTCTCCAGCCCTCATTGAAAGTTACTCCCGCTCCCATACACACGCACGAGTGAAGCGCAGAAGTAGGCGGCAGGCACGCCAGCGTATAACAGCCGATGTCGCCCGCGACGTAAAAATCGAATTTTTTCAGCGTCGCGAACGTCGCCCAGTGGGGACATTCCGGGCACAGCCGGGGTTTTCTTTTGACAGTTATTTTTTCGTGCCTAACTTCGCCTTTAACTACCGCAGGCATTAATTCCGGGAGAAGCTCGCCTATCCTGAAAGATGGGTCTTTAGCGTAGCATTTCAGCCCGAGCGATTTGACGTGCTCTTCGAGGAACGGGTCAAGCTCCTCGACCACGCAGAGCTTTTTGACGGTTTTGGCGAAGGCGCGAATTTTGTCGTCGCAGAAAGGATATGTCATACCCAGTTTAAGATAAGAAGCGTCCGGGTAGGTTTCCTTGAGGTACTGGTAAGGGACGCCGGATGTTATGAACCCGAGTTTTTTGTCGCCCGGCTCGATACGGTTGAATTTTGTCTTTTCGGACAGGGCCTTGAGTTTGTTGAGGCGTTGTTCGACAAAGATGTGTCTGCCGTATGCGTTTCCCGGAACCATTACGTATTTCGCTATATTTCTTTCGAAGGGCGGCTGTTGGGGCACGACCCTGTCGCCAAGCGTTACGTCTTCTTTTGTATGTGCGACACGCGTGGTCATACGCAAAATGACGGGCGTATCGAATTTCTCGCTTATCTCGAAGGCCTGCTTGACATATTCTTTCGCCTCTCTTGGGCTTGCCGGCTCGAGCATAGGCAGTTTGGCGTAAATGCTTACCCACCTGGTATCCTGCTCATTTTGAGAGGAGTGCATACCCGGGTCATCGCAGACAACAACCACAAAACCCGCGAGTATCCCCGTGTATGAAGACGTCATCAGGGGATCCATCGCGACGTTTAAGCCGACGTGCTTGCAGGCGAACAAACTGCGAACGCCGCTTATGGCTGCGCCAAGCGCAACCTCATAAGCCACCTTTTCATTGACTGACCACTGAACATCAAGCTCAGGGAAGGTGGCTAAGGTTTCAAGTATCTCGGTTGAGGGGGTTCCGGGATATGCGCAGGCGACCTTCAATCCGGCCTCGTATGCCCCAAAAGCAAGGGCCTCATCACCCGAAAGCAGCGCCTTTTTGGACGTCTCATTCTTGCTCATATAACAATATATAATAGGGATTCAGGTGTCTCAGTTCAATAAAAAAAGCCCGGCTTTAGACCGGGCTTTTCGTTAAATCAAACAAGTTTTTTAGAACGTGTACGAGATGGTAAAGTGGAAATACAAGGCATCATCATTGTTGGCCTTTGCATAATAGTTACCGGGCATAAAATATTCGCCGACCAGGTTACCGCTGAGCTGTTTTGAGAAATTGTATCTCGCCCAGCAGGTAAAAAGGTGGCCGCGGAACTTGCCGTCCTCGGTGAATTTTGCTGGAGCGCTTTTATAAGTGTTTTCGGCGGCCCAGAGCAGATTCCAGTCAGTGAGAATTTCCCACTGAGTATTTGGTTTGAACTTATGACCAAAGTCGAGACGGTGCATATTCGATACCAGGTTATCTTCCATCTGCGTTGTGTATGGCTGGTACATCTCGGTCCACTGCGGCCACTGACCCCATAACGGGTTAAACGCTGTTACGTGTTTTGTGTCGGGGTCATCGCCTGACAGATATTCGTAGGTAACATGCAGCTTGTTATCGAGGTCGTCTTTGAAGCTGTATTCGAGAGTGGACTTTTCGCCAAAGGCCAAAAGCTCTGCTTCCTGGGTATTGGCGGTGACTGCAGAATTCGGCGAGGCGGAACGGCCTGTCTGCACTGCGCCTTCTACGCGGTAACCCCAGTTGTCGGTAATGGAACCCGAAACTGCGCCACCAAATGTAAAAATATCAGCTTTTTTGCTGTATGCGTTTACGGCTGCCTGCGGGAAATTAAAGGCCTTTCCGACAATAGGTTTAACAGGATTGTTATTCTTGTACATAAAATAACCTTCGAGCTGGGTGGGGGTGCTCTTGTCTGTTAAATACAGAATTGCGCCGTTTTCCTGCTCCTGAGTTACGTATTTGTCCCTGTCATTGATGGGTTTAAGCCACCAGTCGGAGTCGGGCATATTGTGAATGTAAATCGTGTCGAGCTTGGTCTTCTCACCCAAATCCCAGGTGAAACGGAGAGCATCAAAGTAGAACGTCCGGGAGCCGTCCAGAGGCGTTCCATCAAAGACAAGCCAGCCCTGTCCGAGATTCGTAATGTCCTGCCGACCCAGAACGGCGGTCACGGGTAAATCGAGGAAATTCTTCGCAGAGTAATTGAGGTTGTCGATTATTATTTCATCGAAGTCCGTTGACTGTGACTGGTCCGGCGGTTTGTCCCATGTTCGAAATTCCCATGTTACTCTCGTATTAATAGCGGAGTTATCGTCCAGTTTGGTTTTTGTCCACCAGCGGGTGCGGTATCTCTCAAAATGAAACGTATTGTCGAAATCACCCTTGTATTTCACGTCATTATTGAGCTTTTTCCAATTATAGCCATAGTGTTCCCTGAATCGGAAATCCGCTCCCTGTTCGAACCATGGTTCCGGATTGTGGAACCAGTCGGACTGGTCCGATGACGCCTGGGCGCCTGCGCTTGCCGGTGCCGTACTGGCTGGTGTCTGGGCCGCCTGTACCTGCGCAGCGACAAGCAGACCGGCCAGTAAGAACACAAAAACAAATATTAACTTTGTTCCGTTCTGTGCCATTTCCTACTCCTTAATATGATGGTTATTGTTTTCCCTGCCTTAACACAAACGACGGCCGTTAACACACGGAACGTACCGAAAAACCGCCCCCTGAAAAATTTCGGTGCTCGTCCCATATTCCATTATGTATCGGTATTAGTATGCCCAAGTCACTAAAAAAGCAAGACCTTTTTTTGCCCTTTAATCCATAATTTTTATCAGGCCGTAAAGTCCCGTAAAAACACGCAGGGCGGGCTTTAACCCGCCTATTATCGCTATAACAGCCCTAAAAGGGTCATTGCATTATCCCGCAGAACTTTTCTTTCGAGCTTCTGTGGAAGTTTAAGATTTTTTAATAGTGACAGTGTCTTGCCCTGGTCGGTCCAGGGAGAATCGGTGCCGAAAAGGACGCAATCGGCGGGATGGGCCAGTATAATTCGCCTCGCCTGTTCAGGGGTAAGATATTCGAGTGACCAGGATAGCTCCATATAGATATGTCTGCCGGCCAACTCCTGCGCAACCTCCTCCCACTGCTGCCACGCTCCTAAATGCGTAGCGACGAATTTTAATCGCGGGAACATCTCCGTAACTTTAAGGATTCTGCGGCAGTCAGCCCTGTCATCCCTCACAAATGAAATATCGTATCCCGTGTGAGCTACCACCATAAGGTCGTTTCGCTCAAGCTCCTTGTAAATCGGCAGCATCCTGTCCTCATCAAGAAAATAGTCCTGGTAATACGGATGCATTTTGATTCCCTTGAAGCCCGCCTCTTTAATCAGGGCGATTCGCTCCTTCCATTCTGTATCAGCCGGATGAATTGAGGGGAACATTATCACCTTGTTTGTCTGTGTTTTTTTACACCAGTTGAAAATCGGGGTGAACTGTTCGGGTGTCGTGGCGATGCAGCATATCACGCTTCGGCTAATGCCGTTGCGTTCCATAGATTCCGATAGCGCCTTTATCGTCCCGTCGAGAAAGGCATTGACGCCCGGCGCTTCAGACAGCAGTTTCTTCATTGCCCGCGGCGCCAGCTCATCCGGGAACGCATGTGCGTGAAAATCAATTGTCCCATTCTTCGTCATATTCACAATCATAAATCATAAATCACAAATCGTAAATCCCTTTGTGTGTTGGGACATTTGTGGTAGAATCCGCAACAATTCAGTGAAAAGATGGAGGTATAACAGAATGGACAAGATAAAAGCGTTTCTCAAGAGAGACAAGTTCGCGGAACTGGCCGGTATTGAGCTTCTGGAGGTGTCGCCCGGCTCGGCCAAAGCAAGAATGAAAATCGGCCCGCAGCATCTTAACGGCGTCGATATCGTGCACGGAGGGGCTATTTTTACACTGGCCGACCTTGTCTTCGCCGCGGCGTCAAATTCCCACGGAACGGTCGCCGTAGCAATTAACGCCTCAATATCATTCGTAAAGGCATCATCAGGAGGCACACTATTTGCCGAGGGCAGGGAAATCGCGTGCAATCCAAAATTGGCAACATACAGTATCGATGTTACCAACGAGGCAGGCGAGATAATCGCCGTCTTTCAGGGAATGGTCTATAGAAAGAAAGACCCCTTGCCTGACGTTCAATCGACTTAGAGACGGTCATTGCCTGCCCTAAGGGTCAAACCCGCTGCTCGGCCTCTCCTCGCTGCCCTCCGGTTAAAACGCCTTGGGCATCTCCCCAATTCAATCCTTCTGAATATTTCTCAAAACAGCAATGGTAATCGTTGTACAAGATATTGGCCCTGCAACCAATCCTTCCCATTCCGCAACCGGGATTTTTACGCCTTGACGGTACCTATTTGCACCAATACACTGTAAGCATGCTCGAATTTGCGAAGAGAAATGTCGTTGTTTTCATTTATTCTGCCTTAATATTGTGTACCCTGCTGGTCTTCTGGCAGGTTCGGAATTTTGAATTTACTAATTACGACGATAATGTCTACATAACCCAAAACCAGCATTTTTCGCATGGCCTCAATCGTGATGACGTCATCTGGGCTTTTACAACTCCGAACATCGGAAACTGGCTTCCGCTGACGTGGCTTTCTTTTATGCTCGATTCCCAGTTGTTCGGTCTGGACCCCGGCCGGATGCATCTTGTAAATCTCCTTTTGCACATTGCCAATACCCTGTTGCTATTTGCGTTTCTCAGGAAAATGACCGGCTCGCTTTGGCCGAGTACATTTGTTGCTGCCGCCTTCGCTGTTCATCCGATGCATGTTGAGTCCGTTGCATGGATAGTGGAGCGAAAGGATGTGTTAAGTACATTATTTTGGATACTGACGCTGCTTGCCTATGTCAGTTATGTCAAACGTCCGGCTGCTTTTCGATATCTTGCAACAATTACAATTTTTGCGATTGGTCTTCTGGCTAAACCAATGCTCGTTACTTTGCCGTTTGTGCTCCTGCTGCTCGATTATTGGCCGCTCGAACGAATCAGAGGACAGAGGACGGAAGACAGAAAACAGAAGGCAGAGGGTGTATCTCAGAAGTTATCGACAGGACAGTTAATAGTCGAAAAAATTCCTTTCCTGGCCCTGGCGGCCGTCTGGAGTGTGATAACCTTCCTTGCTCAGCGAGGCAGTGGCTCGGTGTCGAGTATCAGTGCTATCCCTCTGGCTTACAGAATTGCCAATTCCTTCTTGTCATATGCCAGATACATCGGCAAATTGTTCTGGCCGCAGAATATGTCAGTATTCTATCCTCTTGACATTGTCCATGTCCCAATCTGGCGGATTGCGCTCTGCGTTTTGCTGCTGCTTGTTATATCAATTTTAGCGATTCGCTTTGGACGCAAACAAAGGTATTTGCCAACGGGCTGGTTCTGGTTTGTTGTAACGCTCATCCCGGTCATAGGCCTCGTGCAAAGCGGCGCCCAGGGCTATGCGGACCGATATACCTATATCCCATATATAGGGTTGTTTATTGTGATTGCCTGGGGCTTGCCTGAGCTTCTCTCGAAATGGCGATATCGGGAAATTGCGCTCGGTATGACTGCCGCGATTGCGCTTACGGCTTCGGGGGTATGCGCATACATACAGGCAGGTTATTGGAGGGACAGCTTCACTGTTTTTACACATGCGCTCGAGGTAACACAAAACAATTCAGTTGCGCACGATTGCCTTGCGAATGATTTGCGTGACCATGGCAAAATTGACCTTGCGATTGAACACTACAAGAAGGCAATCCAATTCGATCAGAGTGATAGTATGGCTCTGAATAATCTTGGCTATATAATGAATGATAGAGGCGATGTTAATAAAGCAATCGAGTATTATCAGAAAGTGATTAAAATTAGGCCTGATTATGCCGAGGCATATAACAATCTCGGCTTTGCGATGCGAAAACAGAACAATGTTAAACAGGCAATTGAGTATTTTCAAATGGCAATCAAGCTCAAGCCGGATTATGCCGAGGCGCACTATAATCTTGGCGTTAACTATTACAAACTTGAGCGCTATCAGGATGCTATAGACGAATATAGGCAGACCATCAGAATCAAGCCGGATTGGGTTGAGGCACACTATAATCTTGGCAATGCTTACGACAAGCTTGGCCGCTATCAAGATGAGATAGAATCCTATAAGCAGGCCATAAGAATCAAGCCGGATTTGATTGAGGCACACTATAATCTTGGCTTTGCCTACGGCAAACTTGGCCGCTCGCAGGAGGCGGTAGAATCATATAAGCAGGCCATAAGAATCAAGCCGGATTTTACTATGGCACACTATGCTTTGGGTATTACTTATTTGGCAACCGGTGACAAAGAAGCAGCCCTTGAAGAATACAAAATCTTAAAAACCCTGGATGCCGAACAGGCAAACAAATTGTTTGACTTGATTAATAAATAGGCAACCCCGAACCCGCCTATACGCCTTGGCGGTAGCTATTGGGATCACAGATAATTGCATTTTTACTATTTAATTTTTGACTTATAACTTATATAATCGGCAATAACATAATAACCTTGGTGTAAAATCTATGTCCTCAAAAGCTGTCTTATTGGTCGTCCTTATCGTCTGTGTCTGCGCAGCCGTTATTGCCGTCCATTGGCCGGCCCTCTCCGCACAGGCGTTGTCTTTCGACGATGACCAGTATCTTGTCAACAACACCCTGGTCAAAAACCCCGGTTGGCTTTCCGCCTGGAAGTTCCTTTCTCAAGTTTTGGAACCGTCAACGGTAAGAGGATATTATCAACCATTGGCGATGATTTCTCTTATGTTCGATTATTCCCTTGGAGGCCGGGTCGAAAATCTTTTGCCCTTTCATCGCACAAGCCTTGCCCTCCACGCGGCGAATACCGCATTGGTCATTGTGCTGCTCTATCTGCTTTTTGGTGAGGTGTGGATTGCCGCGGCTGCAGGTCTACTGTTCGGCCTCCATCCTATGACAGTGGAAACTATCCCGTGGGTTGGCGAACGAAAAACCCTTCTCGCCGCTTTTTTCGCCCTGTGGTCACTGCTCTTCTACCTCCGCTATACACATGCGCGGAAAGCGGGGGCGGGAATCCAATCCCCTGCGGGCTGCTCTACCTGGGGCTTTTACATCGCCTGCTTGTTCTTCTACCTCCTCGCCCTTATGTCCAAGCCCACCAGCACGCCCCTACCTGTTCTGATGTTATTGCTCGATTTTTGGCC
>PLLM01000048.1 GCA_003141275.1 Phycisphaerales bacterium
CTGCGGCAAAGAGCGGCGCATATTTTCGGCAGACCAATTTCATCAAAACTCAAAATCTTGGATGGAATCAGACGCAGAACGATACCGACGTTTCCTTTCTGCTTAAACACGGAGACACGGAATCGGCACTGCTCGCCATACGCAAAACCGAAGTCGGTGCCGCCTTCTTCCTGGAATTCCTGCTGGTTTCGTTCCGGGGTGATGCTCTTCATCAGGGCAAAGCTATCATCCGGCTCAAGAACTTTTGTTTCCAACGAGCGCAGCCGGCCATCTATCCTCAAAACGGGCGGTCGGCCGACGGCGATATGAATATCTGAGCCACCCATAGTGACACAGGCCTGAAGCAGGCGGTCAATATTTACTGTTGCCATTTAGCGATTCCCAAAAAAAAATACAGACATATCAAGTTACCACGCCCTCGGTCTGTGCTACGGCTGCGATTTCCGCCGGCGTGGTAACTCCTCTGAATATCTTGAGTTTGCCGTCTTCCATAAGGGTTCTCATGCCGCTGGCGATACAGGCCTTTCGCAATTCACCAATAGGCGCCTTCGAGAACGCCAGCTCCCTGACTTCATTGTTAAGCTCGACCATTTCAAATATGCCCTTACGCCCCTTATAACCCATTCCGTTGCACTGGCTGCAACCCGCACCTTTGTAAATCGAGTTCGTCTTCAGGTCCTCAGGCGTAATATTGAGCAGGCGAAGGTGCAGGGGGTCGGGGTCTTTATCGACGGTTTTGCAATTCTTGCATATTATCCGAACCAATCGCTGGGCCATAATGGCCTGAATTGAGCTTGCGACAAGGAACGGTTTAACGCCCATATCGACCAGACGCGTGATAGCGCTTGGGGCATCGTTGGTGTGAAGTGTACTAAAGACAAGGTGACCGGTAAGTGCGGCCTGGATTGCGACGTCAGCGACGATACCGTCACGAATTTCACCGACGAGAATTATGTTCGGCGCCTGTCTTAGCATCGCCCTTAGGATTTTATCGAATGACAGGCCGATATCTTCCCTGACCTGGCACTGGTTCATCCCTGCGAAGCTGTATTCAATCGGGTCTTCAGCTGTAATGATTTTCTTGTCGGGTTTGTTAAGCTCCTGCAAAGCGGCGTAAAGCGTTGTTGTTTTACCACTACCGGTAGGACCTGTTACAAGGAATATGCCATTGGGCCTTCTTATGATTTTCTGGAAACGGTCGTAATCGTCTGATTCGAAGCCGAGGGCCTTAATACCGATATTTACCGCGTCGGGACGCAGAATACGAAGCACGACGCTTTCGCCGTGGTTGCCAGGCAGCGCGGATACGCGGAAGTCAACATCCTGGTTGCCTATGGTGCGTTTTATACGACCGTCCTGCGGAACACGCTTTTCGGCGATGTTCATGCCGGAAAGAATTTTGAGACGTGTCATTAGCGGCGCCTGCATATTTTTGGGAATGTTATCCTTTTCGAAGCAAACTCCGTCGAGTCGATACCTGACTCGTACCCTGTCGGCCATCGGTTCAATGTGAATATCGCTTACCCGCATATTGACGGCTGTATCGATTATAAGATTGACTAATCGAACAACGGGACCGTCATCACCCGCGACCTGGCCTGCCTTGAGGACTTCCGCCTGAAACTCGTGCCCCGCCTCGGCAAGTTCGGCGGCAGTGGCATCGATGCTGTGCCTGAGCCGGTCGGATTCCTCTGCCCTGCTCTGGTCGAGCGAATCGGTAACAAATTTGCGGATTTTCGAGGGATTGGCCACATAACAGTCAAGCTCCTTGTTCGTGCGGAACCTGACGGAGTCCATTGCGTCGAGGTTTACGGGGTCGGAAATGGCCAACTTGAGCCGGCCGTTGTCCAGGCCGAGAGGCAAAACATTATGCTTCTTGATAAGGTCCTCAGGAACAAGCTTGAGCGACTCGGGCGTTATGGTCGCGGTATCAAGATTTACGTATTTCATGTCGAACTGCTTGGCGATGGCTTTTGCGAGGTTCTCCTCGTCAATAAGGCCTTTTTCAATCAGGACATCGCCAAGGCGTTTTTTGCCTGCCTGCCCCGCTTTAATAGCGTCTATGAGGGCCTGTTTTTCCACCAGGCCCGCCTTGTATAGGATTTCCCCCAAATGTCTGCGTGCTGCTTTGGCCATATATACCCGCTAATAGAGATTTGGTACAATTTGCATTATAGCACTTTTACCGTGATTAGTCAATATCATCGTCCATGTAAGCTCTTTAACAAACGAACACGGCAATCTGCAAGAAGTTTTTTGGACAGTACACATAATACTTGACGCTATCGTCCGTATAACCGTCCCAAAGTCCGCCGCAAGCGGATAAAATTGTGGGGGGATTTTCGGGGTTCGTCATATTGCCCGGTCTGTTATATTACTTTTCGCAAATCGCAAACACCATTCTCGCCCCGCAAGTACCCCGACAGATAACAATGGTTAAACGCCTTGTGCCTGAGTTGTGTAAATCTCTGCCCGCGAAATGCTATGCAACTTTGGGATTTTCCAGAATATGGCAATCTTTATCCGCCACAACGGAAACAATACACCAACCCAAAAGGTTCATAACGCCTTCTTTGAACTATAGTTATAAAACGAATTGATTTGCGGTGTATTTGCCATCTAAAATTTATTTAAAATATCTCTGGATTTTTCTTGCATAGTTGGTCGCCTGTGTTCTAAAATGACACTTAGCAGGCAGGTAGAATAATTTATATATATAATTGTTTTAGGTCGTCATCATAATTTTAGCGGCATTTCTTATCATCCTGCCTTTGTGACAAACAAGTTAATTTCTATGTCCGACAGCTTGTCCGTTGCGCGTTTGGCTTTTGTTTTGAGAGAGGCAAGGCAATGATGCGCAGGAAATCCGAAATTTTGAGTATTTCAACTAATACCGCAGATACCGCGCGCAAAATCCGGCCTAATCCGACCCGGGCGTGTCGCCCCGGCCGTCTTAATCATTCATTCATCAATCTTTTTGAAAGGGTACTAAAATGAAAGCAAGAGTCTTGGCAGTTATTGTGTGTGTGATGGCAGTAGTGAATTTTGCTTCGGCTGACACCATACGCGGAATTGGGATGGATTTTGTAACTATCGGCAATGCGGGCAACGCGGCGGATAACACCGGCATGGGTTCGGTTGGTTATAATTACCGTATTGGCAAGTATGAGACAACCAATTCCCAGTGGAATACCTTTACGGCCGCGGCGGGTGCACCAACAGGCAATGACGGCGGTTACAGCAGTAGCGCCTCTTTCACCGGCGCCCAGCAGCCGACCAATTGTGTAAGCTGGTATGAGACACTGCAATTCTGCAACTACCTTACCACCGGCGACAAGAGCAAAGGCGCTTACCAGTTCAGCGGCGACAATACCAATCCCGGCAACTTTCTTGGCATCAATCGCACAGCGGCCCAAACGGCTTATGGCACGATTTATGTCATTCCAACTGAAGATGAATGGTACAAGGCCGCGTATTTCAAGCCCAATGGCAGCGGCTATTCACTCTATGCCAACGGAACAAATGTCGCTCCATCGACGAGCGATAGCTGCTATAGCATCTATTCATCGCCCTGGGATGTTGGTACCGGTACGATGGAGCAGAACAGCACTTTTGATATGATGGGCAATCTCTTTGAGTGGAACGAAACACTTTTGAGCTTTTATATACCAGGTTACGGCGATATTACTGGTCGTGGCAACCGCGGCGGGTCGTACTCCCAGCCCAGCGACTACCTCGCACCATACGGCTTTGGTATCGGCATGCCGTCCGTTGAGACCGACTGGATCGGGCTCCGGGTTGCCTCCATCCCCGAACCCACTACGCTTTTACTGCTCGGCTTTGGTGCTTTGAGTTTGATTCGAAGAAAAAAACTTGCATAAGCAAAAAAGAGAGGTCCGAAATGCGGAGCGCTTTGTGCCCTCCGCAGCATGGCCTCAAGAAAACTATAAGAAAAGGAGAATGCTATGAAAAAATTGTTTGTCTATTTATTCTGTTTGATAACGACCATCCTGTTGCCCGCCACGGGACAAGCCCAATTGGTCAATGCAGCCGATGCATTCTGGCAAGATTCGGGAATTGATATTGTTGCGGGTCAGACTCTCAATGTTACTGCTTCAGGGACTGTATTCTTTCAGGCCGACTGGAGCGTTCCCCGCGGCTACTCAAATCCCGATGGCGCAGGTCTCTATGGAGATGGAACTAACTGGAATGGTGATGGACCTCAGCTTACCAGTGACACCATTCTTCCCTCCACTATTACCTTTAGTCTTATCGGCAAAATCGGAGGCACAACGGCTTTTGGGACAGGCACCCCTATCCCAGAGGGCGTTCTTGGTAAGGGAGCAGGATTTGTAGGCACCTCGTACAGTCAGCAGATACCAACTACAGGTCGATTGTTTTTCGCATTTAACGATGAAACATACCAGTTTTGGGACAACAGCGGCTATTTTACCGTCACCGCTACGGTTGTCCCCGAACCCGCCGCACCTCCAATTGCGAACGCCGGGCCGAATCAGGTCGTTTATGCCTGGATTGACGGAATAGCTGATGTGAATCTGGATGGCTCAGGTTCGTATGATGCTGATGGTGACGCATTGACATACAAATGGACTTGGACAATCGACGGGAATAATTACGAGGCAAATGGTGTTAATCCGGCAATTGAACTGTCCATCGGCAAACACGTCGTTTCGTTAATTGTCAATGACGGCACATTCGATTCCGAGCCGAATGTGGTTGTTATAACCGTTATCGCGCCTTTCGAAGGTAAGCTGAATATTACGCCCGAGGTTCTCAACTGCCGAAGCAATCAGCCGAATATAATGGCAATGATGCGCCTGCCCAAAGGCGTTACCAAAGACCAGATAGATTCAAACCAGTCGCTTTTCCTTTATCCGGGCGAAATTAAAGCGGACAAGATATCAATTACGAGTGGATGTACCACGACCATTTTGGCCTCGTTCGACAAAGACAAATTGATGGCTGCTATCGATGCCAATGGAACTTTTGAATTGGCTGTTGTAGGCCAGTTGAAAACCGGCCAGTATTTCTATGGCACTGATGATATCAGGGTAATTTGCCCGGGTAATTGGCCTCATCACAAACCTTGGTGTAATTACAAATGGAATCGCTGGTGTCAAATACCATTTAGCTGCCAGCACTAAGATTTCTTAGATTTAACAGTTGTGCTTATCCGCCGCAGGCGTTAACCAGCCTGCGGCGGATTTTTCTTTTTGCCTGTATTGGCAAAATACCACACCAACCCTCGGCCTATCTTTACTATTTACCCTATCTTCATCAATACGCAGGTTTGAGAACGGCAATCAGCAATAAACTCGCTCGCGGCGCGTTTTTATATGTGCGATTTGCGGCTATTGCTTTACAAAACCGTTAGGAAATGCTTTAATGATTCGCCAGTCATCGGGGGGGCTTCATATAATGGTCGTTATTGAGAGAAAGGCGTATGCCGGAAAGCAACGTTAATAGTAATGGCAATGATAAGTCGCCGATAGCGACCAGCAAGTCGTTTTTGACTGCCGGGCCGACGCTGCACTACAGCCATACTAATGTACTCAGCTTCTGGCTGCTGACGATAACCATCTTTGCCGTGGCCTGCCTGTTCTGGTCAAAAATACTAACCGGCTCACCCTGGGCATTCAATCCCGATTCAGCGACAACGCCTGCGTTCTGGCAGGTAGGCCGATTCCTCCTGACAGGCGTAAGCATTTTTGAATACCCCTGGCAAATACTCGTCCTTGCCCTTCTGATGGCGGTAATGACCATCGCACCTATCCTCACAGCCCAGCTTCTCAGTTTCAGTTACAGCTTGCCTATGATTCTGGCCGTGTTTTTCCTCGCTGATTTACCCGCATTCGCGGTCAGCTTGCTGATAAGCTGTATTGCGGTTGCCTGNNNGGCGCCTGGCTGATTGGGCTTGGCGTGGCAGGAGCGGTGCTTGGCATCGGGCATTTCAGCCGGTACAGACCGGGGCTGATTTGCTCAGCCACCACAATTTTGCTTGTCCTGGCAGCCGTAACCTTCAGATTCAGGGTAGGTTTTGACGAGCTGGATTATCAACTCTACATCGCCCGTAATAATCCGGAACAGATTGCGGAATTCCACGACCACAGTATCACCAAGGCAATCGACCGGGCCATAAAAAACCCCGCTGTTGCCAAGTATTTAGGCGGCTTTTTCTATCCGACTGAGCCGATAGCATTGCGCAAAGAGTTAAAGGCCGAAATCCTGTCACAACTCGCACACGACCGCTGGCCGACGTGGTTTGTCGTCCCGCAAGAATTGAGATACCAGGAAAAAAGAGAATGGCTGCTTGAGCAATACGACTTGTTTATCAACCGCCGACCCAAAAGCAAACGCATGCCCATCGCCCTGTATTACAAAGCCCTGTTGACCGAATACAGCCCCGATTACCGTATGCTGGACGAGAAAGAGACGCTTCATTTCTACAGCGATTATCCGTTTGACCGTTCTCGTGCAATGTGGTTCCAGTTATATGCCGGCTTCGCCAATAGTCCCGAATCGCTCGAAGCACGCTGGCGAATCGCGATGCAATGGGCGGGCCAGGCAAGGTTCGACGAGGCGCAAGCTATTATTGCCGAGGACTCCAAATTGCTCGAAACGCGTCTGAAACTTCTTGCCGGCGACCAGCCCGCAGAAGAATCGATATTCAGCTTGTTCCGCCCGCCTCTCGATTCAGCGATGACCATATCGAAACTAATGGAATTGCAACGAAAACTCAGCCAGTTGCGCACCCTTATCAACCCGGACAACTACACCGCCAAACCGGATTCCATAAAACGACTGGCAAGGTTTATTATGCTCAACCAAAACAGCCCAAATTATGCCGCCCAGCTTGATGAACTGCTGGCGGAAATGGGCAAAACAGACCCTCTGCGAGACAATGTCCTGCTCGCCCAGGTCAAGCTCATACCCGATGAACAGCATCTCGCCGAAAAACTTGCCGAGCTGCACGCACAATATCAGAACACCGACGGGGGAATGCAGGCCTTGTACGAGCTTTGCCTGCTCAAAATCCATTTCTGGCAGCAGCAGGATGCTGCAAGCACCGAACAAAAAAAGAAATATCTGGCGGATGCCAGGGCAACACTGACCGCTTTTCTGCGTATGTATCCCAGCAGTTTTCCCGCCGACCAGGTCAGGAAAAATCTTGCCAGTTTGCCCGCAGGTGATTGATACCCTGCTGCTAACCCACTCTCCGCACATAGTAGGTGTTGACAATCACGTGTGTTTGCTTATGCTTTTGGCTGATTTGATGGAGAGTTGATATTATGCCTAATGTTGCGGCGATAATTTGTGCGGCCGGCCCCGGAAAACGATTCGGTGGAAAACGACATAAACAATTTGTCGATGTCGGCGGGAGAGCCGCGTTCCTGCGAAGCGTCGAATTATTCTCGAACCGCGAAGACATAAAGCAAATCCTGCTCGCTATCCCGCAGGAAGATGAAGAGATTGTGAAAATCCGCTATGGGGCAAATCTCTCGCTTTTCAACGTCAAGGTCTTAATCGGCGGCGCGACACGATTTGAGACCGTCAACAAGGCGATCCAATTATTAAAAGACGATATCGAGCTTGTAGCGATTCACGATGCCGCACGATGCTGTGTTACAGCCAAATGGATTGACGACGCAATCAAAACCGCCGCCAAAACCGGAGCCGCAATTCTCGCCTGTCCCGTTATAGCCACCCTCAAGGAAGTCAAAGACGGCATCATCGTAAAAAACATTGACCGCTCGGTTTTTTACGAGGCGCAGACGCCGCAGGTATTTGAGGTTTCGCTTCTGAAAAAATCCCGCGAAAAGGCCGACAAGGCAAACACTGAAAAAATCACTGATGATTCGCAGTTAGTCGAGGCCCTCGGCCACAAGGTCTCGATTGTCGAAACAGATTCATCGAACATCAAGATTACATACCTTGCCGACGCCGCGATTGCTGAGGCCATTCTCAAGGCCCGCCCAGACCCGAAAAAAGAGGGCTATATCGGCCCGTTCTACGAGGCACAGTGGTAACGTAACCGCTTTTCTGCCCGTGACTTATACAAATCGGCGGTATTACTCCGTAAAAAATCACAAAAAAATTTCAAAAATCCTCTTTTTTTTCATTGACAAATACACGTTTATCGTATAATTATCAATGATGATAGGTTAAGCAAATATAAAGAAAGGAGGCGTTTTTATGACACAGTTTATTGAAAAACATCGTCGGCTATTGCAGGCGTACTGCCTTATAGCCCGCATCCTCGGCTGGGTCTTGATGCTGGGAGGACTTTTCTGGCTTTTTGCTATTGGAAAAAATTGCTGGCCAATCAAAGAGGAACAACAACAGATAAATTTTTTGCTTTATGTTATTTCGGCACTCGTCTATGACTTTGTTATTCCCGGTTTTCTGGCCTTCGCCATCGGTGGGCTGCTGGATTATTTACTCCGCCCCATGAAAAAGCCGCCTCTTATCCTGGGAATGACGGACAAATTGTGCTACATCTACTCCGTCTTTCTGATTATCAAGTTACTCATCTCCATCGGCTCCATAAAATCCGGCGACAGTCCCTGGATTGTAAATTTAAGGTATTTAGCAATTCCAGAAATATCGGAACAGACCCGAATACTGTTAGTGCAGCCGTTGCTTGTGACAACCCTGGCAAAAAGTCTGCTTCTCATCGGCATCGGGATGATACTGCATCGTCTGCTTCCCGTCATCGAAGAATCGAAAACGCTGGTCTAAGGAGGACAAAAGATGATTAATATTCGACTCGATTATGTTCTTCTTGACAAGCGGATGAAACTAACGGAGCTTGCCGACGCAACCGGTATCGCCCTGAATAACCTGTCGGTTCTGAAAACCAACAAGGCGCGCGCGATTCGTTTTTCCACGCTCAACTCGATATGCAAGGCGTTGAATTGCTCGCCCGGCGATTTGCTCGAATACATCCCTGACTCGCCGCAACAATAACGAACGATTAGAGTTTTTTTCTTTTGGCGGCGAGCCAGGTTTTCAATTTCGCCAAAGACCAGGTATTCAGCACATCTGCCTTTGTCGCCCAGCCCCTTGCGGCCGTCGCTACGCCAAACGGCATATAATCAAGCTGGTGCAATCTGTGGGCGTCGGTATTTATGACTAATTTTACGCCCATCTCAATCGCCATTTTGCAGTGAACGTCTTTGAGGTCGAGTCGATACGGATTTGAGCTGACCTCCATCGCGGTGTGCGTCTCGGCGGCGTGTTTGATTACCGCCTGCATATCGATATCCATCGGTTCGCGTTCACCGATAAGTCGACCAGTCGGATGGCCGATACAATGAAGATAAGGATTATCCATCGCCTTGAGTACCCGGGCCGTAACCTGTTCGCGCGAGCCGGTCATTCTCGAATGTATCGAGCCAATCACAAAATCAAGCTGGGCCAGCAACTTGTTATCATAATCAAGCGAACCATCCGCGAGTATATCGACCTCCGAGCCGACCCAAACGGTGATGTCTTTTTGCCGGTCGCTGAATTTACGAACCTTCTCGATTTGCTTAGCCAGCCTGGTGGGGGATAACCCGTTGGCAATCGCGACGAAAGGCGAATGGTCCGTTACGCAGATGTATTGATAACCCTTTTGTCTGGCAGCGATGACTAATTCTTCGAGTTCACAGGAGCCGTCCGAGGCCGTCGTGTGCATATGCAAATCGCCTTTGATATCCTCCAGCCGAATCAATTCCGGCAGATTATGTTTTTGCGCTGCTTCAATTTCACCCCTGTCCTCTCTTAGCATCGGCTCAACGTAATCGAGACCGAGCTTTTTATAAATTTCGCTCTCTGTCGCGCCGGCTATCATTTTTTTGCCGCGGAACAGGCCATATTCGTTCAGTTTCAGTTTCGTTTTTACCGCAATCTCCCGCAGGCGAACATTGTGCTGTTTCGAGCCCGTAAAGTAATTCAACGCTGCGCCGAAACTCTTTTGGGGTACAACGCGGACATCGACGTGAACGGGGCAACTCTCTGTTTTTATAATTGCCGCTCCTTTTGTGTCCCCCGCTGCGATAACCTCCTGGACAAATTCCGCACCAACAAAGGCGTCGATGATTTTTTTGCCCTCCTTTGCGGAAACAAGAATATCAACATCTCCTATTGTTTCCGCGCATCGGCGAACTGAGCCGGCATACGCTATTTTTTTGACGCTGGCCAATCCCTCAAGAAAGTCCATCACGATAGTCGCCGCGTTAAACGCCTGGTCCAAGCGAATCCTGCCTGTTGATTTTGCCAGAAATTCAATGCCTTTGGCAATAATCGCCGCTTTTTTATCGCCGAAGCCGGCTAATTCGGCTAATTTGCCGGTCTCAATCGCCGCCTTCAAATCGGCTATTGATTTGATCTTTAGGTTTTCATAAATCGCTTTGACGCCCTTAGGCCCCATCCCCGGTATCTTTAACAGTTGCAGCAGCTTCTGCGGAATTTTCGTTAAAAGTTCCTGATGCGCGGTGATTTGCCCCGTCTTTATAAATTCCTCTATTTTGGCTAATGACGATTTCCCCACCCCCGGCGTCTCGGCCAATTTCCCCGTCGCCAACATTTCCTCGATATCAGTCGGCATATCGCCGATGACCCGTGCGACCTTGCGATAGCTGTTGATGCGGAACCTGTCCTCGCCGAGGATTTCCATTATATCCGCCATCTCGGAGAACAACTCACTTATCGCTGTGTTTTTCATAAAAGGGGATTATATCCCTGTAACAACAAATTGGAATTGGTAATTCCAAACGCAGTCATTGCGAGTGCAACCCGTCCCTTAGGGACGAGGCGAGCAAAACAATATCTGGCAGGAAAGCCATATCCAATTCAGTGCGCAACGCTTCCTGCCGGGCGCATTGAGGATATCGCGGGGGGCATATAGAATTACTTCAGGCCACCTTTATTTTCCCCGTCGGTTTTATCCCGCGTTTTTATTTTTGTCAGCATACTTAGAGCCGTCTCGTCCTGAGGGTCAATTTTCAGGACGTAATGCAGATGAGTCAATGCCTCATCTGTGCGTCCGGTAGTAAACAGTGCACGAGCCAGATTAAGCCGAGTTATTTTATTTGTGGGATTGATATCTGCGGCAAGGCGGAACCATGGGATGGATTCCTCCAATTTCCCTTCCTTTGCCAGGCAAACCCCCAGTTGGTTGGCAGATTTATCATCTTTTGCGATGGTTGCCGCTTTCTTCCACTGTTCAAGAGCTTCTGCGTGATGTCCGGTTTTGTCCAGGACTAACCCGAGGCTGAAGCGAGCGGCACCCGAGTTCGGTTTAAGACGCACAGCCCGCCTGAGACAATTCTCCGCCTCCTGCCATGATTCAGTTTTGATGTATATTGCGCCTAATGCGTTAAGCGCCGTCACGTTGTCCGGGGCAAATTGTAGTATCCTTTCACAAATAGACACCACTGCCTTGTCGCCGGCGGCCATTCCGACCAGATGCTCCAGAAACTTCGGATTGTCCCAGTACATGCTCACAAGGCCTCTAATATATATCCCCGATGTCACTTCATAAAAATGCAGCATCTGTTTGTATCGTTCGTCATTGGGCAGCAAGGTGTACGCATTTCTTATTTGCCCCAGCAAAACCAGACGAGAGGCCTTTGCCCGAAGTGCGAGCTCTTGCCGCAGATGCTCTGCTTCCTGCGGACTGCCTGTGCCTGCCAGGTAAGGCCAAACATCCTCCATCGGCTCGATGAGATTTTCATTTTCAAACATAGGGCTTTTGGAATAGGCCGTTTGATACTGTGTAAAAGGCAGGTCATCTGTATTGACCGGACCATTACCTGCCCACTGCCGTAATTGCTCCTCCGCACTGAAAAACGTATCAAGAAAACCCTCGGGAGTGTGCAAACTGAACGGCTCGAGGTCACGACGCACCGCCTCGACATTAAGCCGCTCGCGCAGCCTGCCCACGTCTATCTTCAGCGGCTCTGGCGTAGCAGCCAGCAGTGTATATGGGGCTAAGCTGCCGTGTTCATCTAACCCCTCTGTAACCCACAAGCTGGTATGAGGAAATACCGACTGGAATGTCCGCACTATAATCTTGAATTCCTCTACGCTAAGATTGTGCAATGGAAGCCACTCAACGAAGATACCATCATTTGTCAAATGCTCTCGCACAAGGCGGTAGAACTCCTGTGTATAGAGAACCCAACTGTCGCCTGATTTTGGGTGTGTGGAATCCGAGACAATTACGGGCCACTTTTGGTGCGACGTCATTATATAGTTGCGGCCATCATCTATCACGATATGCGCTTTGGGGTTATTCAGCAATCCATTATTTTCTTTATCGAGAAGTTTTGCGGCCTCTATAACACTGTTTTCCAGGTCCACGATTGTCAAACGCTTAACCTCCGGTATCTGCGCCGTCGCACCGGCGGCAACGCCGCCGCCGAAGCATATCATCAGCACTTCGTCCGGATTGGGGTGCAGCATGGGGGCCAGGTCGCCAATCATTTTGAAACATATTTTGTGACAATATAGCAACGGTACCTCGGCCACGCCGTTGATATAAACCTGCATCAAACCGTCCAGCTTGTCACGCGTCACAACAGCCGTGCCTGTGCGACCTTCACGGTAGAAAGCGATGTCAGTGTGCTTGCCCAGATTAAAACTCCCGGCTAAGAACACACGCTGGCACAAATTCGAGGGCACCATGCTAACCGAAAAAAGCAAAACCATGGCAAAGCCAACGGCCGTTCGCCAAACCAGCCTCCGGTTTACCGAACCGCCACTGGCCAGCAACACCAGTCCCATTACACCGTATATCGTCGATACCAATATTATACTCTTCTGAATACCCAGCATAGGCACCAGCACAAACACCGGCAAAAGCGACCCAGCGACGGTACCAGCAGTATTAATCGCGAGCAACAATCCGGTTCTCCGGCCGAGCATCTTGACCTGGCGTCCATACACTGCGCACAACAACGGGAACGAAATACCCATTAGCACCGTCGGAAAAAGCACCGTTATCAGAGCCATTCCTCTGAGTTCCAGCGGCGGCGGCGGTCCCTCGGCGTAAATAAATGCGCTTATTATGAATGTTGCGATAACCGACACAGCCAGTGCTAACTCTATAAAACCAAGCGCCATTATGGGCCGTTTAATCCAACCCGCCAGCAAACCGTAAACCAGCCCGCCAAGCCCTATACCGAGCAAATAAACGCACAGAATTGTGGGAAACACATAAGCTGTGTGGCTAAAAAACGCCAAATAACGTATCCACACTACCTCACACGCAAGCCCCGCCAGGCCGTTCATAAATGCCAAAATCAGCAGTATTACACCGCGAGGTTGCTGTTCTTGCCCCAGAGTTAAATTAGCCGGGACACCCTGAAGAGTTTTGGCTCCGCCAAGCGTAATCGCACGGGCAACCGGTCTGGAAAGGGCCAGGGCCGTAACGGCAATCGCAATATTAACGCCAACGGCTGCCAGGTTAGTCCGGCCCAAACCAATCGTTTCTATCATCCAGAATCCTGCGGCAAGACAGCCTAAAGCAGCGCCTAACGAGTTAAGGCAATACAACATTCCAATGCGAGAGCCGATAAATCGTTCGGATTCAGTTAAAGCCCGCACCAGCAGGGGCAATGTTGTCCCCATCAGGAAACACGGAACCACCAAAATAGCGAAAGATAGCCCGAACCTCGCCATCGTGCTCACAAACAGCGACTCCGGCGACAATACCGTCAGAACCGGCACCAGTTCTCTCAGCCAGGTCAACATTGTCGGGATCGCCATTGCCCAGGCCGCCACTCCCATCTGAACTATACCGTAAACAGCCGCTCGCTGTGTAATGCGGTCAGCAAACCACCCGCCAACAAGTCCCCCCAAACCCAGACCTGCCATATATGCACATAATACAATGCTGATGGCATAAGCACTATTACCAAAAACTGTTACAAACTGCCGGCTCCATAATACTTCAAAAATAATCGCAGTGGCGCCGGAGAAGAAAAAACAGGCATATACTCCCCATCTCATCAATGCTATAGGCATACTCAGTACGGGTGCTGCGGACGATTTTGTACTCATATGCAAAACCTCTCCTTTAATGACCGGTTTGATAAAAAAGGCGGCTAACTGTGCGTAGTATCTTCTTTTTTAACCTTTTCATTGTGATATCCTTCTCTATTCTGATTAAACACTTTTAATATAATCGGCAAATGTCAATTTTTCAATCAATTTATGGTTTCAATTGCCGTCTTCAAATCAGCTATATTTTTGACCTTAAGGTAAGGTTCTCATAAACCGCTTTGACACCCTTAGGCCCCATCCCTGCTGCTTTTAGCTCCTATTGCTTAATCCGCGACAAGACCTCATTGCGCAATTTCCCGACCAAGCTGCCCCTCGAAGACGGTATAACTGTCCCTGCCGAAAAGGCAGAATACGACTTTTTTCAATCCTGTTTTGGCCTTCAGATAATCAATAGTCGTCCGCAGCATTATCTCGGCGCATCTATCAATCGGGAAACCAAATATGCCTGCGCTTATGGCGGGAAATGCAATGCTCTTGAGATTATGCTTATCAGCCAGTTTGAGCGAGTTCAGCGTCGCGTTTTTGAGTTTGGCATCCTCATCACCCTCACCCATTCGAGGTCCAACGGCGTGAATGACATATTTGGCCTTTAATTTGCCGGCCGTGGTGATTACCGCCCCGCCGACGAATGTCCCGCCTATTTTATTGCACTCCTGCTGAATCGTCGGCCCGCCCTTTTGCCTTATCGCCCCCGCTACTCCCCCGCCAAGAACCAACTGGGCGTTGGCCGCGTTGACGATTGTGTCGGTGTCCATTTCGGTAATGTCGCTGTCGAGCAGCTCCAGAACGGTATTTCCAATATCCACCTTCATAATTCTGCTTATAGATTAACCCCAGAATCGCAGATTGAAAGCAAAAATTGTGACGTGAAAAAACAAGGACTTGCAGGTCTCTTCTTCCTGCAAGCCCTGTGAAGATTACTTTTGGTTTTGATTATTGTATCAGGTGCCGACGTCTCATCCAGCCGACAAATCCTATTCCAATGCCGCCGAGCAACAGCGCACCAGGAACCGGAACGACGTTAATTCGGACGAGTTGGTCCTGGTAAAGCTGGCCATCCTGGGTGAGATTGAGAACGCGGATGTCGCCTATATCTGTCCAGCCGGAGTTCTGTGCCGCACGGTAAAGTTTATCCTGAAGTGAGTTATCATAGTTGGTCCAGGTTTTGCCCTGTTCATCTTCAATGTACCAGATTACTTCCTGAAGTGCCTTTGCGGATTGTTCACGACCTGTCCCAGGGGTATAGTCATAATTGGCAAGTGTGCCGTTAAGGAACGAATCATAAAGAAACGCGGTTCTGGCATCAATCGGGTCTCCCTGGGGCCCGACACCGCCGTTTATCGCTTTGGTGTTCACTACAGCGTCGTAACTCTGGTTTAAATAGATATGCTCATTGTATTCGAGGCAGAAGGTCTGGAAGCTGACGCCATTGGTCAAGCCCGCCACGCCAGTCGGTGTCGCTGTAAACTCACCGCC
Source organism: Phycisphaerales bacterium (assembly GCA_003141275.1). Taxonomy (GTDB): domain Bacteria; phylum Planctomycetota; class Phycisphaerae; order Sedimentisphaerales; family Anaerobacaceae; genus Fen-1362. The sequence goes on from PLLM01000048.1 coordinate 15,550, forward strand.
AACGCCGCTATAGTAACCGCTTTGTTGGGTCATGTAAACCGAGGGGCTTGCCATTAACGAGCTGGCAAGTATGCCTATTAGTAACCATACGACAGATATTTTGCGCATTTTTAACCTCCCAATAATTCGTCATTTTAAAGTTCAAATCTTGCTCCCCAAGCTTGTCCATATTACCCAATTTGACTTTTAATGTCAAGCAAAATATCCTCCAGTTTGCCATTTTGGGTTGTGTTTAGAGTAAAACAGCCTTTTTGCTCTAAAAAAGGGGCTTTGCGTGAGTAAAAATAAGGATATAAATATTCCCTATGTTACCGCCGAATCACCTGTCTTGAGCTTAGTCGAAAGAGGCAGGAATCACTGCGACATCGACTCAATCAGTTCCTTGAGCAACGGGTCGTCACAGCACTGAATCAGCTCAATCCTGAGGTATTTGGCATACTCCTGGCCATCGATACCGAGCGGCTGTTGCCATTGCTCAAATCGTTTCTGGATTCGGCTGGCATGTTCCTCTGCCCATTGTTGTTTTTGGCCTTCTAACATCCTTTTCTCTGGCCTCCAACTTATCTGTTATGTAATGGACAACGGACAATAATATCTTTTTTGGCGGGATTGTCAAGTGGTTTTTGGTAATTTTCTCGGTATTTGATGCTGTGGCTTGCGGGTATTTTAGTGCAGCCGGGGTTGACTAAAATAGAACAAGGCGGCGGTGGGATTCGAACCCACGAATAACGGTTTTGCAAACCGTCCCCTTAGGCCACTTGGGTACGCCGCCAAAGCCATAAACAACATACGCCAGTTTATAGGGAAATCGCCCTTTCCGCAACATATTTTACCGACGGTCGGCTTTCGGCCTCCCCAATAAAGTGTGGGTTAAATTTGACGAGGAGGTTGATGAACACTGAGACCAAAAGCGTCTTCCCACGCTTCTTTGAGAACCTCGGAGACGGTCGGGTGCGGGAAGCTGACGGCATTGAACTTTTCAGTTGAGCCAATGATAAGCCGGGCGGCGGCTATAAACTCCGTTACGCGTGCACCGACCATAGTAACGCCTAATATCTTATCGCTCGATTTTTCGCGAACGACCCTGATTTCGCCCGTGGTTTCGTTGTGCGCGATGCTTCTGCCGTTGGCCTTGAAGAACCCCCTGCCGACTGCGACCTCGATACCATCTTTTGCGCACCTGTCTTCGGATTTGCCCACCGAGGCGATTTCGGGGAATGTATAGACGGCCCTGGGGATAAGCGAATAGTCGCCCATTTTAGAATTGCCGCCGGTGACATTTTCCGCGGCGACCTCCGCTTCCGCAAATGCGCCGTGCGCCAGATACGTTGTGCCCACCACGTCGCCAATCACGTAAACGCCGGGGACGCTGGTTTGCATCCTGTCGTTGGCCTTTATCACCGGGCCATTAGTTTGCAATTTCAGGTTGTCGATTGTCTGCTTGTCGCAGACCGCCCTTCTGCCTACGGCCACGAGGACCTTCTCGGCTTCAATCGCCTGTCCCGACTGCAAAATTACTTTTGCTGAATTGTTTGTCTTATCGACCGCTGTTACTTTCTGGCTGGTTAAGACCGTAATGCCGAGCTTTTTGAACTCGCGTTCGAGTATCTGGCTGACCCATTTATCTTCGGTGTTTATGATTCGCTCCAGTGCCTCGACGATGGTAACTTTCGTTCCGACTGCGGCATAAACACAGGCAAGCTCGCAGCCGATGATGCCGCCCCCCACAATTACCATCGAAGCTGGAATTGCCTGCAATGATAATGCCTCTGTGCTGCTGATGACGGTTTGGCCGTCGAACGGAAATGCAGGGATTTCAACCGGGACGGAGCCAGTCGCTATTATGATTCCTTTTGTCGCGTTGATTTCGATTTGCCCTGTTTGGGTTTTAACGACGACCGCCTTTGGCGAAGAAATAATGGCTGTCCCCGCAAACATCTTAATTTTGTTTGCCTGCAGAAGACCGGACAGACCTTTTCTGAAACCGGCGACGATTGCGTCTTTTCGCTGCTGCATTTTCACCCAGTTGGGCGACACCATCGGAATATCGACACCCAAATCGCCTGCGTTTTTCGCCTGAAGCAAAACCTCAGCAGAGGCAAGGAGCGCCTTTGAGGGAACACAACCGCAATTCAGGCAGGTCCCGCCCGTCTCAGCTTTTTCGATAATGGCGACCGTCGCCCTTTTTTGTGCGCAGCGAATCGCCGCGTAATATCCGCCCGGCCCTGAACCAATTACAACAACATCAAATGTCTCGGACATTCTCGAAACTCCAAAAACCAATAGTATAGCTGAAGATTATTTACTCCGATACGGCAAACCTTTTTTGTAAAGCTGCAGGCGACTATCGATTTCACGGGCGAGATCCGCCAGTCCTGCCGTTTTGGCGATGTTCAGTGCCTTCTCTGCCGTTATTTTCGCGTCGTCAAATTTGCCTGCGTCCGCATAAGTAACAGCTAAAGTATCAAGCGTCCTCGCCAGGCCGTTAAGAGCGCCTGCATTATTGGGGTCCAGTTCTGTGACCCTGGTAAAATGTCTTATTGCCTCGTCGTACTTCTTCTGCATCACCAGCGCAACTGCCAGATTGTAATGCAGCTCCACGGAATTCTCGTTTAGCCGCAGGTACTTATTAAAACAGGCAATTGCCTCATCGGTCCTGCCCGCCGACATTAACGCAACCGCCATCGCACTGTGAGCGTGAGCATAGTCAGGGTCCAGCTCCAGCACTATGGCAAGTTGTTTTATGGCCTCGTCATATCTCTTTTGCATAAGCAGCGCCGATGCCAAACTGTAGTGCACCTCCGCGGGGGCATCTTTGCGTTTTGCAAGCTCAGTAAAACAGTCAATTGCCTCATTGATTTTACCCTGCTTCAAGTAAAGCTTGCCGAGGTTGTTTCTCGCCTCAACAAATTCTGGAACAAGCTGGACCGCCCTGTTCAGATGTATTGTTGCCTCATCGAGCCGGCCCGCCTCGGACAAGGCGTATCCGTAGTTGTGTTCCGCCGCCGCGTTATCCTTGGTAACATTCAGAGTGTGCTCAAACAGCGTTATAGTATTTTGCCAATGCCCGACCTGCATCTGCGTAAGGATAACAAAGGCGGACAGCACGACTATCGCCGATACCGCCGCAACAACTTTCCGGCGAAACCGATTGGCAACGAGGTCTTTGACGGCCCAAGCAACGATAATCAGCAGGCCCAGCATCGACAGGTACATATATCTGTATGCTATTGCCTGCGCACCCACCTGGACCAGCCCAATCATCGGCACAAGTGTCCCGACGTACCACAGCCATCCGACCGCGACATACTTTTTACGACGGCCCATATAAATGCTAAAGAAGGTTATCAGGACAAACAGCAGTGCGCATGTCACTACCGCGATATCCGAAAAACCCGTGCGGGGATGTGGGTGATATACAGCTAATCCACTCGGCCATATCATTTTGCCGATGTATCTTATATAGGAAAGGAACACATTGGCAATTCGGTAATCCAAGGGCATATTCTCCGCCGTGGACATCGCCCCGCCGCTTTTTTGCGAGACGAAGGTCATCACACTCAAAAACGCCGACATCGCCAACAGGGGAATTTTCTCTACTATCAGCCATTTCGCCGATTTAGACGCGGCTCCGACGTATTGTCCCCACCGAACCCGTTCAAGGGGCCAGTAATCAAGCAGAAGCAATACCAATGGAAGCGTAACAACAATCGGCTTAGTCATAATACACAGGCCGAAAACCAGCAGCACCAATATGTATCGCCCGAACGCTGGCTGCCTCGTATAACGTACATACGCGGCCATCGTGAGCAGCCAAAACAGGCCGCTAAGCACCGTTTTTCGCTCTGCCGCCCAGGCGACCGACTCCACCTGCACCGGATGCACCGCGAAGACCGCCGCAACAAATGCGCTTGTCCAGATTGTTCCTGTAATGTTTTTAAGAATCCAGAACAAAAGCAGCGCATTAGCGGTATGAAATAAAACGCTGACAAGATGATGCCCCAAAGGATTCAAGCCGAAAACCTGGCAATCCAATATATGGCTAATCCATGTCAGGGGATGCCAGTTTGATGCGTATGGCTTCGTGAACGCCCACGTTAGCGACTGTTGTGTTATCCCTCCGGTGATGTGGGGGTTTTTTACTATGTATTCGTTATCGTCGTACCCGACAAAACCATTGTGCCTTATCGGTTCATACGCGACAACTGTGACCGCCGCAAGCACGATGTATATGAACAGCGTTACCCGCTTTTTACTGCGTTCCACTTCTACAACAGATAACCCGTGTTCGGTCAACTTTTTCTTCGCCATAGGCCCCGGCTAACACCATTAACTTTCATCCCTCCCGAAAAAAAGCAAACGTATTTTATCCTTTATGCGGCAACGAACAAGGGAAATCAGGCAACAGGAATAATGCCTTTACGGGAAAGTAAACCGAAACTTGTCTGCTGCATGCAGAATCAGAAATAACTAAATTTTTCCGATTACCACGCAGGCGTTGTGCCCGCCGAAACCGAACGAATTGCTCATCGTGACGCCGACTTTACGTTCTTTGGCTTTCAAAGGCACAAAATCCATCTTCGGATCGCAACGCTCATCAACGTTATCGAGGTTAATCGTGGGCGGAACAATCGAATTCTTAATCACCTCGGCACATATAACCAGTTCTATTGCGGCGCTTGCCCCCAGCAAATGGCCGTGTGCGCCCTTTGTCGAGCTGACCATAACTTTATACGCGTGGGGTCCCAGCACCGCCCTGATGGCGGAACTTTCCGCGATATCGTTTAACTCTGTCCCCGTCCCGTGGGCATTGACGTAATCGACCTTCTCAGGCGACAATTGTGCATCCTTAAGCGCAAACTCCATCGCTTTTGCCGCCCCCGCCCCATCCGGCAGCGGTGCCGTTATATGGTTCCCGTCGTCCGTCGCCCCGTATCCCAGCACCTCCGCGTATATCACTGCCCCGCGTTTCTTCGCGCGTTCGTATTCTTCCAGCACCAGGATGCCCGCTCCTTCCGCGAGCACAAATCCGTCCCTGTCTCTGTCGAAAGGCCTCGACGCCTGTGTGGGGCTGTCATTTCGCAAACTCAGCGACCTTGCCGCGCAGAAACTCGCCAGGCCCAGTGGCGTTACCGCCGCCTCAGTCCCGCCTGTTAAAATAACGTCGCTGCGACCCGCCACGATATTGCAGAACGCCTCACCTATCGCGTGATTGCTGCTGGCACATGCGCTTGATACACAGAAATTCGGCCCACGCAGACCATATCGTATCGCGATATTTCCTGCCGCCGCGTTGGCCATAAGCCGGGGAACCGTAAAAGGCGAAATCCTCATCGGCGCCTTGTTCAAAAGCACAAGATGCTGTTCCTCTATCTCTTTTATCCCCCCGATTCCAGTTCCTACTATCGCGCCTATCCGGTATGGGTCTTCCTTGCTGAAGTCCAGCCCGCTGTCCGTTACCGCCTGGCTGGCCGCCGCTACCGCAAACTGGGAAAATCGGTCCATCCGCTTGCTTTCGCGGATTTCAATATACTTGGTAACATCGAATTGCTTAACTTCCCCGCCGAAGTGAACCGGGTACGCAGTAGTATCAAACGACTCTATTGTCGCGATGCCGCTTTTACCCTGGCAAAGTGCCTCAAAAAGCACGCCAGCGGTTTCCCCCAAGGCCGTAATACAGCCCAGACCCGTGATGACTACTCGTCGTCTGCTCATTTGCTGCTATTTCTTCTTTGCCGCCTTTGCCGCATTAACGATGTAGTCGACCGCCGCCCCAACAGTCTGTATTTTCTCAGCTTCCTCATCCGGGAT